>JBEAUK010000095.1:0-10376 GCA_041161465.1 Planctomycetota bacterium | reverse complement strand
GCTCGAGGAGGGCATCGAGGGCCTCGTGCACATCAGCGAGATGTCGTGGACCCGCCGCGTCAACCACCCGAGCGAGCTCGTGCAGGTCGGCCAGGACATCGACGTCGTCGTGCTCGACATCAACAAGGAGAAGCTCGAGATCTCGCTCGGCGTCAAGCAGACCGAGGTCAACCCGTGGGATCTCGTCGCCGAGAAGTACCCCGTGGGCACGATCATCGAGGGCAAGGTCCGCAACCTCGCCAACTACGGCGCGTTCATCGAGATCGAGCCGGGCATCGACGGCCTCCTCCACGTCAGCGACATCAGCTGGACGAAGAAGGTCGCCCACCCGAACGAGCTCTACAAGACGGGCGACGTGGTCAAGTGCGTCGTCATCGACGTCGACCAGGAGAAGCAGCGCGTCGGCCTCGGCGTGAAGCAGCTCACCGAGGATCCGTGGGTCGAGGCGATCCCGTCGGCCTACCGCCCGGGCATGATCGTCAAGGGCACGATCACGAAGATCACCAACTTCGGCGTGTTCGTCGAGCTCGAGGAAGGCCTCGAGGGTCTTCTCCACATCAGCGAGCTCAGCGACTCCAAGGTCGAGAACCCGCAGGATGTGGTCAAGGTCGGCCAGGAGGTCGAAGTCAAGATCCTCCGCGTCGACACCGACGATCGCAAGATCGGCCTCTCGCTCAAGCGCGCCCAGTGGGGCGGCACGGGCACCGAGGCTCGCACCGAGGAGTTCGACCGTCCGGCTCGCGGCGGCCGCGCTCCTGCGCGTGGCGGCCTCGACAGCCACGGCGCGATGGGCTCGGACAAGTTCGAGTTCTGATCCGAAGCGCCCTGCACATCAACACCTGAACGCGCGGCCGGCAGCATCCACTGCCGGCCGCGTGCGTTTTCAACCGTGTTGCACGCCAGAAACAACACGCCTCCGGTGTCTGGCCGGAGGCGGGCGGAGTACGATGAACGAGGCGTGCAGCGGCGCGTCAGCAGAGCGCGATGAATGCGAAGATCGAAAGCAGAAGGATCTTCCTGCGGTCATCGATAGGAGCAAGGAGCGCTGTGAGAAGCATGCTGGTTCAGATCTTGCGGCTGATTCCGACACGGCGGGATACGACTCCCGCGCGTTCTGGCGAGAGTATGCCACCTGTTCAGCCGACGCGCCAACGAAAGCGCCGAATTCACTTGCTTTCGCGCGCCACGATTGCCAGTGCGGCCGCAGCCGCGATGTGTTGCATTCCTGCCACGGCTGCAACACCCGGTGCGCCTGTTGATGCAACACCTCCGCAGGCGCAGGCGGGGCAGGCGTCGGCGGCGACGCAGCGGCCTTCGGAGACCGATGCCCTCGCGGCGTATCTCGCGGCGCGCGCATGGCTTGATGCCGATGCGTTGCCTTCCGAAGACTCGCCGCTCGCGCGTGTTCCGCTCAGCGGCGTCACAGCGGCCTGCGTGCTGCTGCGGCTCGATGGCCGCCTCGTCGCCGCCGGCGAAGCGGCGCTGCCCACGCCGACGGCAACCGGAGCGGCTGCCGACGATCAGGCCCTCCTGCTCCGGCGTGCGGTGGGGCGTGCCGTCGCCAAGGCGCTTTCGGACAACACCATCGCTTCGGTTCGCGCGGCTGTCGGGGACAAGGTCACCGGCCGGCTCTCGCTCGAGGTCGAACTCGCCGGTCCGGTACGACCACTGATCGGCCGCACGATCGCCGAGGCGTCGCTTCGAGTCGCCGCCGGCGACGAGGGCATCGCGCTCCTGCGCGCCGAGCGGTGCTATCGCGCGTATCCGAGCCGATTGCTCGCCGCCGACATCGCCGCCCGACCCGATCGCGCCATCACGGCCCTGCTGCTCGAGGCAGGGCTTCCGGTCAAGGATCTCAACGCTTTCGCCGCGGAGGAGCGCGTTTCGCTTGGGCGCTTCGACACCATCCGACTTCGCGCCGACTCCCCCGCCGCCGCGCCGTCGACCGTCACCCGCGCCGGCCGCGTGATCGAGACCTTCGAGCTCTCCGCGGGGCGGCTGCGGGCGATGTCGGCGCAACTGGCCTCGCGCCTGGCGGGGCAGGTCGTTGCGCGCGACCCAGCCGACTCCTCGAAGGGCGTTGCGCTGCTCGGGACACTCAACCCCACCGCTGACACCTACGCGCCTCCGTTCGCGACGACTCGCGACTCGGCGCTCGGCGCGCTGGCGCTTGCCACGGCAGCCCGATCGACCGAGATTCCCGAGTCGACCCGCGCGCGGGCGCAATCGCAGGCGGATGCGCTGATCCGCTCGCTCGAGGCGGTCGAGCCCACGGATCGCGACGCCGCCGTCGATTGCCTGCTTGCGCTTGCAGCCCGGACGCACGCAGACGCCGCCCTGCGCGCGCGGCTTGGCTCGCGCGTGGTGGCCCTCGGCGCGGCAGCCGCGCAGGACCCGGCCCTCCAGGATCCCGTCCTCGCCTCGCTCATCGCGGGCGCGCTTCTTGCCTCGGGTGGCGACGCCGAGGCGGTGCGTGCCGCGGAGATCGTGCGCGAACTCCTCGAGCGCCACGCAGGCTCGCGTGCGCGGCTCGTCGACGCTGCGATGCCGCTCGCGTTCGTTGCGACCGATCCCAAGCTCGACGCCGACCGACGCATCGAGCTCGCAGCGCTCTTCGGCGAGTTCTCGACGCTTGCCCGCTCGCTCCAGATCCGACCGACCGAGCCCGAGTTCTCCGCGCTCTCGACCGACCTTGAGGGCGGCCTGCTGCTTCCCGATACCTCGGGAGGCATGCCCGATACCCAATGCCTTCCGCTCGCCACCGCGCTAGCCCTCGTCGAGCGGCAGCTCTCGACCGACGGACGCGACGCGCGGCTGGCCTCTGGGCGCCTCTTCGCCCGTTTCCTCGCCCAGCATGTCGCCGACGACCCATGGGTTGGAGGGTTCCGCAACCCTTCCGCCCTCCGCGGCCTCGTCCGCGGCGACCTTTCGAGCGACGACTGCCCGCCCGGCCCCACCGCGGCTGGCCTGCTCCTGGCGCTCGCGGTCTCGGAAAATGCCTCCCGATTTGCCACGAATGCGGACGGGAAGACCCCCTGAAGGGCATCCTGAACCTTGTTCCTGCGGGAAATTCGACTCCCGCGTAGGAAATGGCGATACTTCTTCGTCGTATATTCACCGTGTTCCCGATGGGCTCGACTCCCGAGGCCCGCGCGGAGCAACGGCAGCCAACACCTGCACGGAGCAGCCATGAACCTGAAGCCCGCTTCGATCGTCCTCCTCGCTCTCGCCTCTGGCGGCGCGTCGTTCGTCACCTCGGGTGCAGCGGCTCAAGGACTGTCCGAACGCCTCCGCGGCGTGGCCGAGCAGCGACGCGAAGAGCGCGCGCAGGACACTGGCCGGGCCTCGCTCCTCGGCGCGCTCCTCTACACCGACATCTCGGTGAACTTCGACAAGACCACCGCGCGCACCGCGTTTGAGTACATCGCCAGCGAGCTCGGCGTGCCTCTCGTCGTCCGCTTCGAGGGCGACCGCGGCTCGGGCGCATCGAGCAACATCGATCCCGAGCTCGAGATCTCGCTCCAGGTCGATCGCGCACCGGCGATCACCGTGCTCGAGCGGATGCTCGAGATGTGCAGCACCGAGGAGCCCTGCACCTGGCAGCTGCGCGACGGCTTCATCGAGGCGGGCACCAAGGGCGCGCTCTCGGTTCCTGCCGCGCGCGAACTGCGCATGTATCCCGTGCGCGACCTTCTCTTCGAACCGACCTACTTCGACAACGCGCCTGACTTCAACCTGAGCGCTGCGCTTTCGCAGGGCAACCAGCAGGGTGGCCAGGGTGGTGGCAGCGGCGGCGGATTCGGCGGTGGCGGCGGTGGCTTTGGTGGTGGTGGCGGCGGTTTCGGCGGTGGCGGCGGCGGCTCCGGCGGCTCCGGCGGCGGCGGCGGCATCATCGGCGATCCCGGCGAAGAGCCGGAGCGCAAGAGCGAGGACGAGAAGTCCGAGCAGCTCATGGACATCATCAAGGATCAGTGCGAGCCCGAGGCGTGGACCGACAACGGTGGCGACGCTGCGAGCATGCGCTACTACCAGGGCGTTCTCATCATCCGAGCCCCTGACTTCATCCACCGCCAGATCGACGGCTACCCCTTCGCACCGAAGCGCCCGCTGCGCGCCACGACCTCGTCGTCGGCCAGCGCGGACACGGTCGGCGTGGAGCGTCGCTACGTGACCTTCACCACCAGCTTCTCCGTGGTTGACAATGTGACGCTCCGCGGCGTGCCGGTGCAGGGCGCTGTCGGCAACAACGGTGGAACGACTGGCTCGCCGATCGTGAAGGACCCAGGAACCACTCCTCCGGCCAAGCCGGGAGACGCGGGCAAGGGATCCGATCGCGGCAAGCCGGCTGCGCCGAAGCCTTGATCGACCGAACGCAGCCGCCGCCGATGCGGCAGCCTCGTTGATGCAGACACCCCCGGAGGCTGCTCGCCATGCGGAACGATGTCGTGTTGATTGGAATCGCGCTGTCCTCGCTGGTCGCCGGCGCCACCCTGGCGGACGACGGCAAGCAGAGCCCGCCTGCGACGCCCGCACCCGCGGCGACGCCGATCCAGCCGTCTGCAGCCCCCGCCGCCACGCCTGCATCGAGGAAGTCGGACCGTCTCCTCAACCAGGTGATCGAGATCCGCAACGAGTGGGTCAAGACGCGTGCAGCCGATGCTCCGCCGGTGGAGACCGTGGAGGACCGCGGCCGCGAGCAGGTCGGACGACTGCTCTTCTCGAAGGTGACGCTTGAGTTCGAGGAGGTCACGCTGCGCGAGGCGCTCCGCGCGCTCCGACGCGAGCTCGGACTGAACATGACGGTGTTCCTCGCCGATCCGTCGGGCAAGACCCAACGCCCGGGCTTCGACGGCGAGCAGCTCGTATCGCTGTCGCTTCGCGAAGTCGACGGCCGTGCTGCGCTCGAGGCGCTGCTCGCGTTCGCCGGCAAGGAAGGCACCTGGCAGCTCCACAACGGGGTGATCGAAGTCGGACCGCGCGCCCACCTCGCGCGGCAGGAGGCGCGAGAGGCGCGCTTCTACGACACCTCGGATCTCGCGATCGATCCGCCGGACTGGGAAGCGCCAATGTCGCCCGGCGGAGCTCCGCGCGAATTGCAGCGTCGCACCTCCGACGAGGTGATCGGCGAAGTCGCGCGGATGATCGTCACGCACTGCGAGCCCGACGCGTTCCTTCCCGAGCCGGAAATGCGCTTCGACGAGGCGACCGGCAGGATGGTGCCGAGGCAGCACACGACGCCCTCCGGAAACGGCGCGGGTCGCGGAGGCTCGGGCAGAAAGAGCCCGAACACGCAGGCGACGGCCAACTTCGACCCTGCCGACGCGCAGGTGTTCGTGAAGGGCCGATGGGCCTCGATCCAGATGAAGGACAACAAGCTCGTCATCCTCGCGCCCGACTTCGTCCATCGCGCGATCAACGGCTATCCGAGTCCGATCCCGCCGCCTGCGGCGGAGTGAGCGGCTCCGCGCGTGCGCGGCGGTGATACGCTCCGCGCACACGGATGGCTCGCTTTCGCAAGGATTCTGCGCTTCGCTCCGATCTCCACGCCTGCACGGGCGACGGGATGACCTATTCGTTCATGGTCGGGACGGGCGAGACCTACTTCGCGATGTTCGCGATCGCGCTCGGGTCGAGCGACAAGATCGGTGGGCTCGTCGCATCGGTGCCGCCGCTCGTGGGGGCGACGCTGCAGCTCTTCGCGCCGATCCTCGCCGCGCGGGTCAAGAGCCCGTCGCGCTGGATCCAGACCTGCGCGATCCTGCAGGTTGCGAGCTTCATCCCGATGATCGTCGGCGCGATCATCGGCGCGCTGCCGATGTGGGTGCTCTTCATCGTCGCGGGCATCTACTGGACAGCGGCGCTCGGCGCGGGCGGCGTCTGGAACACCTGGATCGGGCTCTGCTTCCCATCGTCGATCCGCCCCCGCTACTTCGGGATCCGCAGCCGGCTCTGCCAGGCGACGCTGCTCGCGGCGCTCATCATCGCGGGCGTCATCCTCCAATCGACCGACGGGACGCGGTGGGAGCTCGCGGGCTTCGCGGCGCTCTTCGTGCTCGCCGCCGGCGCGCGCGCCGCGAGCATTCCGTATCTCAAGCAGCAGCGCGACCCTCCCGAGTGGCCCGAGCACCGCGGGGTTCCCCTCTGGCACTTCGTCACCGCGTTCTGGCGACGCGCAGACGCGCGGCTGCTCGCGCTCCTCATCACGATGCAGATCGCGGTGCAGATGGGGCAGCCGTTCCTCAACCCGTTCCTCCTCAAGCAGCTGGATGTCTCGCCGGCGCTCTATCTCGGGCTGATCGGCGCCAGCTTCGCGGCGAAGAGCATCGCGCTGCCGTTCCTCGGCATGTACGCGAAGTCGCGCGGCGCCCGCAGCCTGCTTGCGATCGGCGCGGTCGGCACCGCGTTCATGATCCTGCCGTGGATCTGGGTCGCCTCGGTGCCCGGCATGTTCGCGATCCAGGCCGTGAGCGGCGTGCTGCAGGGCGCATGGGAACTCGCGGCGTTCCTCCTCTTCCTCGAGACGATCCCCTCGAACGAACGCACGAGCGTGATGACGGGCTACTTCTTCCTGAACTCGCTCGCGATGGCGGGCGGATCGCTCCTCGGAGCCGCGCTGCTCGGCGACAACCCCGATCCCTCGACCTACTCGCTCGTGTTCGCGGTCTCGACCGGCGCGCGCGTCGCCGCGCTCTTGCTGCTGCCGTTCGTGCATGTCGAGGTGCTGCGCGCCATTCCGCTGATCTCGTCGACGCTCGCGGTGCGGCTCAACGCCGGCTCGATCGAGACGCCGATTCCCGACTCCATTGACGAGCGCCCGAAGCGCGTTTGAGATGACCTCGTGACGAGCCCCGCCTCCCCACCGACGCCGTTGCGCGACCCGCTGCTCCTCGCGGCGTATGCGGTCGGGCTCGCGTGCGCGGCGCTTGCGTTCGTGCCGACGGCAACCTTCGCGGAGGCCTTCGCCCATCCGCAGCGCGTCGAACGACTTGGCGGCGCGATCCCTGAGGCGACCACGCGTGGCGCCGAGTTCTTCCGCATCGCGCTCGCGATCGGGGCGGCCGCGATTCCGGCGCTCGTGTGGTGGCTGACGCGGCTCTGCCGAGGCCGCGAGGCCGGGACAACGGACGCATCCGCCACGGCGGTGGATCGCACGCTTCCCCTGCAACTGCTCCTGTGGATCGCGATCGGCGCCGTCCTCCGCGTGGCGCTCGCCTCGCAGAGCCTCTGGTACGACGAGATCTCAGCACTGCTCTCGTTCGCGCTCGAGGGGCCAGGCGTTGCGTTCGGCTCCTACGCGGTGCCGACGAACCATGTCCCGATGACCCTCGCGGTGTGGCTCTCGGTCACGCTCGTCGGCTCGGTCGCGGAGTTCGTCGTGCGCCTTCCCGCGATCGTCGCAGGCGTGGCCACGATTCCAGTGGCATTCGCCCTTGGCATCGCGCTGCGCGACACGCGGCTCGGGAACGCGCTCGCACTGGTCGCGACATTCGCACCGATCGCGGTCCTCGAGAGCGCGGAGGCGCGCGGCTATTCGTTCGTCATCCTCGGCGCGACGACCGCAGCGCTCGGGCTCGCGCGTGCAGCACGCACGGGTGCGCGCGGCGGATACGCGCTGTTCGCGGTCGCGTGCGCCTTCGCGGCGTGGGCGCATCCCGTGGCGATTCTGCTGCCGTTTGCGGCCGGGGCGATCGGCCTCGTGCGCGACCGACGCCTCGCGGTGGCCGCGCTGCTCTCGGGCGTGCTTGCGACGGTGCTGCTCTCGCCGCTCGTCGGCGATGTCCTCGCGACGCGCGGCGACTACGCGCGTACCGATGCAGCGCAGCCGAGCGTGTTCTCGCGCGAAGGCTACGAGACGCTGACGGGCGTCGCGCTCTCGTGGAGCCGATGGTTCCTCACGCCCGCGCCCGCGCTGACGGCACTCGCGGTCGTGGGTCTCCTCCGCATCCTGCGTGCACGCGATGGCGACGCAGCCCTCGCCCCCGCACGGCAGGTCCTCGCCCCGTTCGCCGTCGGGCTGCTCCTCGCGCTTGCGCTGCCTCCGCTCCTCGGCTCGTGGACCTACGCACGCTTCACGCTCTTCGCCGTCCCGATCGGGCTCGTGGCCATGGCGATTGCGCTCGACGCGCTGCCCAAACGCGCCTGGAGCGCTGCGGTGCTCCTCTTGTTCGTCGCCGACTCCGTCGCATCGCTCGCCTACTACCACGAGAAGCAACCGATCCGCGGCGCGGTCGAGATCGTCGCAGACCTCCGCACGCCCACGGACGGCGTTGCGACGGTCGGCCTCCCCGACAACGCGGTCGGCTTCTACGCGCGACTGTCGGGCTTTGAGGCGACGAGCACCGGCTTCCTCGGCAAGGATCTCGACGCCGTGGTCAAGCGCGAGAATCCGATGTTCATCGTGGTGCTCTATCCAGAACGGATGTCCGCGGAGACCTTCGCGAGACTCGATCGCGACTTCGACCGAACGCACCGGCTCGATGGATGGGCCGACTGGAGCCAGGGCGATGTCGAGATCTGGCGCCGCGTCGCGAGATGACGCGCTCAGGCCCCGAGGCGGGCAGCGATGTCCTTGTCTGCATTCGCGAAACGCATGCGGGCCATGGCCGCGTCGAGCCGCTCGCGCAGCGGAAAGTCCGCCCGATGCGCCGCGAAGTACGACAGCACCGCACGCCCCACATCGGCCGGGGTTCGGGTTCCATCGGGGCAGAACACGTTGTAATCCGCCCAGGAAAGCCGCAATTCGTGCAGGGTCGAGCCTTCTGGCGCGTCGATCGACGCGTGCCAGATCCACGCCTGCTCGGCCTCGCGCTCTGCGCCGAGCCTGATCGTCGGTTCTGGTGCGTCTGCGTCCACGCGCAGAGGATACCATCGCGGACTCCGCGGAAACCGCGGACGAGTTCGCCATGCCCATCGGATTCTTCCTGGAGATCTTTCGCCTCGGCCTGCGCAACCTGCGGCTTCACAAGCTGCGGTCGACGCTGACGAGCCTTGGCATCATCCTCGGCGTGGCCGCCGTCATCGTCGTCGTCGCGGTCGGCGAGGGCAACAAGATCGGCGCGCTCCGCGAGGTGGCGGCGCTCGGCGCAACGAACATCATCGTGCGCTCCTCGAAGCCGCCCGAAGCCGCGAACTCCGGTCAGGCGCGCACCTTCTTCGTCGCATACGGCCTGCTGCGCCAGGACCTGCGCCGCATGCAGACCGCGCTTCCCGACGCGGTGTCGGTCGTGCCCCTCAAGGCGGTCGGCTCGGATGTCTCCTACGAGAACCAGCGCATCACGAGCCAGGTCTTCGGCACGACGCCCGAGCTTCTCGAGGTCGCACGGCTTCGGCTCGAGCCGCGCAGCCGGTACCTGAGCGACGAGGATCTCTCCTCGCGCGCACCCGTCTGCATCATCGGCAGCGAGATCGCCAAGCAGTTCTTCAGGCTCCGCGACCCGATCGGCGCGACCATCAAGGTCGACAACACGGTGTTCCGCGTGATCGGCGTGCTCGAGCCCGTCGGCCTCGCGGGCGGCCGCGGATCGGCGCTCGTCGGCCGCGACCTCAACAAGGACATCCACATCCCGATCACGACCGCGGAGTCGCAGTTCGGCGACAATGTCATGCGGCGCCAGTCGGGCTCCTTCAGCGGCGAGAACATCGAGCTGTCGGAGCTCTATGTGGTGGCGCCCGACACCGATTCGGTCGTGCCGCTCGCGGAGCGGGTGCGGCGCGTGATCGAGACGGGTCACCCGGGGCTCACCGATGTCCAGCTGATCGTGCCGTGGGAACTCCTCGAGAACGCAAAGCGGCAGCTGATGGTGTGGAATGTGATGCTCGTGGTGGTCGCGGCGATCTCGCTGCTCGTCGGCGGCATCGGCATCATGAACATCATGCTCGCGAGCGTGACCGAGCGGACGCGGGAGATCGGCATCCGCCGCGCGCTCGGCGCGACGCGGCGCCACATCGTGCTGCAGTTCCTCGTCGAGACAGGCGCGCTGAGCGCGCTCGGCGGCGTGATCGGCATTCTGCTCGGCGTGGGCATCTCGATGGGCCTGCGGCCTCTCGTGGAGCTGCTCGTGCGACTGCCCTTCCTGCAGGGCGCCTTCGATGGCCGACTCACGCTCGAGCCGAGCGTGACGGTCTGGTCGATCGTGGTGAGCTTCGTGGTCGCCGCCGGAGTCGGACTGATCTTCGGCATCTACCCCGCGATCGTCGCGAGCCGGAAGGATCCGATCGTCGCGCTGCGGCATGACTGAGTTTGAGCGGTCGCGGCTGCGGCCGCTCCCTCTGGCGGTCGGGCCTTGGAGTGAATCCAAGGCCCGCCTGGTGCGCGTGACCTGAGCGGTCGCGGATGCGGCCGCTCCCTCTGGCGGTCGGGCCTTGGAGTGAATCCA
>JBEAUK010000122.1:0-18025 GCA_041161465.1 Planctomycetota bacterium | reverse complement strand
GTGCGCGAGCACGTGCGCTGCGATTCCACGGCGGTGGTGCGCCAGGTCGAGCAGGCGGTGGCGCTCTTCGCGCGCGCGACGCGCGTCTCGATCGAGATCGCGCCCGAGGACGAGGCGGCGGTGCGCGAGGCGCTGCCGAACCTGTGCGCGGCGCTTCCGCCCGAGGCGGAGGTCTCGCTGCGGCCGCGTGCGGGCATCACGCGCGGCGGCTGCTTCATCCGCTCGAGCGAGGGCACCATCGACGCGCGCATGGAGACGCTGTTCCGCCGCACGCGGGAAGGCATCGTGGGCACGGCGGCGCCTGTGGCCGAGCCTGCCTCGGATCCGCTCGCCACCGTTGCGTCGGCTGCGTCGATGCAATCTGCGGAATCGGCCCAACCCTCGGCCTCCGCGCCCGACGCCGGCGCGACTTCCGAGACGGCGGCTGCGCCCGAAACGACCGAAGCGCCCGAGACGCCCGACGCGCCCGACGCACCTGCGGGCGACGAACCGGGGGCGACCACATGAGGCTTGCCTCCATGAAGCAGGCCGTGCGCGCGATCGAGCCCCGGGAGATCGCCGGAACCGTGCGTGCGGTCAAGGGACTCGTTCTCGCCGTCGAGCAGCTGCCGCTTCCGGTTGGCTCGCTGGTCCGCGTGTCGGTTCCCAACCGCAGCGATTGGCCGCGTGGAGAAGTCGTTGGGTTCGACGGCACGCGCGCCCTCGTGATGCTGCTCGCCGAGGCGGACGGCGTTGCCACAGGCGCGACCGTGATCGGCGAGCAACCCTATTCGACCATCGGTGTCAGCGAATGGTGGCTTGGCCGCGTGGTCGACGCGCTGGGACGGCCGATCGACGGGAAGGGCGACATTCCGCCTGGTTCGCCGCAGCCGATGTGGCCGCCGCGCACGAGCCCGCTCACGCGCGGCGTGATCCGCGATGTGCTGCCGACGGGCGTCCGTGCGATCGACTCGATGCTGACGATCGGCAAAGGCCAGCGCATGGGAATCTTCGCGGGTCCTGGCGTCGGAAAGTCGACGCTGCTGGGCTCGATCGCGCGCGGGACGAGCGCGCATGTCAATGTCATCGGCCTGATCGGCGAGCGTGGCCGCGAGGTGCCTGAGTTCCTCGAGCATGTGCTGGGCGAGGAAGGTCTCAAGAACTCGGTTGTGGTCGTCGCCACGGGCGACGAGAGTCCGTTGATGCGCGTGCGCGCAGCGACCGTCGCGTGCAGCGTCGCCGAGTATTTCCGCGATCACGGGCTCGATGTCCTGCTCATGCTCGATTCGATCACGCGCTTTGCGCAAGCACAGCGGCAGATCGGTCTCTCGGCGGGCGAGGCGCCCGCGACGAAGGGCTTCACGCCGAGCGTGTTCTCGATGCTGCCGAGGCTCCTCGAGCGTGCGGGCGCCCTCGCTGGCGGTGGCTCGATCACGGGCTTCTACACCGTGCTCGTCGAGGGCGACGACATGACCGAGCCGATCGCCGACGCCGCGAAGGGCATCCTCGACGGCCACATCGTGCTTTCGCGCAAACTCGCCGAGCGCGCGCACTTCCCGGCGATCGACATCCTCGCCTCGATCTCGCGCGTCGCCGACCAGATCTCCGACCAGAACCACCTGAAGGCGCGTCGCCATATGTCGCGCCTGCTCTCGGCGTACAAGGAAGCCGAGGAACTCATCCAGATCGGCGCCTATGCGCGCGGCTCGAACCCCGAGATCGATGCAGCGATCGCGCTCAAGCCGGTGCTCGAGAAGTTCCTCCGCCAGGGCTCCCATGAACGCTGCGAGCTCCCGTTCACGCTGCGCGGGCTGATCGAACTTTCGCTTTCTGCGGAAAGTGCGGGCAAGCGACCGCCAGGACAGGGGGGCGCGCCCGCAAGACCGTCAGGCGCCGCGCCGATATCCAGATAGCAACCTAGGTCGATCGACCAAGCCCCGCCATGGCCCGATTCCGATTCACGCTCGCCCGACTGCTCGACCGCCGCCTCAAGGAGGAGGAGGCCCGCCGTCTCGTGCTCGCGAAGCTCGAGGGTCACCGTCGCGCGCTCGAGGACTCGTTGCGTGACCGCCAGCGGGAGATCAGCGCCGGTCGTGACGAATGGCGTCGCCAGCTCGTCGGCGACATCGATCCGGTCGCGCTGCGCCATCAGGCTGGCGCGAGCCTCGGGCTTCTGCGAAAGGCGCAGCGAACCGTGCTTGAGATCGCGGGCATGGAGAAGAGTCTCGTCCGCGCCAAGCAGGATCTCGTCGAGGCGGCCCAGGCGCGGCGCGCGCTCGAGATCCTGCGCGAGCAGCGCCTCGCTGCATTCCTGGCGGTCGAGGCCCGTCGCGAGCGTGATCAACTCGATGAATTCGCCCAGGAGATGGATCGTCGCGCGCGACTCGAGAGCGCGCAGACAGAAGAACGAGGTGCCGCATGATGAAGCTCATCAAGATCCTTGCGATCGCCAATCTGCTCGCCGTCGTTGGATTCATCGGATGGCTGGTCGCAAGCGATCGCGTCAACGGCGAGCGGCTCAAGCGCGTCCGCGAGATCTTCCATCCCACCATCGCTCAGGAGCAGGCATCGATCGCCGAGACCGAGACGAAGTCCGCGGAGCAGGTGAAGCTCGTCGAGGAGCAGAAGCGCCTGCTCGAGACCCCGATGCCCCGCACCGAGCAGATCGTCTCGGCGGAGCGCTTCCAGCAGCGCGCTGCGCTCGCGGTGCGCAGCCTTCAGGACGAACAGCGACGGCTGCTCGATGACCTCTCGAGCCGCGAGCGTGGCGTGACCGAGCGCGAGGAAGCGCTTGCCAAGCGCCAGACCGATTGGGAGACCTCGATCGCCGAGGAGAAGGAGCGACAGACGAAGGAGCAGTTCCGCAAGGCTGTGCGGCTCCTCGAGGCGGCGCCTGCCAAGCAGGGCAAGGAGTGGATCCTCGAGCTGGTGAAGTCGGACCGCGAGGATCAGGCCGTGGCCTACCTCGACGCCATGAATCCGGCCAAGTCCGCCGCGCTCCTCAAGGCCTTCAAGGGCGAGGGCGAGGCGAAGGTGGCGACGGATTTGCTTGAACGCCTGCGACAGCTTGGTCTCGAGAGCGAGATCAACGCAGGAGTACCAAATGGCGTCAATTCTGCCGAGTCTGCAGCCGATTCTGCCCGCGCGAACCCCGTCACCCCAGCCGGCAAGCCCGCTGGACCGACCCCGAACGGACCGGTCAAGCTTCCGGGAAGTACTGGGGCGTGACCTTGGGTCCGCGAGCGCAGCGCCCGCGACCGAGCAACCCAACGAAGGAACCGCCGCGCCCGCGCAGGGCGAGTCGCTGAACGACCAGGCTGTCGCTGCGCGTCCGTCGGATGCCGATGGCCGGACCGCGACGGATGACTCCGAGAGCGGAGGCCCCCGCGACGAGACCGGTGTCGGCGGCAACGGCGCCCACGAGGGCGGCGCCACAGAGCAGCCGATCGATACGGAGAATCCGCGCTCGGAAGAGACGACTCCCGACACGGGCACGGCGCAGGAAACGATGGCGACCGTGATCGCGGTGCCCGCCGCGCCCGCGGTGGTGATGACGCTTCCTTCCGCGCAGATCGACACCGGATCGGAGGTCGACGCGCTCGCCGGAATCTCCGCCGACGCCGATGCGGACGCGATGCGCGCGGCCACCCGAGCGCGCGAGGCCGCTGCAGCGCGCCAGGCCTCAGCCATGAACGCTGCCGGCGTGCCCGAGGAGATCGACTCCCACTCGATGATGCGCGGCACGGCGCTGCCCGAGATGCAGGGTCAGGTCGCTGGGTCGCGGTTGGACGCTGGTTCGACGCCGAGCATCGCTGATGCACGCCGAACGGAAGCCGCGATGCAGGCGGGCGCACGGGAGACGGCGCGGCCCGCCGTTGAATCCCGGCAGGATCCTGCGGCGCCGTCGTCGCCCTCCGGCGCCACGCAATCGATGAGCGCAGCGCCAGACGCACGCGCCGGCACGAGCGGTGACGGGGCTGGAAACCAGTCTGGGAACCAGGCGGGCAACCAGTCTGGCAACCAGTCGGGCAACCAGTCGGACAATCAGGCTGGCGCTCAGGGCGGTTCGTCACAGGACCAGCGCGCAAACGCAGCGGCTGCCGCTGCAGACGCCAGGACCGTCGCGGCCACGCGCGCCGAGCAGGCGCTCGCTGCGGCTGCGCAGGTCGCCGACCAGGTCGACGCCACGAACAGCGCGAACGCGGCCGATGCCGTGGCCGGCCGCCTCTCCGAGGTCGAGGCCACCGTCGCACGCGACCGCGTGATGAACTCGCTCGAGCAGGGGATCCTGAGCATCGAGGCGAGATCAAGCGACACCAGCACCGCCACGCCGATCGGTTCGAACCCGGCGCAGTCCACGATGACGCTGCCGATGTCCAGCGATGGCTCGGTGATGTCGGCAGCGATGGGCGATCCTGCGGCAGACCTTGCGCGTCCGTCGCTCGACCCAGCGCCGACAGGCAGACTCGCCGCGAAGGGCATCGACATTCTCTCGAATCAGCGCGGTGGCGCGATCACCATGCGCCTCGAGCCGCCTGCGCTCGGGCAGCTGCGCATCGAACTCCAGATCTCGCAGGGCGCAGTTGTTGCCGACTTCACCGCCGCCACCCCCGAGGCACGGGTCTTGCTTGAAGCGAACCTTGGCATGCTTCGTGAACGACTCGAATCCCAAGGCCTTGCCGTCGAGCGCATGACGGTGCACGGTGGGCGCGGCACGGAATCCGCTCCCGTCGCCACCGCCTCGCAGGGCGGCGAACTGCGCCAGGATCAGAACGGCTCGGGCTCCGATGCCCGCGACCGTGGCGATCGCAGCGGCGGGCGGCAGGATGCAGCCGGTGGCGAGAGCCGCGGACGCCGAGATGGCGAGCAGGGTCGTGAGCGAGGCTCGCGCGATGGTCGCGGCGAGGACAGCAGCTTCCTCGGCATGTTCGAGGCGCAGCGCGCACAGGATGGCGCGCGACGGATGCGCAAGGCCGTCTGACAGAAGCACGCGTAGGACACGCAGCAAGGACACACACCATGAGCCAGCTCACTGTCACCCCCGGCGCCGCATCGCCTCCGCCGCTCAAGAGCCGCTTCAACGAGATGTCGAGCGAGGAGTTCATGAAGATCATCTTCACGGAACTCCAGCAGCAGGATCCGTTCAAGCCGAACGACTCGAGCGCGCTGCTCGAGCAGCTCAACTCGATCCGCTCGATCGAGAGTGACATCCAGATGAGCGAGAAGCTCGAGTCGATCGTGTTCCAGAACCAGCTTTCGAGCGCGGGCGGCCTCATCGGCAAGCGCGTCGGCGGCATCTCCACCGAGAACACCCGCGTCGCAGGCACCGTCACCAGCGTCTCGCGCGTCGGTGACCAGATCGGTCTTCTGCTCAACAACAACTGGGTGATTCCCATGGACAACGTTGAGTACATCGACCAGCAGACCGGGACCGGCACCGGCTCCAACGGCGGCTGATCCAGGAACGCGCGAGTCCACCCCGACCACCAGCGATGACGATCGATCCCCGCCAGCTTCTGCGACGACTTGAGCCTGCCGTGCGGCCCGCCGGCGAGAGCTCCGCGCAGCCGCGCATCTCGGCGGCGGACGGCGACTTCCTCGAGCTTCTCTCGCTCGCGAAGTCGGGCGGCATCGAGAGCGGTCGCGACCCGGTCGTCTCCGACGGCAGCACGCTCGAGCCATCCACCCTCGCGCAGGTCGGGCGCGCGCTCGATCTCGCGCAGAGCCGTGGCGCGCGCCGCGCGGCGGTCGTCGCCGAGGGACGCACCTACATCGCCGATGTCGCGACCCGTCGCCTTGAAAGGCTCGAGTCGCGCGATGAGTTCATCTTCGAGGAAGTCGACGCCGCCATCGCGATCCGCGGCGAGACTGCCACCTATGCAACGCTGCCCACCGGGCCGCGCGCGCTGCCGCCTCTGGGGATCGCGGAGCAGCTTGAATCACTTTCTTCCGACAACCCGGCCAACGCACGGCGCGCCAGCGCCTGAGTCACGGCCACGCACGAGGAGTTCGACATGGCAAGTACAACCTCACTCTTCACCGGTCTCTCGGGTCTCGTCGCCAACTCCCGGCGTCTCGACGTCATCGGTAACAACATCTCGAACGTGAACACCACGGCGTTCAAGTCGACGCGCATGGCGTTCGCGCCGAGCTTCAGCCGCACGTTCTCGCTCGGCTCGGCGCCTGGAACCACGACCGGCGGCACCAACCCCGCCCAGATCGGCCTCGGCGTCACGGTCGCGAGCACCCAGCGCAACTTCAACAACGGTCCGATCGGTGGCACTGGCGTGAACACCGACATCGCGATCGAAGGCGATGGCTTCTTCATCATGGATGTCGCGGGCACGCAGCACTTCACGCGCGCCGGAAACTTCCTGCGCAACCCGAGCAACGACCTCGTGTCGCAGTCGGGCGCGCGCGTGCTTGGATTCGCGGTGAACGAGCAGTTCAACATCGAAGACGGCAACCTCGTGCCGATCTCGATTCCGGTCGGAACGCTGACGCTCGCCGAGGCGACGCGCAACGTGACCTTCAACGGCAACCTCAACGCGGCCGGCAATGTGGCGACGGCGGGCTCGGTCTTCACGGGCCAGGCGATGTTCACCGACGCGGCGCTCACCACGCCCATCACCGCGACCACCGACCTCACCACGACCTCGATCTATGTGTCCGACGGCCTCGGCGGCTCGGTGCTCGCCTTCGACTCGCTCGTCAACCCGAAGGTCATCACGATGTCGGGCGTCGAGAAGGGCGGCAAGACCATCGCGCCGCGATCCTTCTCCTTCAGCGCCACGCCGAATGTGAACGCGCAGGACTTCGGCACCACGATGGGTGACTTCCTCACCTTCGTCGAGGATGTGCTCGGCCTGAACAACGCGAACATCGGTGTGAACTCGAACCTCGGCGGCAGCGCGACGATCAACGCGGCGGGGCAGGTGGTGATCGAAGGCAACGAAGGCTCGGTGCAGGAGCTTGGCCCGGAGTCGATCGAGTTCACCGTGGCGAACCCGGGCGGCGGCGCATCCACCCCGATCACGCTGAACCGCAGTTCCTTCGCGAACGGCGAGAGCGTGCGAACGAGCTTCACCGTCTACGACTCGCTCGGCACGCCCGTGACGGTCGACATCACGCTCGTCCTGCAGGCGACCACCGCCTCGGGCGGCACCACCTGGCAGATGATCGCGGAGTCGGACGACAGCGACCAGCTGAGCCGAATCGTCGGCCTGAGCGAGCTCACATTCGACAGCGATGGCTCGCTGCTCGCCGCGTCGAGCCAGTCGCTCAACATCATCCGCGACAACGGCGCGGACTCGCCGCTGACGATCACCATGGACTTCAACAGCGATGCCTACGCGGTGTCGTCGCTCTCTGACACCGCCTCGAACCTCGCGATGGTGTCGCAGGACGGTTCGCCGATCGGAACGCTCTCCAACTTCTCGATCGCCGAGGACGGACGCATCGCCGGATCGTTCTCCAACGGCCTCACCCGAACCATCGGGCAGGTCGCGATCGCGAAGTTCACGAACCCCGAAGGTCTCGTCGACGCCGGCGACAACCTCTATCGAAGCGGTCCGAACTCCGGCGCCGCGTTCATCACCCGCCCGCGTGAGTTCGGCACCGGCCGACTCGTCGGCAGCGCGCTCGAGCAGTCGAATGTCGATCTCTCGCAGGAGTTCATCAACATGATCCTTGCGAGCACGGGCTACTCGGCGGCCAGCCGTGTCATCACCACGACCGACGAGCTCATCACGCAGCTCCTCGCGCTCGGTCGGTAAGCCAGGCTGAAACTTGTTCTTCCTCCGCGGTGTGCGTCGGTGTTTCGACGCACGCCGCGTTCTTTTTGGCGGCGCTCAGCTTCGCCGGGGGTTGCGACCCGAATTGCGCGGGTCGGTTCCATCGTTGCCGCGCTGCGGCGCGTCGCCGCGGAACTTCGGCTGGCTCGTCGCCTGCGAGGCCATGCTCTCGGGGGATCCGGACGGCGGGGGATCACCCGGGTCGTAGCGTGCGAAGACCATGCGTCCGGCGTTGGTGGTGAGCGTGTTGGTGACGACCGAGTGCACGGTCTCGCCGATCCGGCCGGCACCGCCCTCGACCACCACCATCGTGCCATCGGCGAGGTAGCCGACGCCCTGCGAAGGATTCTCGCCGGGCTTGCTGAGCTCGACCTCGATGCGATCGCCGGGAAGCATCTGGGCGCGGAGCGAGCCCGCGAGGCTGTTGATGTTGACGGCGGGCACGCCCGCGATCTCGGCGACCTTCGCCAGCGCCGCATCGGTGGTGACCACGCGGTAGGCGTTGCGCTTGGCGACCTCGACGAGGCCACGGTCGACATTCGAGCCCTCGAAGCCGAGGTCCTCGATCGTGAGGTCGATGCGCGGCGCGCCCTGCATGCGCGCGATCATGTCGAGGCCGCGTCGGCCGCGCGCGCGCTTGCCCTTGTCGCTGCTGTCGGAGAGCCGCTGCAGCTCGTCGATCACCGCCTGGAGCACGACGAACGGCGCGTCGATCGCGCCCGACTGCGCAAGATCGAGGATGCGGCCGTCGATGATCGCGCTCGTGTCGAGGAGCATCGGTCGCACGCCGCGGTTCTGCTTCGAGAACTCGACGTACGGGATGACGAGGCGGAAGTCGTCCTTCGTCGTCATCACGACCGACACGGCGACATAGCAGAGGATCAGGCCGATCGAGACCTTGGTGAGGTTGAGGTAGATCTGCGCGGTGTCCTGCAGGCTCCACGCCGCGACGATGGTGTCGAGCAGGGTGCCGATCGCATAGGCGCCGATCAGGCCGAGGCAGATGCCGAGGTAGATGCCGAAGATCGACGCGAGCTGCTTGTTCGGCGACATCGAGTCGATGACGACGACGATGAGTCCGAGCGCACCCGACGCGAGCGTCAGACCGACCACGAGCGTGGCGGGAAACTCGGTCTTGACGCTTCCCACGACGAGCGCGGGAGTTGCGAGGACCAGCGCCATGAACATGAGGCGCGCGGCAAGCAGGATGAGCCGCGTGCTGCGCTGGCGTTGATTGGTGAACCTCGTCGACATCTCGGCCGAGTCGGAAAGGCGGTCGATCGATGGGTCCGACATGGGTTCCTCCGCGGCCGCGATTCTACGGCACAGGCGGTGGAACTTCGCTACCATCTCGGCTCTGGAGCCCCAGAAGACGGCCGGGCCCGGCGGGCGGGTCGGCCGTGAACCTGGTCAGGGCTTGACCGCAGCAGCCATAAGCGTTTCGGTCCGAGCCGACGGTCGCCTGGCCGTCTTCTGCGGCTTCAGACATGTCGGTTTCACGAGCCACCGATGGCGAAGAAAGGTGCGACATCCTCTGCAGGCGCGGGCGCAGGCACAGGTGAAGTCCTGCTCGCGGGTGCGTCCGGCGACGGATCTGCGAAGCCCTACACCGTGCTCGCGCGGCGCTATCGCTCGCGGGACTTCAGCGAGGTGGTCGGTCAGGAGCCGATCGCGCGCACCCTGCAGAATGCGATCGCGACAGGCCGGACCGCCCATGCGTACCTGTTCTGCGGCACCCGCGGCGTCGGCAAGACCTCGATGGCGCGCATCTTTGCGCGGGCGCTCAACCGCGACGGCGCGCTCAGCGAGAGCGACGCGATCGGCGACGCGATCCTCCGCGGCGAGGACCTCGATGTCATCGAGATCGACGGCGCCTCGAACCGCGGCATCGACGATGCGCGCGACCTGATCGCGGGCGCGGGCCTCGCCCCGTCGCGCGGCAAGTACCGCATCTACATCATCGACGAAGTCCACATGCTGACGACGCCGGCGTTCAACGCCCTCCTCAAGACGATGGAGGAGCCGCCGTCGCATGTGAAGTTCATCCTCTGCACCACCGAGCCGCACAAGGTGCCGCAGACGATCCAGTCGCGCTGCCAGCGCTTCGACTTCCGCAACATCCCGACCAAGCAGATCGCGGCGCACCTCGGTGCCGTCGCCTCGGGCGAGAAGATCGAGGTCACCGAGGATGTCCTGCTCGCGGTCGCGCGTCTTGCGAACGGCTCGATGCGTGACGGACTGTCGCTCCTCGACCGGTTGCTCGCGGCCTCGACCGGCCGCGTCGACGCCGCCGTGCTCGAGCAGGTCTTCGGTCTGCCCGACGACGAGATTTTGCTCGACATCGTCGAGGCGTGCGTGTCGGAGAACACGGCCGACGCGCTGCGCCACGGCGCGCGCCTCCTCGAGCGTGGCAGCGGCGTGGAGCAGGCGCTTGAGCTCCTCGCCGAGCGTTTCCGCTGGATCCTCGTTGCCTGCGCCACCGCCGGCGCAAAGGACGCCGACGACCTCCTCGAGGTCGCGCAGTCGATGCGTGAGCGCGTGACCTCGATCGCCTCGTCGACCGATGCGGCGTTTGCCGCGCACGCGATCGCGCTCTGCGACGCGACCGGCCGCAACGCGCGCGCCTCGAGTGCGCCGAGGGCGCTCTACGACGCGTGCCTTGCGCGGCTTTCGCTCTCCTCGAGATTCGCGGCGGGCGTCGCCATGCTGGCAGGTGGCGGTGCGGCCGCGACGGGAACCGACTCAAAAAAAGCAGGTGACCCCGCGGCGCGAACCGCTGCGGGGGTGAGCCCCGCGCCTCGCGCGACCGACAGAGCGCCCGAGCGGGGTGCCGCTCCAGCGGTCGAGCCGAAGTCGCTTCCGGCGCCCGTGCCTGCGCCCGAGCGGGACACCGCGAAGGACACCGCGAAGGAAACCGCGAGGGATCTCGCCGAGCTGATATCGCGTCTGGCGGATGTCGCGGAGAAGAGTCCGCGCGACCACGCGCTTACATCGCAGATCGAGGTGCTCTCGTTCACGGGTGATGCGGCGCGGGTGGCTGTGCGCGCCGATGGCGGTGGGCGCTACCTCGTCACCAATCCCGATCCCGTGCGCACCTTGCTGTCGCGGGCGGCGGGGCGGCCGGTGCGGGTCACGCTCGAGGCGCGCGAGACGCCGGGCGTCGCGCCGCCTCCGCGATCGCCGTCGGTCGACGACGCGGAAGTCCGCGCTGATCCGCTTGTGCGCCGTGCCGCCGAGCTGTTTGACGCGTCGATCGTTTCGGTGACGCGGCGAAGCGCGCCGGTCGAGCAGGATCCAGACGCAGCGTCGCCGTCGAGCGCCGAGGGTGACGAGTCAGCGGAGTGAGCGATTTGCGCGGAAGACCGCGAGGAGCCAGCGTTGTTCGACAAACTCAAGGCCGCGAGCCAGCTCGCGGGAATGCTCAAGGACCTCCCCAAGATGCAAGGCCTCGTCGAGGAGGTCCGCGCGCGGCTCGCGACCACCAAGGTCGAGGGAAGCGCGGGCGGCGGCGCTGTGAAGGCCGTGGCGTTCTGCGATATCCGCATCGATACGGTCACGCTCGATCCAAGCGTCTTCCGCGGGATCGCGACCGGATCGGCCTCGGACCAGAGCTACGCCAACCGCTTGATCGCGGAGGCCGTGAACGACGCGCTCGCGAAGGCGCGCGCAAAGATGGCGGAAGAACTCGGCAAGGCCGCGCGCGACAGCGGAATCGACCTGCCCCCGGCGATGCTCGAGCGACTGGCCTGATCGATCGGAGCGACCTATGTCGAACGCAGCCTATCCCGAGTCCGTGCGGCGCCTGATCGACGCCTTCGCCGGCATGCCCGGCATCGGCCGCCGCAGCGCCGAGCGGCTTGCGTTCCATGTTCTGCGGCAGTCGCCCTCCGAGGCGCTCGAGCTCGCGCGCGCGGTCGAGGAGGTGAAGAAGAAGGTCAAGCACTGCTCGGTGTGCTGGAGCCTCGCCGACAACGATCCGTGCCCGATCTGCGCCGATCCGCGCCGCGACGCGTCGACGGTGCTCGTGGTCGAGCAGCCGAAGGATCTCCTCGTGATGGAGAAGACGGGCCTCTTCCGCGGCGTTTACCATGTTCTGCTCGGTCGCCTCGACCCGCTCGGCGGCGTCGGCCCCGAGGCGATCACGGTCGATGCGCTCATCAAGCGCCTCGAGCACCCAGAGGCGAACGCCCGCGGCGTGGCGGTGAGCGAGATCATCCTTGGCCTGAACCCCGACCTCGAGGGCGACACGACCGCGCTTTGGATCGCCCGCGAGGCTGGAGAGCGGGGGATCCGTTCCACGCGACTCGCCCGCGGCCTCCCGAGCGGCTCGCAGCTCGAGTTCGCGAACCCAGCCGTCCTCGGCGACGCGCTGAAGGGCCGAACGAGTCTGTAGCGGCGGCTGCTGCGGCAGCCGCCTTTGGCGGTCAGGTCTCGGAGTGAATCCGAGACCTGCCAGGAGTACGCCCATTGATCGATGTGGCTGGCGATGCCGACACAAACGGCGTGCCAGACTGTCCCGAAATCGACCTGAAACGCGAAAATCCCTCCCGAGGGGTCGCCTTCTCCATGCGGTTGCGCCGATAGGATCGGTGGCCGATCAGGACGATCGGCTCGTCAAGCACGCAGACGGCGGAGGATCCGCTCCCGATGGCAGGAATGCGTTTCGAAACCTCGCAGGGCATGAAGCTCGGCCAGACCATGGGTCTGTCGCCGAAGTTGATTCAGTCGGCGGAGATCCTGCAGCTGAACTCGATGGAGCTCGCCGAGAGGCTCGAGCAGGAAGTCGAGAAGAATGTCGCGCTCGAGCTCGTGATGCCCGGCGGCGGCGACGAGATCCGCGAGCGCCCCGAGCGCCGCGGCGAGACGACCGACGGACATGGTGCGACCGAGTTCGAGCGTCTGCGCCGGCTCGAGCGCCAGTACGGCGATCAGTGGAATTCCGAACTGGACGGCCGCCGCGCCGTGCGCGACAACCGCGACCGCGATCCCAAGATGGACGCGATGGCGAACGCGCCCTCGCGCGGCCGCAGCCTCGCCGAGGAACTGCAGGAGCAGTGGAGCTTCGCCGAGATCGCTGATCCCGCGATGCGCGTCGCCGGCGCAAGGCTCATCGAGTACATCGATGACGACGGGTTGATGACCACGCCGCTCGAGACGGTGCGCGAGCAGAGCTCGAACCTTCCGGGCTGCGACTGGTCGCTCGCCACGCTCGAGGCTGCGCTGTTGCGGATCCAGAAGGAGGTCGAGCCGAAGGGGATCGGCGCCCGCAGCGTGCGTGAGGCGCTTCTCATCGAGGCCCGCCACAAGCTCGACGAGGAGACCGACCTCGACATGGCCGAGGCCTGGGCCGACGCCATCGAGATCATCGACCGTCATTACGACGATCTCCTCGCCAACCGCATCCCGAAGATCCGCGAGAAGACCGGCTGGGCCGCGGATCGCATCGATCGCGCGCGCGCGTGCCTCAAGCGGCTCGACCCGAATCCCGGCCGCGAGCTGGTGCCGCCGGAGTCGACCGCGATCATTCCCGATGTCGTCGTCGAGTACGACCCGGAGACCGGCGACTACACGGCGCGCCTCGCCGAGGAGCTCATGCCGCGCGTGCGCGTGTCGAGCGACTACGAGGCGATGCTCAAGGAGATCGACCTTGACGCGAAGGCGCGCGCGTTCGTCACGGAGAGCGTCCGCGCCGCGCGCAGCGTGATCGAGGCGGTCGAGCAGCGCAACACCACGCTCATGCGGGTCGTGAAGGTCGTCCTTGCGCGGCAGCGCGAGTGGTTCGAGCAGGGGCCGTCGCATCTCAAGCCGATGCCGATGGTCGAGGTCGCCGACATGCTCGGCATCCATGTGGCGACCGTCTCGCGCGCGGTGAGCGAGAAGTGGATGCAGACGCCGCGCGGCCTTGTCGCGTTGCGCACCTTCTTCTCGCTCGGCACCGAGAACGCAGACGGCGAGGAGATGAGCTGGAACGCCGTGAAGGCGCTCGTTCAGGAAGTGATCGACGCCGAGGACAAGGCGAAGCCGCTCTCCGACCGCGAGATCGCCGAGGCACTCGAACGGAAGGGCGTGACGATCGCGCGCCGCACCGTCGTGAAGTACCGCGAGCAGCTCGGGATCCTCTCGGCGCCGCTGCGGCGGCAGCATTGAGCGGTCGCCGCTTCTCTTGAGCGCTCGCCGCTGCGGCGGCTCCCTCTGGCGCTGCCGAAGTCTGCCGGTGCCCGGCCTGGGCCGGTCAGCCCCCGCGCGAATCGGGGCATTCCGCACCCGCTACACTGCGCGCCTTCGGAGGCTTCATGAAGGTATGGCTCGATGGACATCTCGTTGACAAGCAGCACGCCGTCGTCCCCGTGTATGACCACGGCCTTCTCTATGGCGACGGCGTCTTCGAGGGGATCCGCGTCTACAACGGCCGCATCTTCAAGCTCAAGAGCCACCTCGAGCGCCTCGCGGCGAGCGCGCACGCGATCCACCTCACGCTCCACTACACGATGCGCGAGATCGAGCAGGCCGTGCGCGAGACGGTGGCCGCCAACGGCATGAAGGACGCCTACATCCGGCTCGTGGTGACGCGCGGCGCCGGACCCCTCGGCCTCAATCCCTTCACCTGCCCGAAGCCCGCGACGATCGTCATCGTCGACCGCATCTCGCTGTATCCGCCCGAGATGTACGAGCACGGCATGCCCGTCATCGTCGCCAAGCGCCCGCGCATCCCCGTCGAGTGCCTTGATCCGTCGATCAAGAGCCTCAACTACCTGAACAACATCCTCGCGAAGGTCGAGGCCATCGAGGCCGGCGTCCATGAGGCGATCATGCTGAACACCGACGGCGAGGTCTGCGAGTGCACGGGCGACAACATCTTCCTCGTGCGCGGATCGAGGATCGTCACGCCGCCGGTTTCGGCCGGACTTCTCAACGGCGTCACGCGCCTCTTCGTGATGAACGAGATCGCGCCGGCGTGTGGATTCGATGTCGCGGAGCGCACCATCCGCCTCGACGACCTCTTCACCGCGGACGAGATCTTCCTGACAGGAACGGCTGCCGAGGTGATCGGCGTCAGCTCGATCGACGGTCGTATGATCGGTGAGGGCAAGGTCGGACCTTCCACCCGCCGTCTCGTGGCCGAGTTCAAGTCGCGTGTTGCATCGAACGCGCCTGAGAACTGAGATTCCCGAGCGCCGCCGCAATCGCACGGTGGTGCCTCGGAAACAGCACCTATGCGCTGCAAGCAATGCGAGTCGATCCTCTGGCAACAACCGCCCGCCGTGGGTGGGGGAGATCGTTGCTGCAGCGAGTGCGGCACCGCGTACAAGCCGAGCGACTTCGATTTCGTGCGCGGAAAGGTGCGCTTCTGCTGCCCGCACTGCGACACCGGCTACTACGGAACCTCGCCGCGCGGGCATCTCGAGCCGATCGCCTTCGAGTGCCCGAGCTGCCGCCACTTCATCCACATGGACGACTGCGTGCTGCGGCCGGACGGGGTGGCGGATGAGTCCAAGGCCGTGGTGCAGCGGGGGATTCCCTGGCTTGAGGGCGGGAATCCGCTTTCCCGGTGGTTCGGCACCGTCCTGCTGGGGGTCACCGAGCCCCACAAGTTCGCGGCGCGGCTTCCCGGGCAGACCCGCGTGCTCGCGGCGCTCTCCTTCCTGACCGTGCAGTCGTGGATCTGCATGTCGCCGTTCATCTGCTGCTGCGGACTGGTTGGCGGCATCAGTGCCGCGGCGGGAGGCGGCGGTGGTCCGCCCTTCTTGGAGTTCCTGTCGATGGCCGGTTCGATCGTCATCGGCGCACCTCTGGCGGCGATCGTGCTCACGCTGCTTGCGGTCGTCGGGGCGCGACTCGTCTCGAGCGAGAACGCGCCGCCGTTCTCGCGCGATGTCGAGATGGCCTGCTACTCGTCAGGCCCGCTCCTGATCGCAGCGGTGCCGATGTACGGTTTGCCGATCGTGGCCTGGTGGTTCATCGCGGCCGCGATCGCGATCGCCAATGCGCGGCCCGAAGGCACGCGGATGCTCGTCGGCATCGCTACGGTGGTTGGATTCTGCGTGCCGATCGGCGTCGGTATCGTCATCCTCCTTCTTTCGTGACATGCGCTGCAGGCACTGCGATCACCCGCTCTGGAACCAGCCCGTGCCGCCCGAGGGCACGGAGCGGAAGTGCAGCGAGTGCGGCACGCCCTACGCCCTCGCGGAGTTCGAGTTCCGGCGAGGCAGGGTGAAGTTCTGCTGCCCGCAGTGCGACAAGGCCTACTACGGCACCAGTCTGCGAGGTCATCTCGAGCCCGAGGAGTTCGACTGCATCGGATGCGGCATGCACCTCGCGATGGAGCGGTGCGTCGTTCGCGCGCACGACATGGCGCGCGAGCACGAGGCGATGCAGAAGCGCGACCTGCCTTGGCTCGAGCCGACGAACCTCGGCTGGTTCCGCCGATGGTGGAACACCACGAACATCGCCGTCTCCTTCCAAGCGGGCATCGCGCGGCGGCTGACCAGGTCTCCGCAGCCGCTGCGTGCGGTGGGCTTCGTGCTCATGAACGCCTCGATCGCCTACACGACCGCGGGACTCGCGTACGGCCTGCTGCCGATCTGCTTCGGCAACTGGAATATCCTGGCGAGCATCGACCTCTACGATGCGATGCTGGCGGTCGCCGCGATTGCGGGCAGCGTGGTCGCGACCGCGCTGTTCGTCGCGATTCCCGCGGCGCTGTGCGCCGGGCTCACGCGCAGGGGCGAGCCGCTCGGATTTGCGCGCGGCTACGAGATCGCGGCCTACTCGACCGGCGCGCTGATCCTTTGTCTCGTCCCGTGCTGCGGCGCGCTCGGCGTCACGCTTCTCTGGAGTTCGCAGACGATCGGCAACTTCGTCTCCTACTTCGAGGGCGAGCCTCGGTCGACGCGCATCCTCGCGGGCGTGCTCTCGTCAATGGGGTTCGTCGGCGTGGCCGTCCTGGGGTACTTCCTGCGCTGAACTAGACGCGCACCTTCTCCCAGGCGCCGAACTTGAATCGCGCCAGGAAGAAGAGCCCGCGCAGCGAGAGCTCGATCATCAGGCCCCACCAGATGCCCACGAGGCCGTAGCCGAGGTGGATGCCGAGGAACCACGCGAGCGGCAGGCGGATGGCGAAGCAGCTGATGACGGTGATCGCGAGGATCCACTTGGTGTCGCCGACGCCGCGGAGACCGTTGCGCACCACCATGGCGAGCGCGAAGAAGCCCTGCGCGAAGCCGGCGATCATCAGGAGCTTCGGCACGACCTCGAGGTGCAGCGGATCCGACGAGATGATGGCGGTGAGCGGGCGTCCGAGGAAGACGAAGACGACGCCCATCACGCCCATGATCGCGATGCCGATGAGCGTGCAGCGCCAGATCGCGGTTCGCGCAAGCCTCGTGCTGCCCGCGCCGAGGTACTGGCCCGCGAGCGCGCCCGCCGCCGTGCCCATGGCGAATCCCGGGAGGAACGAGAACGCCTCCCACTGGACGGTGATGATGTGGGCCCCGACGAGGCCCTCCTTCGAATCCGTGCCGATGCCGAGCGCTGCGGCCTTTCCGATGAAGCCGAGGATGAAGAGGCTCACCGCCCACATCGCGAGGCCTTCGAAGAAGTTCGGGACGCCCACGCGCACGATGCGCCAGCTCATGGCGGTGTCGATCGCGAAGATCGAGCCTCTCTCGGTCGGGCGCTCGAGCCGGAGGTCCTTCACGCCCGCACGCAGCACGCGCCAGGTCAGCCAAGCGCCAACGGCGTACGAGATCGCGCTTCCCGCCGCGATGCCGAACACGCCCCACTTGGCCGGGTCGAGCGGCGAAAGGTTCGGCAGCTTCGCGCCGAGCGCGCCGATCTCGACGCCCGAGATCAGCCACGAGCACACGCAGTTCACGATGTTCACCCACACGGCGATCTGGAACGGCTTGTGCGCCTCGCCGGCGCCGTGCAGGCACATGCCGCCCACCATCATCACGCCGCAGAACGGGATGCCAAGCGCCAGCGTGCGCACATAGGTCACGCAGGCATCGGTCGCCTCGGGCGAGAGATTCGAGTAGCGCGCGAGCGGCTCCGCGAGCACGATCATCAGCAGGCCGACAAGCACGCCCCACGAGATCGAGAGGATCATCGACTGCCGGAGCGCGCTCTGGCTCTCGCGAAGGTCGCCCGAGCCCATGCCTCGCGCGATGATGGCCTGGCCGCCGACGCCGAGGCCGGTCATGGCGATGCCGATGAACCAGCCGACGAAGCTGCCGATGCCGACGCCGTCCATC
>JBEAUK010000104.1:0-7020 GCA_041161465.1 Planctomycetota bacterium | reverse complement strand
TCGGCCACTTCATCCGCGATGTGCGCGCGGATCTCGCGGCGCCGAAGTTGCCGTTCGTGATCGGCGTCATGGGGATCGACGGGATGCGGGGCGATACGGCCGCACCGATGCGGAACTTCCGGGAGGCGCAGCGAAAGGTGGCGAAGCTCGACGAGTTCAGGGGGAATGTGATGGCCGTGGAGACTGCGCCGTTCTGGGATGACGAGCTCGAGCGGCTGGTGGAGCGGAGCGAGCGCTCGAAGAATCCCGAGGCGGACTTCACGCCGGAGGAGCGCAAGCGACTCGCGGGCGCGTCGAACGGCGGCTACCACTACCTCGGCGCCGCGAAGATCCTCGCGCCGATCGGACAGGCGTTTGCGGAAGCGCTCCTCGGGGCGAAGTCCGCGCGGACGCCTTGAGAGTTGAGGCACGCGGCGCACGCGGGCCCGATCTCCGTGTGCCTCGACGGGCGGTGCTCCGTCCGTCGTCCTCGGCTTGCTCGACACGCTGCTGGTTCGCGTCGACATCGACGAGAACGAGGCATGGCGCATCGAACGCGGCGCCCGCGCGACGGCGTCGCTGCGTGGCAACAGCAGTCGCCGCGCCGAACTCGCCTTCGTGCGGATCGAGCCGTATGTCATTCCCAAGCGGTCGCTCACCGGGCTCTCGACCGAGCGCGTCGACACGCGCGTGCTGCAAGTGGTCTACTCGATGAAGGCCGACGCGCTCAACGCGTTTCCCGGGCAGCAGGTCGATGTGTTCATCGAGGCGGAACCAAGGACTGTGGCGCCCGCGAACGCCCCTTCGGTACAGTCCGATGCAGGCGACCACTCCCCGATCGGGTGATGCGCGCGTCGGAACCCGTGCCGCTTGGTGACCGCGTCACAGCCGATCGTATTCGCCAAGTCCGCGGCACTGGGCGTTCAGCGGACCATCGTTGCGCGGGCCCGCGCCATTCTTCACTTCACCGGCAGGAATGTCGGCAATAGCGCTCGGTGGAACCGCGTTTCGCCGCACGGATCCCGCACCATGCCGCTCCGATACACCACCCTGCTCGCCGCGAACTTCTGCCTCGCCGCCACGCCGTTCGCAGCCGCCCAGAGCAACATCTCTGGTTCGATCCAGTACGGCGGCGTCACGCGATCGTTCATCGTGCACCTCCCGCCGGGGTTCTCGACCAATGAACCCAGCCCCCTTGTGATGGCGCTGCACCCTGCGTTCTCCTCGGCTGCGCAGTTCCAGTCCAACGCAGGGTGGGACGCCGTTGCCGATGCAAACCGCGTGGTGGTCGTCTACCCGAACGGGGGCAACCCCGTCGGCACCGGCGGCAACTTCACCTGGAACGGCTGGGAGTTCACCGGCGCGGCTCCCGACGACATCGGCTTTCTCTCGACGCTGATCGACCATGTGCACGCCACATACGGGACCGATGCCTGTCGGACCTACATGACCGGATTCTCAAACGGCGCGATGATGACCAACAGCTTCGTCGCCGTCCATGCCGACAAGGTGGCTGCGATCGCACCTGTCTCCGGCGGCTGGATCACGGCGTACGGAGGCAACGAGTCGGATCTGACCCCGTCCGCCCCCGTGCCGGTGTGGATCTGGCGCGGAAGCAACGAGACCTTCGTCACGGGCGTCGGCAAGAACTCGCAGACGCGAACCGAGCAGGACCTTGCGCAGCGCGACTTCTGGGTGGCGCACAACGCCGCGAATCTCGTCGAGACCACTACCGAGGTGCTGAACTACGGCGTCCCGAGAATCTATGTCACCGGCATCTATGCCGGCGACGCGCCCGTGCGGTTCACGGAGGTTCAGGGCACCGGACATGTCTACCAGCCGGGTGCCGCCGATCTGATCTGGACGCGATTCTTCTCGCAGATCGTGTCGGACGCGGGTGCCTGCGCGGCGTGCCCGACCGACATCGACGGGAACGGCGCGACCGATGGCGGCGATCTCAGCACCGTACTTGGCGCATGGGGCTCGACAAACGCCGCAGCCGACATCGACGGCAACGGCACGGTCGGCGGCGGCGACCTCGCGATGCTGCTCGCCGCGTGGGGCCCCTGCTGAGCGGGCGCGCAGGGCTTTCGCCTCAGTAGTGCGCGATCAACACGCCGTAGCGATCCGCGAGGTACTCGACAATCACGCGGGTGTCGTTGGTATGCAGACGGTCGCCCACGCGGTAGAAGCGCGATGCGTCGACGAACCCGTGGTTCGCCGGGTCGAGGACGAGGTTCGGACAGCCCTGGTTCGCATCGCCGACGAGCTCGATGATCTCGCGGCGCGGCCGCGGGTAACCGATGGAGCGGATGTCGAGCTTCTCGCGCAGTTCGGGGCAGCAGGCGAGGACCCCTTCGAGGAACGCGCAGCTCGGGCAGTAGTACCGCTTGCCCTCTTGATCGCGGGCGCTGTCGGTGAAGCCTGGCTTGAGAAGGAAGAGGATATCCATGGTTTGCTCCGAAGGGTGCATCGCAACTCGCGACGCGTGTCGCGCGGCGGCGCATGATAGATCTGCACCTGTCGATCCACGACTCTGGAACCCCGCACGCGCACGGAAGATGCCGTCAAGACGATCTCCGGTGTGATACCTTTTTGAACTTCCCCGACTCGCTCCGACGCGAACAATCCCGACCCTTCAGGCACCATGCGCTCCGACTCCGCACCCATCCGACGCCTCACGAACTACTGGAAGATCGAGGCAGGCAACGCCGTGCTCATTCCCGCGATCGCCGTCTACTTCGTGCTGCGTTCCGGAGCGACGATCACCCCTGCGCTGGTGCTCTCGGGTCTTGCGTGTTCGTTCCTTCTCGTGATCGGCACGATCGTGCTGCGGATGATGCTCCGCAAGGCGCGCGGCGAGCCCAATCCGACCAAGGGCCGGGTCGCCCTGCTCGCCTGGATGCGCTGGCCGGCGATCGGTCTCTGCATCGCCGCAGCGGCCGCCCTCGGGACCCAGTGCATCGCCGATGGCGTACAGCTGGACGCCCGGTTCGTGGCCCCTGCGATCCTCCTCCTGCTTGCGGTGCTCGAGTACATCAACTACTACCACTTCCAGCTGCAGCACTTCGACCACGCGCCCGACTGGGAGCGGCTCGTCTCGGGCCGCGGGTTCCGACGATCGCATCTCGCGCGGGAGATCGATCGCTGGAAGCGCGAGCGACGCGGAGCGACATCGGCGCAGGCCTAGCGGGCAGACCTAGCGATCAGACTTCGCCAGCCCCAGCACAAGATCCGTGAAGTCGTTCATGCTGTCGGTCTTCGTCTCGTCGAAGTTCGCCCGATCGGGCTCGAGTTGACGCACCGCGACGATGCGCTGCTCCGGAACCACCACGAGATACTGGCCGAGAAACCCGAGGGCGGCGTAGCCCTCGACGGGCGTCGAAAGGTTGCGCCACTGCTGCGCGCCGGCGCGCATCGCGTTTGCCTGCCACAGGGCGAGGCCTTCCTTTCCGCCAAAGAGCTCGGTGAGCGCTGCGACCGCAGCCTCCCGCGATGGGTAGACCCGGTCCTTCAGCGTCGCCATCTTCTCGAGGAACGCCGCGTCGCAGCCGACCGCGCGCCACTTCGCGAGTAGACCGTCGTCCGCGAGCTCGATCCGCTCCTCCGAGCTCAGGAGCAACCAGAGCAGGCTGCAGGTTGCGTCGACGCGATGGCGCATCGCCGCCGCGCGACCGACGCAACGCACACCGACATGCGCAAGTCGATCGTCCGGCCCGGCCGCAGATCGGCCGGCCTCGAGCATGTGTCGGCCACTGCACCAAGACCGGGGTCGGCAGCCATGGCCCGACGCGTCCGATATCGATTTTACAAGGCCGCACTGGCATTCCGATGAATGTTTCGCATGCCCGTTTGCGCTGTTTCTCCCGATCGGTTCTTCCGCGCGCCATGTCACGCGCGGGATCTCTTGGACCGGCTTCGTCGGCCGGTCCAGCGTTCACTTGCAGATCCACAAGGAGACCACATGAGAATCTTGAGTGCCATGGCTTGCACGGCAGCGCTCTCGTTGGCTTCGACCGCATTCGCTCAGAACACCGGCGTCCTGCTGACCGATGGCGATGCCCAGTTCCGCTTCGGCAGCGTCACGACGACGACCCTGTTCCCGTCGGTGAATACCTCGTCGTCGCGGCTCAGCATCGATCACCGCATCAACGGAGGCGCCACGGGCGTCGACCACGGCTTCGACATGCAGTGGTATCTGGGCATCCAGGGCCGTACCCGCGAATGGACCCTCAGCGGCTTTACGAGCCGCACGACCGTCGGCACCAACCAGGTCACCTACAACTTCAGCAACGCCTTCGGCGTCACCGGACTCACCGCCTCCGTCACCGCGACGCTCATCGATGCCGCCTTCGGCGCGAACACCTCGCAGGTCGTCACCCTGCTGACGATCACGAACAACTCCGCTGCCGCGCTGAACAACTTCGATGCATTCTTGAGCGTCGACAACGACATGGCCGCGACCTTCGGCAACGACACCTTCGCCCCGCTCGCCTTCGACAACGGCAACCGCGTGCTCGTGCAGTCCGACGCCGTTGCTGCAGGCGGACCGTTCCACTCGACGCTCTACGGCTACGGTGCCGACGCCTCGGGTGCCGGCAGCTTCAGCGCCCTCAACACCCAGCTCACCGATACCGGTGCAGACTTCACCACCCTGGCGGACCTCGGCTCGGCAGGCAACACGACCGTCGGCGACTACGCGCAGATGATGCAGTGGCGCCGCTCGCTCGCCGTCGGCGAATCGGTCACGCTCCGCGCGGACATCATCGCGTCGATCGGCGCGACCGCCGCGATCCCTGCGCCGAGCGCGCTCGCGGTCGTCGGTCTCTTCGGGCTCGTCGGCGGCTGTCGCCGTCGATGATCCATCCCGGACCGACTCGTTCGACCATGCGACGCTCAGATACCATCGCGCCATGAAGCGAAAGCCACCAGGCGCATCGAGCGCGGAGGTCGCCTCGGCCAAGTCGACATCCGCCCGCACCGCGAAGCCGGCCTCCCGCGCGAGGAAGCCGTCTGTCGGAACGCGCAGGGCCGTGGCGACGACGCCCGACGCCTACTTCGCGGCGCTTCCCGCAGACCGGCGCCCCGTCATGCTGGCGCTGCGCGCGGCGATCGCGAAGGCGCTTCCGAGGGGATTCGAGGAAGTCGTGTCCTACGGCATGCCTGGCTGGGTCGTCCCCCTCACGGCCTATCCAGCGGGCTACCACTGCACCCCTGGCGCGCCGCTTCCGTTCCTCGGCCTCGCCTCGCAGAAGTCGCACATCTCGTTCTATCACATGGGGCTCTACGCAGACCCCGCGCTGCTCGCGTGGTTCAAGGCGGAGTGCGCGAAGCGGCTCCCGAAGAAGCTCGACATGGGCAAGAGCTGCGTGCGCTTCAAGAAGCCAGAAGATGTACCGGTCGAACTGCTCGCCGACCTCTGCCGCCGCATGACGCCGAAGCAGTGGGTCGTGCTGTACGAGTCGAAGTTGAGGCGGTAGTTGGCGCAGGGCCGAGCAAGTCGTACCCGCAGACCCAAGCCCCCACCTTCGAACAGTCGATCTCTGCCGCACATGAAACCTGGAGCTGCGAACGGTTCCGACTCCGCGTCCGCCTCGGGCGCCGCCGCGCGCGGGCGACACCTTCCGTGGCGTGGTGCTCGACGAGGCCGCTGCCGAGAAGATGCTGGATCGCCCGAAGGACTGGCCCGAGAAGGCGTTCACGCCATCCTCGGCTCAGATCGCGTGATCGCTCGCGGTCGTCGCGATCGGCTTCGCAGCCACGCTCGGCGTGGCGAGGCTCGGGCGCGGAAAGCCGGGTGAATGAGACAAGTGGCGAAGCGGCCGTGGACCGCTCTCAGCAAGCGCCTCCGAAACGCGCAAGCAGCACCGCGAGATCGAGCGCGTCCACGACGCCGTCACCGTTGAGGTCTGCACCGCTTCCAGGTGCGACGACCGATCCCCAGGCACCAAGCAGGATGCCGAGATCCGAGCCGCCCACCATGCCGTCGCCATCGAGATCCCCGGCACATGGCGCCGCGATGTAGGCCACGCTTGCACCGTCGACGGGAGGCGTGGGGAGCGACACGCTCGTTGAAACGCCGCGGAAGTCGATGTTCAGCGACTCGCTGAACGACTCGGGCCCAAGTGTCACGAAGGCGCTTGACGATGCAAGCGCGCTCGGCAGCCGTGTGCCGTCGCCGCCGAACTCAGGGCGCTGCGAGTACGGATATCTGGCGATCGGCACGCCGTTCAGCACGACTGACGCAGCACCGCCCGTCGCGTTGTAGACGAGATACATGTCGTAGTCGTCCGCAGCGCCGATCGCGAACGAGAGGTTGTACTTGAGATCGAGCTGCGCGGGGCCGCCGTCGTAGCGCATGACGATCGCGCCTGTTCCTGCGGGGGCCGCCGCGATGGCTGCGGCCAGCGCAGGATCCGTGGCCGCGTTCGACAGCATGCCGAAGGGCGCGGCGCCACCGTTCAGGGCAACGCCTCCTGCCACCGCCTCGACGATGTTCGGAGTGATGAACCCGGGCGTGAAGTACGGATTGACGCTGGAAGGGACAAAGTCTGTCGCGTGCGTCACATTCGTCGGGGGAGTCGTGTGCGAGAGCTCGCGGATCCATACGCCCGCATCGCCATAGAGCACGCGCCCTGCGAATCCACCGCCGCCGACATCAATCGATCCGATCGGCTCGATGTAGGTCGCCGCGAGGAAGACACAGCCGCCCGCGCCGACGCTCGGGTCGCCGCCGCGTCCACCCTTGCCACCACGACCGCCGAGGCCGCCCGTGCCGCCCGCTGCACCGTCGCCGCCGGGCACCCCGCTGCAACCGCTCGGAAGTCCGCCGAGACCACCGGCGCCACCTGCAGCACCTGCGCCTCCCGGTTGCCCATTGCTGCCATCGGCCGAGCCCGGACCAATGCCACCAAGTGCGGTCATCGAGCCTGCGCAGTCAACGCGCCCTTGGACGATGAACTGCACGCCACCGCCGCCACCTCCACCCTTCGAACCGTCGCCGCCGCTTCCGCCAGTTCCACCGAGGCCGCCGCCACCGCC
>JBEAUK010000098.1:0-9097 GCA_041161465.1 Planctomycetota bacterium | reverse complement strand
CGTGGTGACCGCGTGCGCCGTCTTCTTGAGCTCCTGACCGAATTCGCCTAGCGACGACGGCGGCCTGCACGCACGCCGGCGGCGAGGAGCGCGAGCGCGCCCGGTGCCGGCACGAGGTTCGCCTCGACCCACTCGATCGCCTCGTCATGGTCGAGCTCGCTCTCATTGAGGTTGAACAGCACATAGAAGGTCTCGCTCGTCGCGTACCCGGTGCTGCTCGCGGTGAACGAGGCGAGGTACACGCCATCGAGCGGATCAACCAGCGTGAACTCGGGGTGCAGGTCGAGGCCGGCGCTCACGAGGAAGCTGAACGAGCCGCCCGCCGTGCTTGAGGCATCCTGCCCGCCGTAGCTTGCGAAGAGCGACGAGGTCGCGGCATCAAACCCGGCGCCGTTCCAGCGGCCGAGTCCCGAGAGCAGGTTCACCGTCATGGTGCTGCCGAGGAGATCGGAGGTGAAGCCGGGCTCGTCGGTGCTGAACGGGAAGGTGGGATCGATGCCGAATTCGGCCGCGAACACGCGCTGGGACGGATTGATGACCGTGCCGGTGGCGTGGTCGAACCCGCCGGTGATGAGCGTGCCGTTGAGCGACGAGATCCAGACATCGCCGAGTTCGCCGTCGGCGTGTGCGACGGAGCCGAGCGAGGCGATGCCCGCGAGGGCGATGAGCGAGGCGGAACGGGTGACGAACGAACCAGAAACGGAATTGGTACGCATGGTGAGAATCCAAAGAGGTCGTTGCGGAGACGAGTCCGCGGGGATGAACGATGAGAAAGACGGATGGAGTCGATGGAAGGGGGCGGAGAATCCGCGATCAGGCGGACGCGTCCTTACGGGCACGCGCCCCACGAGGCGAGGAGCGTGGCGAGATCGGCGGCGTCGGTCGACCCGTCGCCGCCGAGATCGGCGCCGGCCGTGCCCCACGCCGCGAGCAGCGTGGCGAGGTCGGACGCGCCGACATCGCCGTTGCCATCGAGGTCGGCAGGGCAGGATGTGCCGCCGTTGGCAAGGTTGTCGGCAACCCATGCGATCGCTGCGTCGTGCTCCGCGAGGCTTCGGCCGTCGTTGAAGACGATCCAAAGCGGCTCGCTTGGCAGCGTGACGCCGTCGTTCGAGTAGAGCTCCATCTCGACGACATAGATGCCGCTCGACGGAAGTTTGCCACCCTCCGCGAACAGTCGGAAGTTGAGATGGCGATGCCATCCGCCGTTCGACTGAACCGCCAGGTCGAATCCAGGGGCGGGATCAACACCGACGATGCTCGCGAGCGTGAGGAACTTGAGCTCAAGACGCTCGACCGTGACGGGCTCGAGCCCATCTCCGGTGAACCGCGAAAGACCCGAGAGCGGTGTGAAACCCGTGCGTGACCCGGCCGTGAAGGTCCCTGGCGACGCCTCGAACCCTGGGTTCGAGGTGAAGCGCGCAACCCCGGTGTCGCCGAAGGTGGCGCCGAAGACGCGCGAGGGCGTCGAGGTGGCGCCGTCGAACGCGGCGGTGTGGATGGCGCCTTGTTCGATCGAAAGGTTGATGTCGCCCACATGCTGCGCTGTGGCAGCGGAGGCGATGGAGCCCGCCGCGAGTGCGGCGAGAATCGTGCGAGACATGTGTGCTCCTGCGTGGAAGCCCGTCGCGATCAATTCGCGGAGGCGAAGCGTGCAAAGAGGGGACTGACGAAGGGATCGAGTCGGTTGCGTGACTCGTCGAGGTAGATCCGCGCAAACGAGGCGCTCTCGACATGACCGTCGAGGAAGGCCCAGTTCGACACGGCGTCCGTCGACGCGCCGTCTCGCGAGACCGCCGAGATGGCGACCTCGCCGCTGGCGATCGCTGGCGCGGCCGGCGCCGCACCCCAGCCCTCGACATGCGGGTGGTCCGCACCGGCGAACTCGCCGATGGGCGTCATGAGGAGAAGCTGGACCGTGTTCGCGTGATCCGGAACCTTGGACAGGCGATCCGTCGTCTTCGATGGATCGACCGCCGCCCACGGCGAAAACTCGCGCGCCAGGTGGTTGTTGAGTCCATAGCTCGTGCGGCGGAACGCGCCGTTTGAGTTCGGAACGGGGACTCCCTCGCCGCCGTTCGACGCAGACCAGTGAGGGCTGTCGTCGATGGGCGAGCGGATGCGGGAGGCGTCGCAGTAGCCCTTGCGGGCGAGGACCTCGACGAAACTCTCGTCACCGCCTTGGTCGACGCCGCCGTGCGGCAGACGCGCGTCGATCAGCCAGCCCGCCGAGTCGGTCGAGTAGGCGAGCGATGCGGCCTGCAGCGAGCGGATGTTCGCCATGCAGTTGACGGCGCGCGCCCGATGTCGCATCGAGGAGAGCGATGGAAGGACGAGCGCCAGGATCGCGACCACGATCGCGATGACGGAGAGCAGCTCCACGAGCGTGAACGCCCGTCGGGAACGGTTTGGATGGAACACGGTTGATCCTGCCGGGAAACCCGGCGATCGGATGCGCTGAACGGGACGACGACCAAGCCGCGGGCGACGGGCGCGCACGGATGGCGTCACGCTGTTTCAGGCAAGCGACGGCGGTGGGCGCGCGGCGCAGGCGGCGGGCGCAGCAGGATCTGGCAGCTGTGCGGCCTCGCGATCGTGCACGACCTCGAGGACAGCGAGCACCTGGGTGAACGGCGATGCGAGCGGCAGCGTTGGCGTGAGGAACGCAAGCTGGGCGCAGACCTCGCACTCGCCATCGACATGGGCGTGGACGGGCTTCGGCTTCGCCGGTGCGGCGGGCGTGTCGGTGTGGGCGCTCTGCGAGTGTCCGCAGAGCGAGCGAATGGGGTGCGACGAGCAGGTGGTCCGCTCTCCGCCGCAGCCGCCATGCGAATGCGCCGACCACAGGTGCGCGTGCCTCGCAAATCCACCGCTCGACAGCATCGCCGCGACGACCATCAGGGCCATCACAAGGCGTGGGAAGCGGTGGACGAGGGCGCGACGCATAGAAACGGGGACGCAGGGTAGGAACCAGACGCCTCGAAAGCAAGATGAGTTCGTTGGAGTCAGCCTGGCGGTTGCTGCTGGACGGTCGCGGCCGGCGAGATTCGGTCGTTGGGCGGCAGGGGCGTGATCGCCAGCACGGCGCCGCGTTCCGCCTCGAGAAAGCCCCGGTTCGCCTCCGTCGTCTCGCGATCGAGCAACCGCATCAGGCGCAGTTCGCCATCCGAGCGGCAGACGAGCCGCTCGGTCTTGCCGCGGCTTCCAAGGGTGTCGGTCACGAGCCGCACGCGAGGCTCCGCAACGCCCTGGGCGGGGGGCGCGGGCGCAGCGCCCGGCGCCGTCGCGAGGAACGCGAAGAGCGCGCGCTCGTCACGACGGCCGACGATCCGATCGATGCGCGCCACCCGCGGCGTCGGCTCGATGCGGCGGGCCTCATGGCACCAGTCGCCCTCGCGGGCGAGCATCGGGCAGCGCGCCTGATGGAGGCATGGCGCGACGACATGCGATCCGCCGCGCGCAAGGAGGTCGTCGCGGAGCGCCATGAGCGCGCGCGTCGTGGTGCGCAGCGCGGGTTCGATCACGAGGAGCGGAGCAAGCCGCGCCCAGCCTGCGACGAGATCGACCGTCGCGGCGGAATGCCGCTCGCCGGTGAGAAGCTCGTTGATCGCGGTCTGGCAGAGGATGAGGTCGCACGCCGGCACGGATGCCGTGCGGAAGTCGCGTGCATCGACCGAGACAACGGTCTCGACGCGCGCGGCCTTGGCGGCGGCGCGCACAGCGGTCTCATACGCGCGCGCCGCCGGCACGCCCAGTTCGACCGCCTGGAACTCGACGCGCGCGGGGGTCGTGAATCCGCGCGCCGCCCGCGCGCCCGCGAGCCACGCGAGGAACCCGACGCTCGTCGCGCCGACGCCCGCGCCGAAGTCGACGACGCGCACGCGCTCGAGCGTCGCGACGCGCGCAAACGCATCGCTCCTCACAGCGCACTCCTCGAGCGCAAGCGCCACCTTGGGCGCGTCGCTCGCAAGGAAGTACTCGCGCTTCGCAGCGAGGTGCGCGGCATCGGCCTGCTCGTGCGCGAGGCGGCCGCGGTCGGTCGTGTAGAGGTCGGAGAGGCGCTCGACCGCCTTGGCGAGCATGGCGTCGGGCATCGCGCTCGGATCGATCGCGATCGACTGCTCAACGGCGACGATGCACTCGCGGGCAGCAGGGTGAAGCAAACGCGCGCGGAGGGATTCGAACCCCCAACCGTCGGTTCCGAAGACCGATGCTCTATCCAATTGAGCTACGCGCGCACGGCGGTTTGCCGCACACAGCGTAGCGCGAACAGAGCTCGGCGGGAAGTGCTACCCTTTCCGCCCGAGGAACACCCATGGGAATCATGCAAGGCAAGCGTGGACTCGTCACCGGAGTCCTTCACGAGACCAGCATCGCGACCGCCATCACCCAGAGCCTCCTGCGCGAAGGCGCGGAGTGCCTCTTCACCCACATGCCCGGCGAGAAGATGGAGCGCCGCACGCGCAAGATCGCCGAGGGCTTCGGCGTCGCGAACCCGTGGCTCCAGCCGATGGATGTCGGCCAGGACGCCGACATCGCCGCGTGCTTCGAGCGCGTGGGCAAGGACTTCGGGCAGATCGACTTCATCGTGCATTCGATCGCCTTCGCCGACAAGGACTGGCTGAAGCTCGGCAAGTTCGCGGCCACGCCGCGCGCCGTCTTCGCGAACGCGATGGACATCTCGGCCTTCAGCTACATGGCGATGGCGAACGCCGCGATCCCCGTCCTCAAGGACGGCGGCTCGATGATCGGCCTCAGCTACTACGGCGCCGAGAAGGCCGTGCCCGGCTACAACGTGATGGGCGTCGCCAAGGCCGCGCTCGAGGCGACCAACCGCTACCTCGCGATGGAGCTCGGCCGCGTCAAGAACATCCGCTGCAACCTCGTGTCGGCGGGCCCGATCAAGACGCTCTCGGCGTCGGCGGTCGGCGGGTTCGACTCGATCCTCGACCGGATCCCGCAGGTGGCGCCGCTGCCGCGCAACATCGTCGCCGCCGAGGTCGCCGATGCCGCTGCATTCCTGTTGTCCGACCTCTCGAGAGGCACGACGGGACAGGTGCTGTACGTCGACAGCGGCTATTCGATCATGGGTCTTTGATTCGCCCTTCGGCGCGGGTGGTCAGCGTTCGCTGACCGGATGCGGGTCGATCGCTTCCGGCGGTTGCGTCGGGGTCGCACTCGGCAGCAACGACCGATCGAACGCCCAGGGGCGCTCCGAGGCCCGGTCTGCCGGTGGCACGAGGTGGTCGCGGATCAGTTCGCGCAGCGCATCGAGGCCCTCGCCTGTCGTCGAGCTCACGCAGAGATCCGCCTTCGAGCGGATCTCGCAGTCGTTCGACGCGGGATCGTCGACCTTGGAGTAGAGCAGCAGGTCGGGCTTGCGAGACAGCTCGAGCCAAGGCAGGCCCGGCGCCGCGAGCGAGATCACGAAGTCGGCGTCACGAAGCAGGCTCTGCGACAGCTCGATCGCGGTGCGCTCCTCTTCGTCGGTCGTCTCGCGGACGCCTGGCAGATCGAACCACTCGACGACGAGGCCGGCGAGATCGATTCGAGCGCTCACGGCATCGCGCGTCGTGCCTGGAAGCGGAGAGGTCAGGGCGTAGTCTTGTCCGAGCAGCGCGTTCGAGAGCGTGCTCTTGCCGGCGTTCGGCAGGCCGATCAGCGCAACGCGTGGCGGATCGACGAGGCTCATCAGCCGCTTGGAGCGGGCGTAGTCCTCGTCGGTGAACGGGGCGTCGCCGTGCTCGCCCCAGCGTCCGCTCTGCGCAAGCAGAAGCCGCACGGCCAGCGGGCTCGCCGCGCGCGCAAGCGTTGCGAGCGCCAGCGCCTCGATGCGGTCGGCTGCCTCGGGGAAGAGCTCGAGCGGATCAAGCGACGCGCGCGCGGCGTTGGGATCCTCGATCCAGTTCGCGCCGTGCGCCGCGAGCCATTCGGCGAGCTGCTCGACGATGCGTGTTCCGCCGTGCGGCATGAGCTGCGCGCGCTCGGGAGCCAGTCGCGCCACGAGGCCGTCGTCGATTCGGCCGAAGTGCCGCAGCGAGAGTCCGCCGATCGCCACATCGCGTCCGCAGAGCGCCTGCAGGCATGCCGACACATCGCCGATCATCTCGATCATGGCAACAGCGCCCGCGCCATGGGGCGTGGCGCGGTAGCAAGCAACCTCGATCGGCGATACGGGATCGCCGCTCGGGGGCGGGTCGGTGGGCTCGCTGGAGCCGGGCATCGGGGGAAATGATCGGCGCAATCACGGACTCGGGAGAGGGAATCCGCGTTGGAAGCGCGTTTCCGCGTGCCATTGGAACTGCTTGTACCCCGAGTCTGAATAACTCTTGGTCGCTGGCCCGCGCCGGGGGACTCGATCCCGCTCAGTCATGGTCGCAGCCAGGACCACATTCGTGGTCATCCGGCATTGAAGTGAGCCGAGAAGTTCTCGGGCGTGCCTCGCCGCCCGCTGATCCGCCAGGCATCCGCGGCTCGAATTCGCCCGGCATGATCGAGAAGCCGGCGCCGTCGGCGGCTCCACCGTTTCCACGCACCACCGAATCCTCGTCGGGCTCGAGCGCGGAGCGCGCCGCGAGCGCGATTCCACGCAGCACGAGGTCGGGCACGACCTGATTGACGAGTTCGTCGTCTGCGAAGAGGGCCGCGGCGTCACCGCCGGTTGCGATCACGAGCGGGAAGCCGCCGTACTGCTCTGCGTAGCGCTCGATCAATCGCCACGCGAGGCCGCGCGCGCCGTGATAGACGCCACGCAACATGGCCTCGCGCGTGTCGGCTCCCCACGCGGTGCCCTCGGGCACCTCGAAGTCAATCGCGGGAAGCGCGGCGGTGTGCTCGTGCATCGCCTTCAACTGCATGCGAACGCCCGGCGCGATCGCGCCGCCGTGGAACACGCCCTCGCCGTCGACGAAGTCGACCGTGATGCAGGTTCCCGCGTCGATCACGATGCAGGCCTGCTTGAGTCGCGCGTAGGCCGCGGCGGCGTTCAGCAGGCGATCGACGCCCGGCTTCGCGTCCGCCGCGAGGCAGGTGCCGATGGGCACGGGCATGTCGATCGGAACGAGGTAGATCTCGGTCGCGAGCTGGTCGCGCAGCATGCCGACGAGCGCATCCGACACCGGTGGATTCACGCTCGCGATGACGACCGAGCAATCCGGCTCGGCGCCAACCGACTCGTACAGCCGCGTGGCTGCCTCGACTGCGCCCGCGAGGTCGTCGGTCGAGACGAACACGATCTCCTCTGGGTCGTTCTGCAGGAACGCCGCGAGCTTGATGCGCGTGTTGCCCACCTGGATGGCGAGGACGGGAGGCTGGCGGTTGTCCTTCATGAATGCTCTCGTTTCTGCGTGTCTTTCGGTCAGTCAGCGGGAATTCGCGCGGCCTCAGGCCGGCACGGCATCGGTGCGGGCGGCTGCGGCGATGTCGGTCTTCATCGCGGCGAAGAGTCGCGCCGTCAGAGGCCCGCACTTCGCATCGCCGACCGCGCGGTCGTCGAGTCGCACCACGGCGCTCACGAGCCGGCTGCTCGAGGTGATCATCACTTCGTCGGCGGTCGCCAGCTCCTCGAGCGCGATCGAGCGCACCTCGGAGGGGATGCCGGCCGCGCGCGCGGCGCGAAGCATGTCGGCGCGTGCGGTTCCGTGGAGGATCGGTGGCTCCTCGTCGATCGGAGGCGTCGCGAGCACGCCGCGCGTCACGATGGCGACATTGGAGTACGCGCCTTCGCCCACGATGCCGCCACGGTGGAGGATCGACTCGGCTGCGCCCGAATCCGCCGCCTCGAGAAGGTGAAGGATGTTGCCCATCAGCGCGGTGGTCTTGATCTCGCAGCGCGTCCATCGCGTGTCCTCGGCCGTGACCGCCGCGATTTCCTGCGGTGCGACGAGGCTCGAGAGCGGCGGGGCAGGCGTCGCCATCGCGAAGACCGTCGGCGCAAGCGGCTCTGTCGGCACATGCGAGCGCGATCGCGCAGCGCCGCGCGTCACCTGGAGGTAGACGATCGCGTCCTCGAGCGCGTTCGCCTCGAGCAGCGACGCGCAGAGTCGCCCGAGCGCATGCGGATCGAACCCGTGCCGCGCTGCATCGATGCGTGCAAGCGACAGGCTTCGCGCGAGCCGCGTGGCGTGCGCGTCGAGCCCGACGCCGTGGCGCGCGAAGAATCGCACGACCTCGTAGACGCCGTCGCCGAACAGAAAACCGCGATCAAGCACGCTGACATGCGCGTCGCGTTCGTCGATGAGGCGGCCGTTGAGGTGGACCTTCACGGGATTCGATTCGGAGGCAAGGGGATCCTGAGTCTATCAGCCCTTCGCGGCGCGCACGAAGCTCTCGACGCGCGTGCGGTCGAGTTCGTTCGACCAGATTCCACCTTGCTTGAGGTCGCTGCCCACGATGACCGCGTCGGCGACCGACAGCACCTCGCGCACGCTCGACGCGGTGGCGCCGCTGCCGGCGAGCACGGGAAGCCCGCAGGACTTCCGCGCCGCGGAGAGATCGGAGATCGGCGTGGCGACGCCCGTCGCGTTGCCCGTCACGATCACGCCGTCGGCGCCGAAGAACTCGGCGGCGTGCGCATGGTCGGCGAGCGAGGTGTCCGAGGTGATCGCGTTCGCGGTGTGCTTCTTCTTGATGTCGCAGAAGATCGCGATCTTCTCGGCGGCCGCGCCGAGCGCGCGGCGATAGCGGAGGAGCGGTCCCGCCGAGGCCTCGGCGAGGATTCCCTCGTCGGCGACGGCCGCGAACACGAAGCCTTCCGCGCGGATGAAGGAGCAGTCGGCTGCGAGCGCGACGGCAAGCGCCGCTTCGTTCGCGCCTGCGAGGATCTGGACGCCGAGCGGCACCGACACCGCGGCGCGGATCTCGCACGCAGCGCGGGTGAACGCGGCGACGACCTCGGGGCCGACCTCGCGCGCGAGGTATGGCGCATCGTGCATGTTCTCGAGGAGGATCGCGTCGAAGCCGGCGGCTGCGAGGACCTTTGCCTCGTCGACTGCGTGACGCGCGATCTCCTTCGGGGTCAGCGAGGCGCGCGGCGAGCCGGGCAGCGGCAGCAGGTGCACCATCGCGACGATGGCGCGCTCGCGGCCGAGGATCGAGG
>JBEAUK010000055.1:0-34477 GCA_041161465.1 Planctomycetota bacterium | reverse complement strand
GCGAGACGAGCGTGTGCGGGTGCTCCTCGCTGAGCACGCGTCGGCGCTTCTCGAGGGCCTCGCGGTAGAAGGGCTCCGCCTCGGCGAGCCTGCCCGCGTCCCGAAGCAGCGTGCCGAGGTTTCCGACGGAGATCAGCGTGTCGACATGATCCTCGCCGAGCGTGCGGCGGCGGATGTCGAGGACTTCGCGCAGGGAGGGCTCGGCCTCGGCGAACTTCCGCTGGTCGAGCAGCAGCATGCCGAGGTTGCCGAGCGAGATGAGCGTGTCGGGATGCTCCGCTCCGAGCGTGCGTCGTCGGATCTCGACGGCCTCGCGGAGGTAGGGCTCCGCGTCGGCAAGCCTGCCTTCGTCGAGCAGCATCGTGCCCATGTTGCTGACCACGAGCAGCGTGTCGGGGTGCTCCTCGCCGAGCGTGCGTCGTGCCTTCCCGAGGGCCTCGCGGAGATGGAGATCGGCCTCCTCGGTCTTGCCTTGGCTGAAAAGGAGGAAGCTCATGTTGCTCAGCGAGGTGATCGTCTGCGGATGCTCCTCGCCGAGCGTGCGACGGGACTGCTCGAGCGCCTCGCGGTAGAAGGGCTCGGCCTCGGCGAGCCTGCCTTGTTCTGCGACGAGGACGCCCATGTTGTTGATGGCCCGGATCGTCTCGGGGTGCGCGTCGCCGAGCGTGCGGCGGAACTTCTCCAAGGCCTCGCGGTAGTAGGGCTCCGCCTCGGAAAGCTCGCCCTTGGCCCGAAGGAGGCTGCCCATGTTGCTGATCGCGATGACGGTGTCGATGTGGTCCTCGCCGAGGATGCGGCGCGACTTCTCGAGCGCCTCGCGGTGGAAGGGCTCCGCCTCCGCGAGCCTCCCGAGCTCGCGCAGCAGCACGCTCATGTTGGCGATGGACTGGATCGTCGCGGGGTTCTCCTCGCCGAGCACGCGCCGGCGCGTTGCAAGCGTCGATTCCTGCAGCGGAACCGCGGACTCGTTGAGGCCGATGCTGCGGTAGAGCTCCGCGAGCGCGTGCCGCAACTGCGCGTCGACGGCTGGCTGGTCGCCGAACTGTTCGCCGATCGTCTTGATGGCCGGACGGAGGATCGTGCGGTCGATCAACGCCGCGGCCGCGTCGGTCGCGTTCACGCGGACGAGTTCCTGCGTGAACGCACCGGTGCGCGACGTGCGCTCCGCTTCGGGCACGCCTTGCTTCTCGAGCGCCGCGGCGAAGCGCGCGCGAACATCGTTCATCAGGTCGACGCCGGCCTTCGTCACGTCGATCTGGCCGAGCATCTGCGACTGGAAGTCGCTCACGCGCTTCAGTTCGTCGGCGCGCGCCTTCTCCGCCTTCTCGGCCGTTTCCGCAGCCGCCGCGCGCTCGTCGGCGCGCGCGCGCTGCTCGGCCTCCGACTCCTGCGCGCGGATCGCCGCGCCGCGCTGCCAGAGCGCGACGCCGAGGCCGGCCGACAGCGCCACGAACACGGCGGCGGTCGCGGCCACCGGCACCTTGTTGCGCCGCACGAACTTCCGCGCGAGATACGCACGGCTGTCGGGCGCGGCCCGCAGCGGCCGCCCGTCGAGATAGCGCCGCAGGTCGTCGGCGAGCGCCTGCGGACTCTCGTAGCGGCGGTCGCGCTCCTTGCGCAGCGCCATCAGCGGGATCCAGTCGAGCTCGCTGCGGAGTTCGTTCGTGATTCGCTCGCTCGTCGCCGAGCGGGCGGCGGCGGCCGTGGTGGAGCGGTCGCCTCCGAGCTGCGCGATCCGGATGCTCGGCTTCGGCGGCGTCTCGTCGCGGATGATCCGCTGGATCTCGGCCATCGCCGCCTTGCGCATGGTGCGCGCATCGAAGGGCACATCGCCGGCGAGCAGCTCGTACAGCATCACGCCGAGGCTGTAGACATCGGTGCGGGTGTCGACATCGGTCTCGCCCGCGACCTGCTCGGGACTCATGTAGAGCGGCGTGCCGATCGCGACGCCCGCCTGCGTCTGCAGGGTGCTGGCCGGCCTCTCGCTCGCGATCGCCTTCGCGATGCCGAAGTCGATGACCTTCGGCACCGCGCGGCCCTCGATCTCGACGACGAGCACATTGCTCGGCTTGAGGTCGCGGTGGATGAGGCCCTTGTGGTGCGCGTGCTGCACGGCCTCGCACACGGGAATGAAGAGCTCGAGCCGTTGGCGGAGCGTGAGCCGCTTCGCATCGGCGAACGCGTTGATCGGCTCGCCGTCGACATACTCCATCACGAAGTAGGGGGTGCCCGCCGCCGTCACGCCGCCGTCGAAGACACGCGCGACATTCGGGTGGTCCATCACCGCGAGCGCCTGGCGCTCCTGCTCGAAGCGCGCGATGACGGCGCGAGAATCCATGCCCGGCTTGATGATCTTGATCGCGACCCGCTGCACCATGGGCTCGCGGCGCTCGGCGAGCCAGACTTCGCCGAAACCGCCTTCGCCGATCACCTCGACGAGCCTGTACGAACCGACCATCTCGCCCGTGCGCGGACCCGGCGCGACATAGGAGCCGTCGATCGAATGCGCGGCGGTCCACCGAGCGGCGTCGTCGCCCGAGATCGGCAGGAAGGGATCGTCGGGTGCTCCGCTCGGATTCGACATGGGCGAATTGTCGCGCAAAGCCGGGAATGGAGCAAGCTTCGCGGGCTCAGACGCGCCGCATGATGAAGCAGTAGTTGAACCCGCGCAGGAAGAAGTTGCCTTCCTCGGCCGCCTTGCGCCAGTTGCCGAACGACAGCTTCTTGTTGTGGCGCACCACGCAGATGATGTCGACGGGCGTGAGGTACTTGCGCATGATCGCGAAGAGTTCGAAGCCGATCGGCATGAACTCGCCGCCCTTCATGTTCTGTCCTTGGGCGCCTTTCTTCTTCCGCCACGAATCGCTCACATAGAGCCCCATGTAGCGCCCGGGCTTGAGCACGCGGTGGATCTCGCGGATCACATCCTCCATCGCGCGGTAGTAGGCCTTGCCGTGGTCGTCGCCGCCGGAATCGAGCTTGCCGATGCAGCGCGGGTCGTCGGAATAGTCGACATGCGTCGAGTACGGCGGATCGATGAACACGAAGTCGACGCTCTCGTTCTCGAGCGGCAGCTTGCGCGAGTCGTTCTTCTTGATCTCGGGCCGCTGCGGATTGAGGTCGAAGCCGAGGCCGCGGCGCTTGAGGTCGCGGCAGACATCGAGTGTCGTGCCCGAGCCGCACATCGGGTCGACCACGACATCGTTCTCGCGCGTGTAGCGCGACAAGAGCTGCCAGATCACCCACGACGGCGTCGCGCCGACATAGTCCTTGTCGCCTTGCATCGAGCCGGAGCCGACGACCGCATCGCCCTGGATCTCGATCGGACGCGGCTCCTCGCCGCGCTGCAGGCGCTGCTTCTTCTGCGCCTCGCGCATCGCGGGGCTGTCGTAGTGCTGGCTCGGGTACTCCCAGAGCGTGGTCGGAAAGATGCGCAGCGGCGGGCGTTCCTCGCGGCGGCGCGGCTGCTGCGGTCGGTCGGATGGATCGCGGAACGGCTTGGGCACGCGGGGAGTGTACGGCTCAGCGAAGCGCGCCGTAGATCGCGCCGCCGACGCCCGCCGCGATCACGACGACGGGCGCCGCGAAGCGTCCCTTCGACACCCACACGGCGTAGACGAAGGCCGCGAGCAGCAGGGGAGTCATCGAGTCGAACGGCATCGGGCGCTTGGTCCAGCCTGTCGCGGCGTCGAAGACGAGGTGAAACGCGGCGCCCACCATGACGCCGATCGCGAGCGCGCCCGCGATGTCGAGCGCGCGCCGCGCAGGCGTCCACGAGACAAGCCTCTCGATCGCGCCAAAGCCAAACACGGTGAACGCGAAGGCCGGCAGGAAAATGCCCGCGGTGAACGCAAGCGCGCCGACGACGCCGGCGCCCTCGTAGCCGACGAAGGTGCCGAAGATCACAAGCGGCGCGGGCAGCACGCTCGCGATGGCGACGCCATCGAGGAACGCGCCTTGCGTCATCCATCCCTCCGCGCCCGCTGCGACCGACGCCACATACGGAATCGCCGTGTAGGCGCCGCCGAAGGTCACGATGCCCGCCGTGAGGCCATGGGTGAACAGGATCGGTGCAGCGACCGCATGCGTCTCGGTGGCGTCGGCGGCGATGGTCGCCCGGTCTGGAGCGAACCACCAGATCGCGAGCAGGCACGCCCCGACGGCGACCGCACATGGAGCCCGCGCGGCGGACTCCTTCCAGCGCAGCAGCGGTCCGAGCAGTCGCCATGCGGCGCGCACGATGAGCGCTGCGGCAACGAGCTGCATCGCCGCCATCGCATGCGCAGCAGCGGGAGACGCGAGGTCGAGCGAGCTGTACAGCACGCAGGCGAGGAGCATGAGTACAAGCCCCGGCAGCATGAATCCAAGCCCGGCGGCGATGGCGCCGAGCGGCCCTCCGCGCACGGCTCCGAGGTAGCAGCACATCTCGTGCGCCTCTGGTCCCGGCAGCAGCTGGTACACCGCGAGCGCGCGGCGGAACCGCTCTCGGTCAACCCAGCCGCGGCGTTCGACGAACTCCGACTCGAGGTCCGCGATCTGCGTGACGGGACCACCAAACGCGCGCGCGCCGAAGGCGAGGAACGAGAAAAAGATCGAGGCCGCTGCGTGGGCGACGGTCATGGCAGAAAGGTATCAGAGTTGGGTTTTGTCCCGACTTCCCTGCAGTCGCAGTCGCAGCGATCCGTATATTGGGCACTTATGTCTTCACGCCGCCAACTGTGCGCTGCGCTCGCAGGTCTCGTCAGCCTCTCGCTTGGTCTTCCCGCCCTTGCGGTCGACCTTTCCGTCTCCGCGATCGAGGTCACGCAGGGCTACCAGACATCGACCAACTCGAACGCTCTGGTCGCGCGCAACGCGACCGTCGTGCGCGCGCGCATCTCGCTCAATGGGCAGACCACCGCGCAGCCGGGCGTCGATGCGGTCCTCCGCATCTACTCGAATGGAATCGAGATCCCGTCGTCGCCTGTCTACAGCACCAACGGTCCAATCACGGCGCCGGTCACTCCGAACACGGCGACCATCGACCACACGATCAACTTCCTCTGCGTGCCGCCACAGTCGACCGACATCGACTTCGTGGTCACGGTGAACCCATTCCGCACGCTCGAGGAGACGAACTACGCGAACAACTCGCTCTCGGTGACGAACAAGCCGTTTGTCTGCCGGAAGTTCATGGACATCGCGTATGTCGCCGTCAACTACACGCCGGGCGGCGGGCTGCCGAATGCCGCGACCATCGAGCCAGGCACCGGCGACAGCTTCCTGCGCGGCATCTACAAGACCGGCGACTGGAACTACCACCGCTCGCCGCTGCCCGGGCTGACATGGACGACCGACATCAACAGCTCGAACAATGCGCTGCTGACCGCGCTGAATGACATCCGGCAGAACCAGATTCCCGCGGCCGGCTATGCGCGTCCCGAGTTCATCTACGGATGGCTGCCGGGCAACCCGTTCAGCGGCAATGGCCAGGCGATCGGCATCCCGGGCGCCGCCGCGTTCGGAAACACCGAGAACTCGCGCTTCCAGCGGACCTTCGCGCATGAGATCGGCCACTGCTGGGGTCAGCAGCACAACACGCAGTCGATCGCAGTGGTGGGATTCGACACGGAGCACCTGCTTCGCGATCCGCTCAACATCGCGCAGGTGATGCCGACCACGAAGAAGGACATCATGTACGCGGGCCTGCTGACCGTCGAGGCGTGGGTCGCCTCGATCAGCTACAACGACGCGATCAGCGACGCACGCTCGGCGTGCACGGCGTTCGATGGCAACGGTGACGGCGACGGAGATGGCGGCGACGGAGATGGCGGCGACGAGGGCGCAAGCGACGCAGCCACTGACCCGAACGCGACGACCGTGCTGCGCGTTGCAGGCGTGCACGATCATGTCGCGGGCACGGTGACGCTCCTCCCGTGCGCGCACCACGAGCTCATCGCGCCAACCGAGGACAACCCGCGCGGAAATGTCGCCGTCGAGAGCTACTCGGCCGACGGAGCGCTTCTCGCGTCGGTGCGCATCGACACGCGGAGTTGCCGCGAGTCATGCGCCGATCCGCGCCACCTCCACCGTTCAACCCCGCTGTATGTGAACCTGCCGCGCTGGGTGAGGGGTGTCGAGGCCGCGCGCGTCGTGGTGATGGAGTGCCGAGGCAAGTCGGCCGGGCGCGTCCTGGCGACCATGGAGCGCTCGCCTTCGGCTCCCGTGGTGACCTCGCTCGCCGTTGAGCCGGCGACGACCGGCCCCGTGGTCTTCGATCCGAACAGCGGCCGCCTCACCGGCGAGATTCGCGTCGCCTGGACTGCCACCGACGCCGATGGCGATGCGCTCACCGCCGACCTGCTCTACAGCCCCGATGGCGGCAACGCGTGGATCCCGCTCAAGGTCGGCGATGTCGGCCAGTCGGGCGGCGGCGAGTTCGTCTTCGACTCGGCCGAAGTTCCCGCGAGCCGTGGCCACAATGGCAAGTTCCGCGTCGATGTCAGCGATGGCATGAACTCGAGCGACCACGAGGGCTCGCAGTCTTTCATGCTCGGCAACGGCGCGCCGCCCGATGTCCACGTGATCGGCCCGAACTCGAACACCACCTTCAAGCAGGGCGCGACCGTGTTCCTTCACGGATCGGCATGGGATCTCGACGACCAGTTGCTGCCCGAGGGCTCGATCGAGTGGACGAGCTCGCTCGACGGCGCGCTCGGAACGGGTCGCCAGCTCGTGGTGCGCGATCTCTCGGTCGGCGTCCACACGATCACCCTTCGCGGCACCGACAGTGGCGGCCTCTTCACCGAGAAGACGATCGTGCTCACCGTCACGGCGCGTGAAGTCAACAGCGGCGACTTCGATGGCGATGGCGCGATCGGCGCGGGCGACCTCGCGCTGCTCCTGAGCGAGTGGGGCGGCCCCGGCCTCTCCGACATCAATCTCGACGGTGTCGCCGACGCCGCCGACCTGGCGATCCTTCTCTCGCGCTGGGGATGAGCGACGCTTCCGAGTCCAAGTTCGACACGATCGTCGTCGGCCTCGGCGCGATGGGATCGTGCGCGCTCGCCGAGCTCTCGCGCCGCGGCAAGCGCGTGCTTGGCATCGACCGCTTCGCGCCGCCACACGAACGCGGCAGTTCGCACGGCGGAAGTCGCGTCATCCGACTCTCCTACTTCGAGCACCCCGACTATGTCCCGCTCTTGCGGCGGGCGTACGACGGATTTGACCGCCTCGCGAAGGACGCGGGCCTCATGCTGCGCTATGAGACAGGTCTCGTGATGGGAGGCCCGACCGGCAACCGCGTGGCGGCCGGCATGGTGCGGAGCGCACGGGAGCACGACCTCAAGGTCGACGCGATCGACGGCGCGGAGTTGATGCGCCGTCACCCGCAGTTCAGCGTGCCGAAGGACTGGGAGATCGTCTGTGAGACGCGCGGCGGCTTCGTGCGGCCCGAGGCCACGATCAAGGCTGCGCTCGACAGCGCGCGTGCAGCAGGCGCGCGCATTGAGCTCAACGCTCCGATCGATGTGTGGCGCGCCGATGGCGATGGCGTCTGGCTGCGGACGGCACGCGGGACCTACGAGGCGCGCACGCTTGTGCTCGCAACGGGCGCGTGGATGGGCGGCGTCCTAGGTGACGCGGTCGCGCCGCTGCGGCCGACGCGCGAGACGATCGTGTGGCTCGACGACGCGGGCGACCCGCTCTGGCAGGCGTCGGGAATGCCGGTGTGGCTCTTTGACCGCGCGGGTGCACCGGAGATCTATGGCGTTCCCGCCTTTCCGGGCATGGGTGAACCGCACGGGATGAAGGTCGGGCTTCACTGCCGCGGCGAGGAAGTCGATCCCAACGAGGCGTTTGGCGTGGCCGAGGGGGCGGTGGTCGCCGAGACGATCGCAGCGGTGCGCGAGCGCGTCCCGTCCGCGCAAGGTCGTGCGTGCGTGAACGCGAAGAACTGCCTCTACACGATGTCGCCCGATTCGAACTTCATCGTGGGACTGCATCCGGCGCACCCGAATGTGGCGATCGCCTGCGGTTTCAGCGGCCACGGGTTCAAGTTCGCGCCGGTGATCGGCGAGGCGCTGGCGGACCTGGCGACCGATGGCAAGACGACGCTTCCGATCGGGTTCCTGAGTCCAGCTCGGGGCCTGTGAGGAGCGCCGGCGACCGCTCAAGCGTCTTTCCCCGACGGGGGAGTCCGAAATGCATCGCAGCACCAGAGGGAGCGCCCGCAGGCGCGACCGCTCAAACACCTTTCCCCGACGGGGGAGTCCGAAATGCATCGCAGCACCAGAGGGAGCGCCCGCAGGCGCGACCGCTCAAACACCTTTCCCTGACGGGGGAGTCCGAAATGCATCGCAGCACCAGAGGGAGCGCCCGCAGGCGCGACCGCTCAAACACCTTTTCTATTTCCCCCTACGGGGAAATAGAAAAGGGCCACTGCGAGATCGGCTTCGCAGTAGCCCCATGGGGGAAAAGATCTGTTTGAGGACGAATCCTTACGGACTTGTCTTCACGGACTATATCGCGACCAAAGTTTGGTTGCTAGTCCTCTGGCATCGAACGCAAGAGGATTTTCGAAATTTATCTGACAGTCGCGTCGGGCTTCACGCGCTCAGGATTCGCGGGATTTGTCGATGGTTTTGCGCCTGTGCCACTCGGCTCGACGGGTGCTGCGACAGGCGCGCGTTCTGCACCGGTGGCCCACAAGATTCCGCCCTTGATGTGCGCGCGGAACAACGGCTCCCGGTAGCTCTCCTTGGTGTGACCGCCGCCCGTGTACCACGCGCGTCCGCCTTCGAACTCGTGGAACCACGCGATGGGATGATCCTTGCCCATGGTCTCGCCGTTGATGGTTGAGGTATCGAGATTGGCAAGCACCTTCACGGCACCGCGCGGATTTGATTTGTAGACATACCACTCGTCGGTGCGTCGCCAGTTCTCGGGCAGCATCGAAGTCGATGGATGGGTGCGGTCTTCGACGCGCACCAAGGCCTCCTGAATGTTCGGATGGGTCTTGAAGTAGGCGCCGACCAGCTTGCCGTACCAAGGCCAGGTGTGCTCGGTGTCAGCAGCGGCATGGATCCCGGCGAAGCCTCCGCCGAGGTGGATGTACCCCTCGAACGCCTTCTGCTGATCGGCATCGAGAATGTCGCCGGTCGTCGAGAGGAACACGACCGCCTTGTAGCGCGCGAGGTTCTCGGGGGTGAACACCGCAGCATCCTCGGACGCGTCGATCTCGTAGCGATCGCCGAGCAGCTCGCGCACGCAGGCGATCCCGTCCGGGATCGAGTCGTGGCGGAACCCGCCTGTCTTGCTGAAGACGAGCAGCCGTTCGCGCCCCGCTGCGGGCGCCGCGGGCGTGTCGGCGGGCGGCGGGGCAGGGAGCCCGGCCGCAAGCCCGCCCCACGCCGCGAGGGTCACGACGCCGAGGAGTCCGAGCAGCGCCGTCCGGCGGCGATGCGGGTTTGCGCTGGGGTTCGGCACGCTGCCTTTGTTGCTCATGGGAGGAAGGTCGCGCGTCCACGCGACAAAGTCAAGCAACCTCTGGTCACTCGCGATCGTTTACGCTGTGCGAGCCGCGCATCGGCGCTGCAATCCGTCGCTTCCATGCCGGACCTCGACACCATCTTCGCATCGGCCCCCTCTGGAGACGAAGGGCTCGTCGTGCTCGCAGGCGACGCCGCACGGGCGGTGCTGGAGACCATCGGCTGTCAGTCGTGCGAGATCTGGCTCTGGCGGAACGGGCCGGACGGCGAACCGAGGCTCATGCGAATGGGTGCCGAAGGGCCGACGATCCCCGAGGTCGACTCGGACGAGTCGCTTCGTGAGCTTGGCGATCGCGCGCTCGAGGGCGCCCGGCACAGCGCGCTCGGAGATCGGTCGGCGGCGGCGCGCGTGCTGCAGATCGAGCTCGGGCTCCACGGTCATGCGCTCATCGCGCTCGGAGAGACGCCAGCGACCGACGCGATGCTCGCCTGGCTCGGTGACGCGGCTGCGGATCTCGCCGAGGCGATCGCCCGACGGCTCCCGCCTGAAGAGCTCGTGGAGATGAACCGTTGGCTCCTCAAGCGCAACGAGATCGATCGTCGCATCGCGCGTTCGTTCGCGAAGGTCCGGACGCTGCGTGAACTCGGCCGAACGATCGAGGAAGTGGCCGACGAACTGTTTGAAGTCGAGTACTCGGGCATCTACTTCCTCGATCCGGATACGGGCCATCTGCGGCTTGTGCACGCGAAGGGACTCACGGAGGAGGAGCGGCTCGCCGCCGAGCGTACCGCCGAGGCCCGGCATCCCGGCTTTGTGCTGCGCACCGGACGAGTCGTCGATATCCGCGACACTCGAGAACAGCCGAGTCCCGGTGCGGAAGCGCTGCCATCGCATGGCAAGAACATCCTCTCGCGCATGTACCTGCCGGTGCGTGTCGATGGCGTGGTGATCGGCACGGTCGGATTCGCCAGCACGCGACGCGCTGCCTACTCGGCGCGCCATCGTCAGGGCCTTGCATTTCTCGCGGACTTCGCGGGTCTCACCTACGCCCGCATCGTGGCGGCGCACGAGAACGAGCGCCGCGGGTCGCTCTTGATCTCGTCGCACAGCGCCACCGAGCGACTCCTGGGCGAGCCCGAGTGGCGTGCGGCGGCGAACTCCGTGCTCGCGATGATCGGAAGCGCGCTTGATGCGGGCGTGCTCGCGCTCCTCGAGCTTGCACCGGCACCGGCGTCGGCAGACCCCGGCAATCCGCAGCCGATCGAGTTCACCTGGCAACCCGTGTTCGGCGTGCCGTGGGCGCATGCCTCGCGGTTGTCGGACCTGACTGCGCCCGAGCGCGGCAGACTCGCTGCAGGCGAGTCGGTGCAAGTCGTCTTCACGGATACGCGGGAACCCGCGACGCTCAAGCCGGTGATGGTGGAAGGCGCGCTCTGGGGCGTGGTGGCCTACGAGCCGCGGACGACGCGCCACCGCACGCTCGATCTCGGCGAACGCGCGGTGCTCAGGTCGCTCGCAAACGCCTTCGGACTTGCGATCTCGCGCGAGCGCCTCGACGAGACGCTGCGTCAGCGTCAGAAGATGGAGGCGGTCGGCATGCTCGCGGAAGGCATCGCCAAGGACTTCAACAATCTCCTCTGGCCGATCCTGCTCTACACGGAGATGCTCGAGCGCAGCGTCCAGCTCGACGGGCGCATGCAGCAGATGCTGAAGGACATTCGCACGGCGGCTCGCAGCGCCAGCGAGCTCGTGCAGCAGGTGCTCGCGATCTCGCGTCGTCGTGAGCGCGTGATCGAGATCGTGCCGCTCGCGAAGACCCTTCGATCGGCGGTCGAGTTGCTGAAGCGCTCCGCGCCGGCCGCCGTCGAGCTTTCCGTGGAGATCGATCCAGACCTCGGTGAAGTGCTCGGCGAGGCGGACTCGATCCAACAGATGATCACAAACCTCGGCGCGCGCGCATTCGAGTTGCTGCGCGGCCGCGCCGGCCAGATTCAGATCGAGGCTTCGGCGGTCCTGCGCGGCAACAAGCGCTTCGCCCGCATCGTGGTCCGCGACGACGGTCCCGGCCTTGACGCTGCCGCGCGGGTGCGGATGTTCGAGCCGTACTTGCCGCGCGGCTCAGGTTCGGTTCCCGCTGCCGATCTCGCGCTCAGCGTCGTTCACCGCATCGTGTCCGAGCATGAGGGCATCATCCTGGCGCAGAGCGAGCCGGCGCGCGGCACGCGATTCGAGATCCTGATCCCGCTCGCGGTTGGTCTGGCGGCGCATGCAGGGGCCTCGCAAGCATCGACCCCGCCCTTGGTGTCGTCGACCGAGTCGACGGACGCGCGGCCGGGCGAAGTGGTGCTGATCGTCGACGACGACCCGACGGTGCTCGAGGTCGAGCGCCAGCTGTTGGAGAGCATCGGCTACACGGTCATTGCCTGTGGCGACCCGTTCGATGCGATCCGTGTGCTCGAGGACGAGCAGACCACGGTCTCGGTGCTGGTCACCGATCTCACGATGCCGGGGCTCTCGGGAATCGAACTCGCGGAGCGGGTGCGGTCGATTCGCCCGACGCTGCGGATCATCTGCTGCACGGGCTACGGCGACGACCGAACCGAGCGCCAGGCGACGGCTGCTGGATTGAGCGCATTCGTACGGAAGCCGATCGATCTCGATGTGCTGGCGGCGACGCTGCGCAAGACGATCGACGGTTGAGCTCGGCCGGCCGACTACCCCTCGACCAGCCATCTTGCCTCAGGACTGCTTGAGCAGTTGCTGCTTCGCGGTCTGGTACTCGGTCTCGTTGATGGCGCCCGAGTCGAACGCGGCCTTCAGGTCGATCAGCTGCTTGCCGAGGGTCGGGGAGTCCGACCGGGTGGTGCCACCGACGGCGACGCAACCCTGCAGCGCAGCGATTGCCGCAAGCGCGGGAAGCACGCGCCGTCCCCTCAGGAGGGTGTCGCGACGGTGGGCGGCTCGAAGGACGAGGGCGGGCGGGAACTTGGAGGTGGACTTTGTCGGCATGGCGGTGGACTGGATTTGGTGCGGCAGTTCGCTCAGCGCATCAGACGGTGCCAGGCGCATTCGGATTCCCGTGCGGACCATTTCGATACCGAAGCGCCGCCCCGACGATGCAGAGATTCAGGGCGGCGGTTCCGAGAGCCCCGAAGATCGACTCCAGTTCACTGTGTTTCTCGGTGTACAGGTACAAGCAGATGTTCGCGATCGCATATGCCGTCCACGCGGCGACCGAGACCCCGGCCGCCGTCTTGCGCCGCACGATCACGATCAACTGCAACATCGTGGCCGCGGGGAACACCACCGCCGGCACCCAGCCGAGGATTTCAAAGAGCCAGTCGGGAAGGAGCGAGACGGATTCTTCGGGCATCGTGCGTATATCGGGATGCTCCGCGCTCGAACTTGCGATGGATTTTCCACTGAGCGCAGGCCATCCGCTTGGGCGGCTTGCCATCTCAAGCTACCTTGGAGCCCATGCAGGTCTTGGATCCCCGTACTCCGTCAAGCCTGCAGCGCTCCTGGCGCGTCCACCGACGCCCCGTGTCGCTGCTCGGGATCGGCCTGACGGCCGCAGTGCTCCTGGCCGCGGCCGCCCCCTCGAATCCGCCCGACTCGCCCCCGACCGCCGCAGCCGCGGACTCGGACGACAGCCGGGCCGCCCACAAGGGGCTCAGCGAGGACACGATCATCAGCCGGGCGAACGCCGCCCGCGACAGTTGGTGGGCCTACCGTGCGCTCGTGAAGCCGGCGGCACCTGCCGTCCGCGACTCGGCGTGGGCCCGAAACGATGTCGACCGCTTCATCCTCGCGAGGCTTGAGGAGAAGGGGCTCTCGCCCGCGCCCGAGGCTGATCGGGTCACCCTCATCCGTCGCGCGACCTACGACCTGACCGGCCTGCCGCCGACGCCCGAGGAGATCGCCGCCTTCGTGGCCGACGCTTCGCCCGATGCCTACGAGCGGCTGATCGACCGCCTCCTCGCGAGCCCGCACTACGGCGAGAAGTGGGCGCGCCACTGGCTCGACCTCGTGCGCTACGCCGACACCAACGGCTTCGAGCGCGACAGCGACAAGAACGCCGCGTGGAAGTACCGCGACTTCGTGGTGCGCGCCTTCAACGACGACATGCCGTATGCGCGCTTCGTGAAGGCGCAGCTGGCGGGCGACGAACTTCCTGACCGCGACTTCGACACGCTCGTCGCGACGGGCTTCTATCGGCTCGGCCTCTGGGACGACGAGGTGCCTGACCTCAAGCAGGCGCTCGCCGACGACCTCGATTCGGTCGTCGACACGACCGCGCGCACCTTCCTCGGCATCAGCATGAACTGCGCGCGCTGCCACGACCACAAGGGCGATCCGCTGCGCCAGCGCGAGTACTACCAGTTCGCCGCCTACTTCGCGGGCGTCGCGCCCTACAAGGAAAGCCCGTTCAACTCGATCGAGGCCGACAATGTGCTGCGGATGGTGCGCAGCGACTTCGGCAAGGTCGACCCCGAGGCCGAGATCGCGGCGGCCGTCGCGAAGCGTGATGCGATCGTGGCGGAGATCCGCGCGCTCGCCGGCGTCGACCCGGCGTCCGCCGCCTTCCCCGACACCGCGCCCGCGAACGGACTCGTCGCGCACCTCGCGTTCGAGGACGCGAAGGCCGCGCAGGCCGTGAACGCGGCGCCAGCGGGCAAGCCTGCGAGCGTGCGCGACGCCGGCTTCGAGGCAGAGGGCCGCATCGGCAAGGCGTTCCGCTTCGATGGCGGCGACGACCGCGTCGAGATCGAGCGCCCGGTCGGCGACGACTTCACCATCGCGTTCTTCTTCAAGACCACCGACCTCGGCGGCGGCTCCGACGGCGACCGCCGCTGGTTCCTCGGCAAGGGCCTCGTCGACGGCGAAGTGCCTGGCATCGTGCGCGACTTCGGCATCTCGTTGATCTCGCACGGCTATGTGAGCGCGGGCACGGGCGACCCCGAGACCTTCGTGAGCTCGGGCCCCGGCCACAACGACGGGCGCTGGCACCATGTCGCGTTCACGCGCGAGCGGAAGTCGGGCGACATCGTGCTGTATGTCGACGGCTCGCCCGTCGACCGCGCGCGCGGCTCGACCGCGCACCTCGACACGCCGCGCAAGCTTGCGATCGGCGCGATGCTGCCGGGCGGCGGCGCGTTCGCGGGCACGATCGACGAAGTGCGCATGTACGACCGCGTGCTCGGCGAGCAGGAAGTCCGCGCGATGGCGCTCGGCCTCGCGTCGCCCGACGCGGCGCGCGCGTCGATCCTCGCGCGCTCGGGCGAGGCGGCCGCGAAGCGCTTCGACGAACTAAGCGCGCAGCTCTCCGCGTGGCGCATGCCCGACTGGAAGGGCGAGACGGTGCTCGCGGTGCGCGAGAAGCCGGAGCCCGCGGAGATGCATGTCATGCTGCGCGGCAGCCCGCACGCGCTCGGCGACAAGGTGGAGCCGAAGGTTCCGCTCATCGCCGCGCGCTTCGAGCCCGAGCCCGCGGTCAAGCCTGCGCATGGCGAGAGCTCCGGGCGGCGCCTCGCGCTTGCGAGCTGGATCGTCGACCCGCGCAACGCGCTCGCGTGGCGCACGGTGGCAAACCGCGTGTGGCAGCATCACTTCGGCGCTGGCATCTCGACCACCACGAACGACTTCGGCCGGCTCGGCGAGCAGCCGACGCATCCGGAGCTCCTCGACTACATCGCCGCCACGATGATCGAGAAGGGCGGCAGCTTCAAGGAGATGCACCGCCTGCTGATGACGAGCGCCGCGTACCGAATGTCGAGCGTTCCGTCGCCCGACGCGCTCGCGAAGGACGCGCCGAACGAGCTCCTGAGCCGCTTCCGCATGCGCCGGCTGTCGGCCGAGGAACTGCGCGACTCGATGCTCGTCGCGAACGGCACGATCAACACGAAGGTCGGCGGTCCGCCCGTGCTGCCGCCGATGCCCGAGGAAGTGCTCGCGACCTCGTCGCGCCCGGGCGAAGTCTGGCCGCTCACCGAGCGCGAGTCGTGGACGCGCCGCAGTCTCTACATCAAGCTGAAGCGTTCGCTGCAGCATCCGCTGCTCACCGCGTTCGACCTCGCCGATCTCGACAGCCCGTGCCCGCAGCGCTTCAACACCGTGGTGCCGACCCAGTCGCTCTCGATGCTGAACGGCGACCTCACCAACGAAGAAGCCGCGAATCTCGCGCGTCGCGTCGGGCGGGAGTTCCCCGGCGACCTTCGCGCGCAGATCGAGCGCGCGCGCCGGCTCACGAGCGGCCGCGCGCCCGACGCCCGCGAGATCGACGAGGCGATCCACTTCCTCGACGACATCAAGGCGAAGGAAGGGCTCACGCAGGAGCAGGCGATGACGAGCCTCTGCCTCGTGCTCTTCAACCTCAACGAGTTCCTGTACATCGACTGACGGCGTTTCACGAAGGTGCACCCATGAGCAATCCCCTCGACAAGCCGACCAACACCTTCTGCGGCCGCACGCGCCGCGAGTTCCTGTGGCAGGCGGGCGGCGCGTTCACCTCGGTCGCGCTCGCGGGCATGCTGGCGAAGGACGGCTTCCTGTCGAAGCAGGCGTTCGCGTTCGACGGCGTGACGCCGCTTCCCGGCGGGCCGGTGAATCCGATGGCGCCGAAGCCGATGATGATTCCCGGCAAGGCGAAGAGCGTGATCTTCATCTTCTGCTACGGCGGCCCGAGCCATGTCGACACCTTCGACTACAAGCCCGAGCTCTACAAGTACGACGGCCAGACGATCAAGGTGAAGACGAAGGGCCGCGGCGGCGACCGCAACGAAGGCCGCGTCGTCGGCCCGAAGTGGAAGTTCCGCCAGTACGGCCAGTCGGGCGCGTGGGTGAGCGACCTCTTCCCGCATCTCGCGACCTGCGTCGACGACATCGCGTTCATCAAGTCGATGTACGCCGACAGCCCGATTCACGGCAGCGCGATGCTGATGATGAACTCGGGGCGCCTGCTCGGCGGCCCCGCGATGGGTTCGTGGGTGAACTACGGCCTCGGCAGCGTGAACCAGAACCTGCCCGGCTTCGTGGTGATGCTCGACAGCGCGGGCGGCCCGATCTCGGGCGCGAAGAACTGGTCGAGCGGCTACATGCCCGCGATGTACCAGGGCACGGTGCTGCGCGGCGAAGGCCCGCCGATCCTCGACCTCGCGAACCCCGACGGCCGCAGTGTGGCGCTCCAGCGCGCGATGCTCGACAAGATGAAGGACTGGAACACGCGGCATGCGCTGCTCCGTTCGGGCAACTCCGAACTCGAGAGCCGCATCGAGAGCTACGAGCTCGCGTACCGCATGCAGTCGACGGCGCCCGAGGCGGTCGACATGTCGCTCGAGACGAAGGAGACGAAGGAGCTCTACGGCTGCGACGATGACCGCACCCGCGAGTTCGGAAACAAGTGCCTGCTCGCGCGGCGGCTCGTCGAGCGCGGCGTGCGGTTCGTCCAGATCTATTCAGGCGGCGGCCACAACGACGAGTCGTGGGACGCGCACGGCGACCTCAAGAAGAACCACGATTTCCACGCGGGCCGCACAGACAAGCCGGTCGCAGGACTTCTCAAGGACCTCAAGCGCCGCGGCCTGCTCGACGAGACGCTCGTCATCTGGGGCGGCGAGTTCGGCCGGCAGCCGACCGCGGAGTACGCGGAGGGCACGGGCCGCGACCACAACAGCTACGGCTTCACGATGTGGATGGCGGGCGGCGGCATCAAGGGCGGCGTGAGCGTCGGAGAGACCGATGAACTCGGCTCGACCGGCGTCGACCGGCGCTTCCATGTGAAGCACCTGCACGCGACGGCCCTTGCGTGCCTCGGACTTGATCCGAACCACCTGACCTACTTCTACGCGGGGCTCGATCAGAAGCTCGTCGGCGTGGAGGGTGCGGAGCCGATTCGCGACATCATGGTTTGAGCGGTCGCCGCTGCGGCGGCTCCCTTTGGCGTGCACGATGCCGTCAGACTCCGGTCGCCGCTGCGGCGGCTCCCTTTGGCATGCACGATGCCGTCAGACTCCGGTCGCCGCTGCGGCGGCTCCCTCTGGCGTACATGGTTCCAGCAGACTTCAGTCCGCTGAACGGGCGATGTCGGCGTTCGACTCCGACACCCGCCGTTCAGCAGGCGAAAGCCAGCTGGCACCCAAGGGTTCAGCCGCGACCGCTCAGCTCAGAACCACTTCTTTCCACCGATCTGATAGATCTGGATGAAGTCGGCATCGCTCTTCGTGAGGTAGATGATGCCTTCGATGAGGCTGATGATGCCGCCGATGCCGCAGGCGAGCGAAAGCAGGATGCGGAGGATGCCCCCGAGTACATCGCCGAGCAGGAAGCGGTGAATGCCAAGACCGCCAAGCACGATGGCGAGGACGCCGCAGAGGATGCGCTTGCTTTCGACCTGGGGCTGACCACTGGGGAAGCTGGACATCGGAGAGACCTTTGGCGAGCGCGCCGTAGGGGATCGTTGGGCTGAAACCGACGCGCGCCGGCTCCCAACCCGTTTGGTTCCGTGATTTGTCTCTGCGCCGCCGTCACTTGTCAAGTCGGGCGGTCGTTCTGTACATCGCTCTCATTACGATCTCGCCATGTCGCTTGCCCCCATCGCCCCCGCTGAGCGCCTTCGGGCCGTCGACATTGCCCGCGGCCTCGCGCTTCTGGGCATCCTGTTCGTCAACATCCGCTACTTCTTTGCGCCGTTTGGGGTCGCGATGGACCCGACCGTCGCGCTCGATGGCTCGGAGCGCACGGCGGCCGACAGCGCGGCGTGGGCGTTCGTCGAGACCTTCTGCAGCTTCAAGTTCATCTCGCTGTTCTCGCTGCTCTTTGGCTTCGGCCTCGCCATGCAGGCCGCCCGCGCCACCGCGCTGGGGCGGAGCCCTTGGCCCGCGGGGCAGCGGCGCCTCGCGATCCTCGCGCTGATCGGCATCCTGCACTGGTCGCTCGTGTGGTACGGCGACATCCTCACGCTCTACGCGCTGCTCGGTGTGATCGCCCTCGCGTGCAGCGGCCTCTCCCAGCGGTCGCTTGGCTGGATCATCGTCGTGGTCGCCGTGCTCGTGGCGCTCAACGCCTTCGGCGCTGCCGCGCTCTATGCGGTCGGAATGATGATGCTCTTGGGCGCGGCTGAGGCCGAGGCCGCGGTGACGACCGAGCGGGGCCTCAAGGCGATGCTCGAGGCGGGCTTCGATCCCCTGAATCCTGCGTGGATCGAGGGCGAGCGCGCGGCCTTCGCGGAGGGTCCGTTCCGCGACGCGCTGCTCTTCCGCTGCGTGCTGTTCGCGTACGGCTTCATCGCGGCGCTCTTCAGCTACGGATGGCAGTCGCTCTTCATGATGCTGTGCGGCGTCTACGCCTTCAAGGCGGGCTTCTTCGGGCCGGAGGGTGCGGCGTTCCGCCGCCGCATCGCGCTCCCTGCGCTCCTGCTTGGACTCGCCCTCTCGTTCGGAAGCGCACTGCCGAGCCTCATCCTCGGCTTCGACAGCACCCCCGCGCGCGTGACCTACCTCCTCCTCGTGTCGCTGAGCGCCATGGTGCTGCCCTTCGCCTACGCAGCGATCATCATCGAGTGGGGGCCGAAGCTGCCGTCCTTCATCGCGACGCCGCTCGAGCGGGCGGGGCGCATGTCGTTCACGGTCTATCTCTGCGAGTCGCTCGTCTGCACGGCGCTTGCCTCTTGGTGGGGTCTCGCGTGGTTCGGCACCCTCGACGACGCGCAGGCGGCCGTCACGGCGTTCGTCGTCTGGCTGGCGCTCGTCCTGTTCGCCACGGCGTGGCTCGCCATCTTCCGGATCGGCCCCTTCGAGTGGCTCTGGCGGATGGTCACCTATGTCGGAAACACGAGGACATCGAAGCCAATTCCCGCCTGAAACCTCGACTTCGCGGCCACATTCTGTAGGATGGCCGATCCATGCAGGTTCCGAATTTCCGACTCGATGGCAAGGTCGCGCTGGTGACGGGCTCGTCGAAGGGCCTTGGCAAGGCGATGGCCTTCGCGCTCGGCGGAGCCGGCGCCAAGGTGGCTTTCAACTACGCGAACGGCAAGGAGTGGGCTGAGAAGACCTTCGCCGAGTACGAGGCGGCCGGCTACAAGGGGGGGCTCTTCCGCGCGAGCGTCGTCGACGAGGCCGATGTGACGCGCCTCAACGATGAGATCGCGGCCAAGCTCGGCCCGATCGACATCCTCGTCCTCAACGCGACGCCCGCCCAGCCCCTGAAGCCGATCGAGCAGTACGACTGGGATTTCTACCAGTCGATGCTCGACTTCTTCGTGAAGAGCCCGTACCTCCTCACGCGCGCCGCACTGCCGCACATGAAGAAGCAGAAGTGGGGCCGCATCATCAACATCACGAGCGAGGTCTTCAATCGCGGCGTGTCGCCCTTCAGCGCCTATGTCGCAGCCAAGGGCGCGCAGGTCGGCTGGTCGCGCTCGATGGCGGGCGAACTCGCGCCCTTCAACATCACGGTCAACATGATCGCGCCCGGCTGGATTCCGGTCGAGCGCCACGCGAACGACCCCGAGCACGAGAAGGAGGCGTACCGACGCCTCATCCCCATGGGCCGGTGGGGCGTGCCGAGCGACTGCGGCGGAGCGTGCGTCTTCCTCGCAAGCGACGCCGCAGGATTCATCACTGGCCAGGACATCCATGTCAACGGCGGCATGACGGTCGTCTGACCCGAAGCCGATTTCGAATCTGAGGAGAACCCGTATGAAGAAGCTCATCTCCGCCCTCGCGCTCGCCTCGCTCGGACTCGGCCTCGTCGCCGCCTCCCCGCAGGACGGCAGCGCGAAGCTCGTGGCTGCGCAGAAGGCACGCATCGAGGGCTACAAGGCCAAGCCCAAGGCAAAGCCGCATGTCGCGTTCGTGTCGAACGGCGTCGCCGACTTCTGGACCATCGCGAAGGCCGGCGCCATCGCGGCTGGCAAGCAGCTTGGCTGCGATGTGACGGTCGAGTTCCCGGGCGGCGGGCTCGGCGACCAGAAGCGCATGCTCGAGGACCTCGTCATCAAGGGAATCGACGGCATCTCCGTCAGCCCGATCGATCCGGCGAACCAGGCCGAGGTGCTCAACCTCGTCGCGGACAAGTCGATCCTCATCACCAACGACTCCGACGCGCCGAACGCTCCGCGCCTCTGCTACATCGGTATGGACAACTACGAGGCGGGCCTCATGTGCGGCCAGCTCGCGCGCGACGGCTGCAAGGGCGGCAAGGTTGCGATCTTCATCGGCCGTCTCGAGCAGGACAACGCCAAGCGCCGCCGACAGGGCTTCATCGACGGCCTCCTCGGCCGCACGCCGGATCCGACGCGCTACGACGAGCCGGCGACGGTGATCAGCGAGGCCGGCTACACGATCGTCGGCACCTGGACCGACTCGTTCGACCGCGCGAAGGCCAAGGCGAACATCGAGGATGTGCTCATCAAGCACCCCGACCTCGCGCTCATGACAGGTCTCTTTGAATACAACTCGACGCTCGCGGTCGAGGTGCTCCGCCAGACCGGGAAGATGGGCAAGGTGCAGCTCGCGGGCTTCGATGAGGGCGCCGATGTCATCGCCGGCATCAAGGAAGGCTTCGTGCTCGGCACCGTCGTCCAGGATCCGTACGGCTACGGCTTCGAGAGCGTGCGCGTGCTGCTCGCGCTGACCAAGGGCGACATGTCGATGATTCCCGCGAACGGCGTCATCAACATCCCGGCCAAGGTCATCAAGAAGGACAACGCAGAGGCGTTCTGGAAGGACCTCAAGGCGAAGATCAAGGCAGGCAAAGAGGGTTCATCGAAGGGCGCCAAGTAAGAGCGCCTGCCGCCTCGCATGCATCCTGAACGACCGGTTCTCCTCCGCGTGCGCGGCGTCGGCCGACGCTACGCGGGCGTGACGGCGCTCGCCGGCATCGACGCCGAGATCCGCGGCGGCGAGGTGCTCGCGATCGTCGGCGAGAACGGCGCCGGCAAGTCGACGCTTCTCAAGATCCTGTCGGGCGTGGTGCAGCCGAGCGAGGGTTCGCTGGCGGTGGCCGGTGCGTCGGGAGCGCTGCGCGAGGTGACGCTCGAGGGCGTGCGCGAGGCGACCGATGCGGGCATCGCGCTCGTCCACCAGGAGCTCAACCTCGCCGAGAACCTCGATGTCGCGGGCGCGATCTACCTCGGACGCGAGCCAACGCGTCTGGGGTTCCTCGATCGCGCGAGGATGCGTGCCGACAGCAGCAAGTGGCTTTCGCGCGTCGGGCTCGCGATCGATCCCGGCACGCTGTGCGGCACGCTTCGGATCGCGCAGCGGCAGCTCGTTGAGATCGCGAAGGCGCTGTCCACCGAATCGCGCGTGCTGATCCTCGACGAGCCGACCTCGAGCCTGACGACGCGCGAGACCGAGCGCTTGCTCGAGATCATGGACGAATTGCGCCGCGCCGGCGTGGCGGTGGTGTTCGTGTCGCACCACCTCGACGAGGTCATGAAGGTCGCCGATCGCGTGATCGTGCTGCGTGATGGCCGCAAGACGGGCGAACTCGTGCGTGGTGAGTACGACCGCGCGACCATCGAGCGGCTCATGGTGGGACGCGACATCGCTCGCACCGTGCGGCGCGTGACGCCCGCCGACGCCGCCGTGCGGCTCGAGGTGCTGGAACTCGTCGGCGCGCATCGACGCGGCGTGCCCGTCTCGCTCTCGGTGCGTGCGGGCGAGATCGTCGGCCTCGCGGGTCTCGTGGGCGCGGGTCGCACCGAGCTACTGGAGGCGATCGCCGGCGTCGGTGTCTCTCGCGGAATTGTGCGGCTCGATGGCCGCGCGCTGCCCGCGGGTGCGTCGAAGCGCGTCCGCGCAGGCGTCGCGCTCGTGCCCGAGGACCGTGCGCGCAACGGCCTCTTCCTCGAGGATTCCGTGGCCACCAACATGTCGCTCGCCTGGATCGACCGCTCGAGCCGAGCGCGGCTCGTCGACACGACGGGCGAGCGAGGAATGGTGGACCGCATGGTGAGCCGCATGCAGCTTCGGCCGGCGAAGCCGTCGCGCCGCGTCCAGACCCTCTCGGGCGGAAACCAGCAGAAGTCGGTGATCGGCCGCTGGCTTGCGATCAACCCAGCGGTCCTCCTCCTCGATGAGCCGACGCGCGGCGTCGATGTCGGCGCGCGCGCGGAGATCCACGCGGAGGTCCGGCGCCTTGCCGAGCAAGGGAGCGCCGTCCTGTTCGCGTCGAGCGAGCTCGAGGAAGTGCTGCTCCTCGCCGATCGCATCGTCGTGATGCACGAGGGCGCGGTCGCCGGCGAGCTCTCCGCACACGAGGCGACCGAAATCGCGATCATGCAGCTCGCGACCGGAGGCGGTTCGAGGCGAAGCCATCCGCCGACGGCGCCTCAGTGAAGAAAGCCGATTCATGAAAAAAGCGCTGGGCATCATCGGCATCTTCATCGCGATCTTCGTGTTCGCGTCGCTCTACGGCGAGAACTTCCTCACCGGCATCAACCTGATGCAGCTGACGCAGCGGACCGCGCTCTACGCGATCCTCGCGCTCGGGGCCGCGCTCGTCATCGTGACCGGCGGCATCGATCTCTCGATCGGCTCGGTGGTGTGCCTCGCGGGCATCACGACGCCTTGGCTCCTGATGGAGCACGAGTGGTCGCCGTGGGCGGTGGTGCCGACCGTGCTCGCGATGTCCGCGGGCATCGGGCTCTTCCACGGGCTCCTCATCACGCGACTCAAGCTCCAGCCGTTCCTCGTGACGCTGTGCGGACTCCTTCTCTACCGCGGCATCGCACGCTGGATGACGGGCGACCAGACGCAGGGCTTCCTCGGCGAGCACGGTGGGCTGCGCACGCTCGCGACCGGCCGCTTCGAGATCCCGGGCATCGAGAACTTCCTCCTGCCGGCGACGGTGATCCCCGCTGCGATCCTCGCGATCGTCATCGGAGTGTTCTACTCGCGCACGGTGTGGGGCCGCTGGCTGCTGGCGACCGGCCGCAACGAGAGCGCCGCGCGCTACTCGGGCATCCCGACCGCGTGGCTCGTGACCTTCTCGTATGTCGGTTGCAGCCTGCTCGCGGGCTTCGGCGGCATGCTCTTCATCTTCGACATCAGCAGCGCGCAGCCGTCCGACTTCGGCAACTTCTACGAGCTCTACGCGATCGCCGCGGCCGTGCTCGGCGGTTGCAGCCTCCGTGGCGGCGAGATCAGCGTGATCGGCGTCATCTTCGGCGCAGCGACGCTGCAGGTCCTGCGCACGACCATCATCCTCGTCGGCCTCTCATCGCAGCTCGAGTTCGCCGTCATCGGCGCCGTGCTTCTTCTCGGCGTCGCGGCCGACGAGGGCGTTCGCCGCCTGCTCGCGCGCCGACTCGAGCGCGCGGCCGCGCCATCGGGCTGATGCATCGACCGACATCGGCTTGTCCCCATCCAGGAGATCCCATGCAAGTATCAACGACCCTCGCCCTCCTCGCGCCGCTTGCCCTCGCGGCATGCGCCTTCGCACAGCAGCCGACCGCGGCGCCGCCCGCCACGCCGGCGCCGCCCGCTGCGGAGATCACCAAGAAGGACTGGGGCACCGTCGACGGCAAGCCCGTGCACCTCTGGACGCTGCGCAACGCGCGCGGCATGGAGGCGGAGATCACCGACTACGGAACGATCATCGTGTCGCTCAAGGTGCCCGACGCCAGCGGCAAGTTCGACGATGTGGTGCTCGGCCGGACAAGCGCCGCGGAGTATGTCGAGCGCACCCAGTACTTCGGCTGCACGGCCGGCCGCTGTGCGAACCGCATCGCAAAGGGCCGGTTCTCGATCGATGGCACCGAGTACACCCTTGCGACCAACAACGGCGCGAACCATCTTCACGGCGGCGTGAAGGGCTTCGACAAGGTGGTGTGGAAGGGCGAGGCGAAGATGACCGACGCGGGTCCAAGCATCACCTTCACCTACCGCTCGCCCGATGGCGAGGAGGGATACCCGGGCAATGTCGACGCGACCGTCGTCTACACGCTCACCAACATGAATGAGCTCAAGGTCGACATGAGCGCGACGACCGACAAGCCGACGGTGGTGAACCTTGCGCACCACACCTACTGGAACCTCGCGGGGCATGGCTCGGGCGACATCCTCGGACACCTGCTGATGCTGCCGGCCAAGCGCTACACGCCCGTTGACGCATCGCTCATCACCACGGGTGAGATCGCCCCTGTCGCCGGAACGCCGCTCGACTTCACCACCATGAAGGCGATCGGAAAGGACTTCGCCGCGATGCCCGCCACGAAGGACGACCCGGGTGGCTACGACCACAACTTCGTGCTCGACAAGAGCCCGAAGCAGAACGGGTTGTGGATCTCGGCGATCCTGATGGAGCCGAAGTCGGGACGCATCATGGAGGTCTGGTCGAACCAGCCGGGCATCCAGTTCTACACGGGCAACTTCCTGGACGGGATCCCCGGGAAGAACGGCGCGACCTACCAGAAGAACGGCGCGCTCTGCCTCGAGACGCAGGCGTTCCCTGACTCGATCAACAAGCAGGCGAAGGACGGTTGGCCGAATGTCGTGCTGCGCCCGGGCGAGACCTACAGCCACTCGATGGTGCACCGTTTCTCGACGGTGAATCGCGGCGCGCCCGCAGCCGCCCCGACGGCGCCGGCAGCGAAGTAAGCGAGCCGAGACCCGGCACATGACGACGCCGGCGCGCCCCCGTGGTGCGCCGGCGTCGTCGTTTGGGAGTGGCGAAAAACACAGCGCGCGCGGTTGCCCGCGCGCGCGTGGAGGCTAAAAGGGGTTCGTTAGCGACGGCGGCGGCGAGCCATCGCCGCAAGACCGAAGGTCGCGAGCACGCCGGGCGCAGGCACGGCACTGATCGAGACGGAGTAGTTCGTGAAGGAATTGCCGACGCCGGAGGCGACGCTGGCCGCAGTCGAGACATCGAGCTGGTAGCTCAGGCCCGAGACGAGCGTCAGCTCGAGCGTGTCGTTCACACTGCTGTTTGCCGAGTAAAGCACATTGCCAGTCGCGACCTCCCGCAGCACGACGGACACGCCGTTCGCGGCGCCCGCGCCGGAAGACTGCAAGGCGGTTCCGACGCTGATGGCCGCGAGCATGGAGCTGTCGACCGTGAACACGACGCTCGAGAGGCTGTTGGCATCCAGCGGACCGCCGAAGTTGGCGGCGTTCGAGAAGAGCTGGGTGAACGCGCCGAAACTCATCGAGTCGACGCCGAGCGTCGAGCCCTGCTGCACCGAACCCGATACCGACGGCGCGTTGTAGCCGCGGAACTCGAGGAAGTCGCCGAACGAGGACGACGCCGCGGAGCTGATGCCAGCAGGCGAGATGAGCGCGATGGCTCGCAGCGACGACGCGTAGACGAAGCCGGCCTCAGCCGACGCGGCGGCGGAAAGCGCCGCGGCGACCGCGGTGAGCGAGAGGATGGACTGCGTCGTGATCTTCATCGTGTGGGACCTATCGAAACTGCGGACAGGAAGGGCGGGCGATCAGCGTCGACGGCGACGGGCGACCGTGAGTCCGGCGAGCGCGAGAAGCGATGCCGATGCGGGGCCCGGAACGATCGAGAAGTTGCCGTTGAAGCTGCTGTAGGCGTTGCCAACGCCAACCGCGTTCGACGAGGCGGTGGCCTCGATGCGGTAGGTGTTGCCAGAGATCATCGTGAGCGTGCCCGATGCGTTCGCGTTGTTCGAAAGCATGAGGCGCACGGTGTTCAGCGTGACATCGGTCACCTTGATGAAGACCGTCGAGGTGCCGGTTCCGCCGAGCGTCTGGCTCAGGCCGACGATCCAGTTCACGTCGAGGGTCGCGGAGCCGTCATCGCTCATGGCGACGAAGGTCGCGTCGAGGAAGCTGCCGCCGCTCGCGGAGGCGCCAGCGGCACCAAGTGCCTGACCCGCTCCAACGAGACCAATGCTGCTCGCGCCAAGGTCAGAGCCCTGGTTCGCAAGGGCGGACGCACCCGCGCTCGAGGCAAAGGCCGAGTCAAACCACGATCCGAGGCCAGCGGTCGAGCCGCTGTCGCTGAACGAGGGGGTGATGGCGGAGACAGAGCGGGCGGACGCGGAATACACGAAACCAGCGTCCGCGGTCTGCAGACCGACGAAAGCAGCAGCCGCAAGCGCGGCAGCGCGTGACATGGAACCCATTTTCGACTCTCCCTACACACGAACGAGTTCCCGCTCGTTCGTCCCTTCTCGCCGGCACCTTTCGGCGCCGGCCTCAAACAATGGAGACCGTCTATGCGGAAAAACCCGCACAACCCTCCACGTCGGAAACTACCACGGCTTTGAGCCGTGCCAAGAAAAGCCGCATTGAATTCAGCCAAATCCCTCCGCCGTCGGGGGGGCTGGGGTTTGATTGGCGCGCTCCGACACTCGATTCCGAAGCTCGTTGACCAATATCTTCGGCATCTGAGCGGCCATAAGCGCAGTCGGAAGTATTGAGTCCGAGAACCTTTACGAACTTCTGTTGTTTCAAACTCGCGGAGGCGCTCGGCGCCGCGACTCGTCGGCCTGTCATTCAATCGGGTCGGAATCGCAGGGGTCGGTCGGCGCCGTAGGTCGAGCCAGGGATCGGGGGAAGCCCGAGGAGGCCCAAGCAGAGGTTGCCGGCATCGCCGTTTCGGAGCGGTTGCGGGCGCGCGGCGGCGTCGAGTTGCGCATCGGGCGCTGGCCACGCGCGGTCTTCATTGAGAACACGGAGATCGGCGGGGCAGTGACACCCAAACCACACGAGGAACGGGATCCGGAAGTTGACGGGTGCTGTCTTGTCGGTGTGGGTCTTCTCGGGCACGCCGCCGCCATGATCGGCCGTGAGCACGATCGCCGTGCGTCCCCGCAGGTTGGGAGACGACTCGATGGCGTCGAGCAGCGTTCCGAGCGCGCGATCCACCGCGTGAACGGCGCCGAGGTATTCACTGCCCGGTTCGAGGATCCAGCCCTTGGCGTGCCCGTTGAAGTCGGGCGCGCCGAAGTGCACGAAGGTGAATGACGCCGACTTCTCGCGTCGCAGCTGGTCCGCGACCATCGCGGCGAGTTCCTCGGAATCGCGCGTGGAGAGGCAGCGATCGATCTTCTGCTTCCCGTTGTCCCGCCCGACTGCGTCGGGCGCGCCCGAGGCATCGCTGTAACTCTGGGAGAGCAGCACGAACTTCGTCTTGCTGACGGCGAGCGTGGTCGACACGCCGTGGTCGTGCGCGACATCGAACGCGCTCGGCACATACGAGCCCTTCATGGCGTGCAAGGTGCCGCCCTGACGCTCGGCTGGCGGGTCGCTGTTGCCGATCCAGCCATGGCCGGCAGGCCCGAGCACAGGGCGCCCCGTGAGCATGGACAGGTGATTTGGCAGCGTGATGGTGTAGTCGGGGTCGGTGCGGGCGTCGAGCGTGTGCGGCCCATGCAGCATGCGCGCGAAGTTGGGGAATCCAGCGAGAAGCGGAGGTTCAAGGCACTCCGGGCGCAGTCCGTCGACGCTGATGAGCAGCACATGCGTGAACGCTTCTGGCAGCTCGGTCGCCTCGACGGGGCCGGTCGCGCGCGGAGCAGCGGACTTTGCCTGCAATGGCGCGGTTCGATCGCAGCCGAGCGTGGCGGCGAGGATCGCGAGAACGAGCGTGGCTCCGACGCGCATCCGACTACGGTACCGCGTCTCGCACGAGGTCCGCCCCGAGGGCGCGGATCTCATCGACGCTTCGAACACCTGCGAGCGCCATCGCGAGCTCGAACTCGCCCGTGAGCATGCTCAGGGCGCGCGACACGCCGGCCTGACCGCCTGCACCGAGGCCCCAGAGGATCGGTCGGCCGATCGCGACGGCGTCGGCGCCGAGCGCAAGTGCGCGGACGATGTCGACGCCGCGTCGGATGCCGCCGTCGACCACGACAGGGCCGCGTCCGCCCGCAGCGTTGGCGCACGACGCGAGCACGCGTGCCGTCGCGGGCGCACCGTCGAGCTGACGGCCGCCGTGGTTCGAGATCCACACGCCGCGCGCGCCCGAGTCGAACGCCGCACGCACATCGTCGGGTCGGCAGAGACCCTTCACGAGGACGGGCTTCGAGGTCCACGACGCGAGCAACTCGACATCCTTCCAGGTGATCGAGGCGTCGATCGTCCACGAGAGCGCGCCGCCGATGCCGACGCCCGAGTGACCGGTCGGGCCGCCGGGGCGCTCGAGGTTGACGATGCGCAGGCCGTCCGGCACGCGGAAACCGTTGCGCATGTCGCGCTCGCGGATTCCCCAGACGGGCGTGTCCGCGGTGACCGCGAAGGCGTCGATGCCCGCACGCTCGGCGCGGGCGACGAGCTCGCGGGTGAAGCCGCGGTCCTGCGAGATATAGACCTGCATCCAGAGCGGGCTGTCGGTGGCGGCGCGCACTTCCTCAAGCGCCGTGGTGGACAGGCTCGAGAGGCACATCGGGAGCCGCGCTGCGCTGCAGGCGCGCGCGGTGGCGCACTCGCCGTCAGGGTGCGCCATTTTCTGCATGGCGGTCGGCGCAGCGAGCAGCGGTGCCGCGGCCGCGCGGCCGAACAGCGAGGTGCTCGCCGAGCGCGCCGACACATCGACCATGCCGCGGAAGTGGATTTCAAACCGGCGCCAGGCGGATTCGTTTGCGGCGAGGGTGGTCTCATCCCACGCGCCCGAGCGGTAGTAGTCCCACGCGGTGCGCTCGATGCCCCGTTCGGCAAGCGCCGCGAGGTCGGCGAGCGACACGGCTCGCGCGAGGTCGTCGGGGGAGGGGAGCGGCTCGGGCATGGCGGGGAGGCTACCGCGAGCGTGGGAGACGCACCACGCCCGTACACTGCAAGGCGTGACGGCCGTCGGATCCATGTTCGACCTTTTCGCCATGGCGGCGGACCCGCCGTTGCAGGAGCAGATCTCGAACACGCCGTGGTGGCGGGAGATCTTCCCGCCCACGGTGGTGTCGCTCGGAATCGCGCTCGGGGTCGGGCTCCTGGTCGGCCTCGAACGGGAACGCCACCCGGACACCGTGGCGGGCGTGCGCACCTTCGGGCTGGCGGGTCTGATCGGCGGACTCACCGCCATGCTCGGCGAGGCGGGCACGACGCCATGGGCGCTGCTCATCGTTGCGTCGCTCGCAGGCGCAGCCGGCGTGTGGGGCGGCATCAGCGCACGCACGGCGCCGGCGGAAGGCCAGACGATCCGCGACATCGGGCTCACCACGGCGTTTGCGCTCGTCGCGACCACGCTCCTCGGCGGGTTCGCGGTGCTCGGTGACCGAACGACCACCGTCGTCGCGGCGGGCGTGCTGTTCCTGCTTCTCTACCTGCGCGAGCCGCTGCACGCGATGGTGAGGCGGCTTGGTCAAGACGATGTGCGCGCGATCGCCACCTTCGTGCTGATCGCGCTCGTGATCCTGCCCGTGCTGCCCGATCGCGAGATCGGTCCCTTCAACGCCATCAATCCGCGAACCGCATGGATGCTGGTGGTGCTCGTCGTGTCGCTGAGCCTCGTCGGCTACATCGCGCAGGCGCTGCTTGGCGACCGCGCCGGTACCGTCGCGACGGGTCTCCTCGGCGGTCTCGTGTCGAGCACCGCGGCCACCGTGGGCGCTGCACGCCGCGCCCGTGAGGATGGCCACGCCGCCAACGCCGCCGCCACCGCGCTTCTTGCATGCGGCGTGCTTCCCGCACGGCTCATGATGCTTGTCGCGGTGGTGTCGCCCGTCCTGTTCCAGCGAGCAGTTTGGTGGCTCGGTGCGATCGCCGCGATCACGCTGCTCGGCGGCTTCATCGCGATGCGGCGGAACGGCGACGGGGCGCTGCCTGCGCAGTCGAAGCCGCGCAATCCCACGCAACTACGCTCGGCGCTTGCGTTCGCAGGCGCGTTCGTGCTCATCCGAATCGTCACCAAGGCCACGATCGAGTACGGCGGCATCGGCATGTTCCTCGTGGCGGCGGCCGTCGCAGGCATCACCGACATGGATGCGATCGCGATGAGCACCGCACGCGAGGTCACCGAAGGGATCATCGACCCGCAGCTTGGCGTCAGGGCCGTGCTGGTGGCGCTGCTCGTGAACACCGTCTTCAAGCTGATCGTGACGCGCGTGGTGGGCGGTGCCCGGCTGTTCCGACTCGCGTTGCCCGCGCTTGGTTCGGCTGCATTGGTCGCGCTTGCCGGCGTGATCCTCGCCTGAAAGCGCGGTCAGTCACTCAAGCGGCACCGAGTCGACACCGAGGTCGAGCGCATGATCGAGTTCCACCCCTCCGGCGACAAACGGGAGTTCGTTGTCCGGCGCGATCTCCGTGGCGAGCGCAGGATCGGCCTGGTGCGACTCGCGCTCAGGTGAGGCGGCGGGCGCGAGCGACAAGGCGAGCATCGTGATCGCTGCCCAGCGAATGTTGCGCTTCGCCCGGCTCGGCGGGGATGGACGATGACGAACGAGAGGACTCATCAAAGGAAGCATCGAATCCGCGACGCCCGCCGCAAGCGGCGCCTGGGCAGGATGCCTCGATTGCATGCGGACCTGCCGGAATCATCGTCCCAGTTTGACCAGTACCATCGCCAGGCATGCGCCGCCGGCGAGCACGGTGAACACCACGAACATCCAGCCGCCTCCGATGAGAATCTGCCCGACGCAGCCGAGGGACGATGCCCTTGCGCGCCAGTCGCGAGACGGGTCGCGCTGCGGCGGGAGGCACGCGCGGAGCCCGCGTTCGAAGGCCACGAAACGCCTGCCGAGCCAGATCGTGCACGGCGCGAGCGTGAGAAGTCCGAGCAGGCAGAGGCACGCGCCCAAGCTGTCACCCGCGGCGAGCGGCACCGCTCCCAACACGAACAGGCTGCAGGGAAGGGCGAGCGGCACGGCGAGGTAGGCGAGCGCATCGGAGATACGCGGCGGATGGAACAGCCGGACCGCAGTCGCACGGGTGTAGCCCTGGCCGCATTCGGGACACACGCCCTCGTCGGGCAAGCCCTTGAGGCGAAACGCGCACTGCGCACACGCATACTCGTGGGTCGGCTCGAAGAGCGGCGGCGTGGGATCGGCGCCAGCGTGCGTGAATATCGAAGACGAAGACGGAGTCGGAGTCGGGCTTGGACTTGGACTTGGACTTGGACTTGGATCGCTCACGCGTGCGCCTCCTTCGCCGCTTGCCGCGCGCGGAAGCCTGGCTCGCCGCCCTCGAGGTAGTAGCGGCAGAAGCTGTCGAGCGAACCGTCGGGCCGGATCACATGCGTGCAGCAGCGATCGATGCGGTCCTGGTCGAAGGTCCACGCGTCCATGAACGGCTTGATGAACATGCGGAACGGGGCGTCTGCGCCGAGCGTTCCGTGCGACTGCTCCAGCGTTCGCAGGATCTCGCCGAGCGGTTCCGTCTCGCAGCCGCACTTCGCGAGATCCTCGAGGCGGTAGTCGACGCGGTTCGCGAGGAACCCTTGCAACGCGTCGAGCGACACGAGGCGCGAGAGCGGCACGGTGCCGTTCGCGGTGCGCAGGATGTAGCCGATCGTGTGGCAGTTCGGGTCGCCGCAGGGGAGCGGCGTGAAGTCGGCGGCGCTTACGAATTCGCTTGCCTGCGCGGCGAGCGCGTGCACGATGTCGCCGACCGAGAGCGGTCGCGCTGCGCTGCGCGCGATCGGCAGGGTCGAGCTCGTGACCTCGATGCGGCCCGAGGTGAAGCGCGGCTGGAAGCTGATGCCGCGCACATGGCGGCGCGGCACGGCGAAACGCATGGTTTCACCGAGAAACGGGAGGGTTTCCTCGGTGACGGTCATCGCGAGCGTGCTCGGCACGCCGAGCGCGCCGGCGGCGTCGATCGCCTGCTCGCGCACCTTGCGGAGGTCGGCGCCGCGCAGCTCGCGATGGCCCGCCTCCTGCACGCCGTCGAACTGGACATAGAGCTCGAACTTGCCGCGCGCGCGGCGGAGTTCGCCGAGTTTCTCGCGGAACGCAGCGTCGGTTGCGACGCGCACGGCGTTCGTGTTGACGAGGATGTAGCCGATCTTCGGATGCGCGAGGCACCACTCGAGGATCTCGAAGAAGTCGGGGTGCAGCGTCGGTTCGCCGCCCGAGAGCTGGATGATGTCGATGAAGCCCTTGCGCGCGACGACGCCGGCGATGCGCTGCCGCACCTCGCGCGACGGTGTGTAGACGAGGTCGTCGCCGACGCCGTGCGGGCTCGACGCGAAGCAGGTCGGGCAGGAGAGGTTGCAGCTCTCGACGATCTCGATGAGCGCGACGCAGGTCGAGAGGCGCTCGAACGGATCGGCTGCGTTCGGATTGCCGCCGGCGCAGCAGCCGCCGCCGTTCGCGCCGTCGGCGGGGCTGCAGCACGCGCCCGAACCCTGCGATGCGTAGTAGCGCGTGTGGTCGGTGGCCAGCGTCGCCTCGAACGCGCCGTGCGCGGCGCAGTGCTTCGTCATCACGACGGCGTCGCCGCGACGCATGATTTCCGCGGGAATCTGCGCAAGGCACACGGGGCAGCGGCTGGTGGTCGACTTGAGGTGCATGCGTGGCTATTGGCCGAGAGCGATGAGGCAGCCACCGAGCGCGAGCGTGCCGATCACACCAAGGCACACGGCGCCGATGAAGATGAGGACGGCGATCACCATGCCTGCGTGGGCAAGTCGCGAGGTCGTCTGCGCGCCTGGCGTGTGCGTCGGTTGAGTTTCGGCGATGGCTCGCAGCAAGCCTGCCGTCCGCCATGCGGTCCAGGCGACACATGAGATGCCGGCGATGACCCAGACGAGTGCGAACGCAAGGTACGCGGCCGACGATGTATTGGCGTGAGCTGTACTTGCTATTCCGATGAGCATGAAAATCAAGCCGGCCGCGAGCGGCAGTCCGATGTAGCCGAGCGCACGCCCGACGGACGGCGGGTCGAAGGCGACCGAGTTGTCCGAGTTGTAGAGGCGCCCGCACTCGGGGCAATTGCCTACCTCGGGCAGGCCCGTGAGCGCGAAGCCGCAGGTCCGGCACCGCGGTTTCGAGGCCTGTGAGAAGAGCGGATGCGGCGTCTCCATCTTTCGCATCGTACAGGGGCGACTGACACTTGCGAGCGCGGCATGCATGCCGCGGTCAGCCTCGCAGCGGGGCGAACAGCAGTCCGAGCGCGAGGAAGGAGAGGAGCGCGAGGACCGTGAGGCCGCCGATCGCGAGGGCTCCGATCAGGGTCGCGATGCCGGCGCCGGCGCAGCCAAGGGCGACCGAGAGCGGACGCTCGCGCTCGGCGGGCGGCTGCGCGTTCTGGTAGGCATCGATCGTGTTGAGTGCGCGCCACGAGCTCCATGCGGCGGTGGGGAAGACGGAAGGTCCCGCATAGCGAACGGCGGCGAAAAGAAAGTACTCCGCGCGATCGAAGAAGATGTCGTTGCCGCGGACGATCAGCAGCGTCGTTGCGCCGACGACGAGGCCGCATGCGACGGGCAGCAGCACATAGACGACGGCGCGCGTGCGCGTGGGCGATGTCGTCGCGAGCGAGCGGTCGTCGTACGCTTCGCCGCACTCGGGGCACCGGCCGCTTCCGTGCAGCCCGCGCAGCGAGAACCCGCAGCGGCTGCAGGCCGGTTCGTCCTTCGGCCTGAAGAGGGGATGCGGCGCACTCATCCGTCGCATCGTACAAGGCCGAGTGACACTTGCGATCGCGGTGGTGCGCTCGCGCGCGCGGCCGTCGGCGATGTGTGCGGATAGTCGCTCAAGCGCGCGCGTAGTCGTTGTAGCCGCGTGCGTCGTCGCCGTAGAAGGTCGTGTCGTCCCACGGCGCGAGCGGCGCGCCCGAGGCGAAGCGCTCGGGGAGATCGGGGTTCGAGATCGCGAGCTTGCCGAAGGCGATGCAATCGCCGAGGCCTGCGTCGAGGTCGGCCTGCGCCGCGGCGACATCGGCGCTGTAGCCGTTGAGCACCACGGGGCCTGCGAAGCGTTCCTTCATCTCGCGGCAGAGGCGCTCGGTGAACGGGCCGTTCCAGCGGTCCTTCGGCCAGTAGTGGTTGAAGAGGTGGAGGTACGAGAGGCGTCGCTTGCCGAGTTCCTCGGCCACGCGGCGCATGCACTCCTCGTCGTCGGGCGTGGCGGGGAGGTCGTTGGCGCTGCCCATCGGCGAAA
>JBEAUK010000043.1:0-3780 GCA_041161465.1 Planctomycetota bacterium | reverse complement strand
ATCCTATTGCGTCGACAAATCGAAGCAGGCCGCGGAAGAATCTCCTACCGCCCCGTCCCCGCCCGCAGCCCCGCCCACCGCTCGAGCCGCTGGAGGTCCGCCTCAAGCGAGACCCCGTGGTCTTCGCGTGCGCGGATGGTTCGGGCGATCCCAGGCAGGTCCGCGCCGCGGTCGAGGATCAGCTCGATGGCGAAGCGGGCATGAATCGGACGCGAACGTCCTTCCGCGTCGACTTCCGTCGGCTTGAGGTCGGCGTCGAGCGTCTGTGCGAACTCCTTGAACATCGCCAGAACCTCCGGGTTCCGCTGCTCGGGGTTCCCGCTGTCCTGCTTCAAATGCTCGACAAGATGGAGCGCGATCTCGTCAAGCGCCCCCGCGCCCTCTGTTGCGAGGGCACGCCGCCCGCGGTCGATCAGCGCCGACACGGCCGCTCGCGCCCCAGCCACTTCTCCACGCAGCAGCGCCGCGCGCACGCGCAGCATGTCGCGCGCGGCGAGGGCCCGCTCGAGCAACTTGCGCTCCTGGAGTCGCTCGCGCTCGCGCTCGATCTCGCGCGCGAGTTCATCCGCAGCCGCCTCCGCGCGGGACGCGTCGCCGCATGCAAGCCATGCACGCGCCTCGAGGTCCCACGAAGTTCCGATTCTGGACACAACCTGACCGATCGTCGCCTCGCGCAGGATCACCGGTGCCGTCCATGCGCGAACCTCCTCGAGAAGCCGCACCGCGTCCGACGGCTTGCCGTGCTCGATGAGCGCGCGGGCCTCGACGATCGTGGCGCCGAGTGCGAAATCAGCGCCTTTCGCGTGGTCCGGGCTCCACTTGAGCAGCGCAGCCGCGTGCGTGCGCGCGCGTGCCGCCGCGTCCCGCAGATCCGCGAGAGGTCGACCATCGCATGACGCCGCCCACGCGTCGTACCACGCTCCAGATGCGGCGGTGTGCAGCGTCAGCGCGCTTGCGCCGTGCTTCGCCAGATTCGCCTCCGCGATCTCGCTCGAGCGCCGCATGAGTTCGAGCGCGCGCCGCGACTCGCCGCGGGACCACATCGGTGCCATCACGCGCTGGTAGCTCCAGCACAAGTTGTCGGCGTACAGGCGCGATTCAGGGTCGCGCGCGTGCAGTTCCTCGTCGAGCGCCAGCTGCCTGGCCTCGATGGGCGCATACGCGTCGGTGTAGCGGACCGTGTCGAGCTGGTAGGCAAGAGCGATCGAAAGACGCTCGAGCGAACGGGCATCGCCCACCTGCTTCACCGCGTCCTCGCGGATCTTCACGAGTTCGGTGACAAACTTCACCGTCTCGCTCGAAGTATGGTCGTCGCGTGCCAACCGCGGCAGGATCGCCTCTTCGAGCGCCGCCGCCCGCAGCTCGACCGCCTCGGGCGTTAGGCCGCCAAGCTCGATCGCCGCGCGCGTCGCGTCGAGCGCCTCCGCGGCGTGCGCCTCGCGCTGCTCGTTGCTGCCTGCGATGTTCCGAAGCGCGGCTGCCGCCGAGATCGCCGATTGCGCTCGCGCGAACTGCTCCGAGACCCTCGCACGCACGGGACCCGTCACGAACTGGACCCATCCAATCGAAACAAGCGCGATACCGAGGGCGACCGCGCCAACCTTCCACCGCCGTACAACGACGCGCCGAGCCTTCTCGACGACGCCACGCCGGCGCGCCGACACCTCGCGGCCCGCGAGAAAGGCCTCGATGTCGGCGCCGAGCGCGCTGACCGACTCGTATCGATCCGCAGGATCCGCTGCGCATGCCTTGGCGACGATCGCGTCGAGATCCGCGGGCGTGCTGGCGAGCACCTGCGAGAGCCGCGGCACGGGAAGTTCAAGAAGATCGCGCACCGTGCCCGCGAGGTCGCCGTCGCGCGCCACCCGTGGCGGGCGTCCCGCGACCAGTTCGAAGAGGACGAGTCCAAGGCCATAGACATCGGTTCGGACATCGAGCTCCGACCCGCCGGGCTGCAGCGCCTCGGGGCTCATCGAGAGGAGCGTTCCGACCGACTGCGCGAGATCGAGCAGCGCCGACCGCTCCGCCAGCGCCCCGCCGAACGCGCGGGCGATTCCAAAGTCGATCACCTTTGCGTACGGCGCGCCCTCGAGTTCCTGGATGAGGATGTTGGCGGGCTTGAGATCGCAGTGCAGCACGCCTCGCGCGTGCGCATACCTCACGGCCTCGATGACCTGCAGGAAGATCGAAAGCCGCGAATCGCGACCGCCCACCGTGGCCCGTCCGCGCAGAGCGCACCACTCGGTGATCGTCCCGTCGCGCACCCGCTCCATCACGATGTACGGCCGCTTTCGCTCGTCGATTCCGAAATCGTAGATCCGCGCGATGTTCGGATGCTCAAGCGCCGCCAGGATCTGCCGCTCGAGCTCGACGCGCGCGGCGATGTCCGGGTCGGATGCGTCCTCAAAGAGAAGCTTGAGTGCGACCTCGCGTTGGATCGGTCGCTCCTGCTGCGCGAGCAGGACCGCTGAGCGCGCCGTGCGCGATAGCTCGCGCTCGACGCGGTATGCGCCGATCAGTGGCGGCAACGAGTGATCGACGGGCGTCGCACGGAACCGTGCGACTTCGGCGACGAGACGGTCGATTCCCCGGTCGGACGCACACAGCGCCCGCTCAATCGCCTGGCCACGCTCGTAGGCCTTGACAAGAACCTCGATCTCGCCCAACACCGAGGGCGCGAGTTCAGCCGACGCCAGCGCGCGCCGCGGCTGATCCGGGTCACGCTCGACCGCCGCCGCGAACGCATCGCGCGCCTCCGCCGACGCAGGAATCTCGACCGACCCGCTCATGATCCGTGATGCGTCGAAACAAGGCGTATGCGTCGCAATCGTGGACGACCGCGCGTGAGGTTTCGCACGGGACCCCCTGTGCGTCACGGCTCGAACCAGCCGGCGGCTCCCGGGCGGCTCCCAAGCCAGACCTGCGCGAAGGCCAGCTCGCGGCGCACCGTCGCCTCGGAAGTACCGATGTGCGCGGCGATCTGCCGGAGCGAAAGGCCGCCGTAAAAACGGAGAGCAACGATTTCCGCCTGCCGCGGTGCGTGGTCTGCGAGTTCGCGGAGCAATTGGCTCGCTGCGATCACCCGTTCAGCGGCTTCTTGGTCGAGGCGCGCATCGCCCTGCGACGCGTCCTCGGTGAGTTCACTACGCCCACGCCCCCCACCGCGCCGGATCCGAAGCCGCCGGCGCGCGTGGTCGACGAGGACATGCTGCACGGCGATCACGGCGTTCGCCACGAACCACCGGGTCGCGTTGCCTGGGTCGGACGCCTTCACGGGATCGAGCTCATGGAGCCGCATCCAGACCTCGTTCGCCAGCGCCGTCGCCTGCAGCGTGTGCTCGAGCCGCTCGGCCTGGAGCCGCTGCCCGCAGATCGCACGGAGGCGGCGGTAAAGCGTGTCGAAGCCGACAGCGTCAGGCGCGGCTTCGGGGGCGGATCCCTCGGTCGATGTTGGAACATCAGTCGGGCACATCAGAGTCTTGCCGAGCGAGGACCGCGCGGCGCTTCTCGAACCAAGTAGACAGCAGGACAGCAGCGCCTGCAAGGGTCCAGGGACGGTTCAGGTCAGATTGCGTTCGACCCGAGGCGGGGAGAACCCCAGGCAAGTGAGTGAAGGGATCGCGGCGTAACGCAATTCCAGCGCAAAACGCGCGCGCACTACTTCCGCTTGCCCAGCACCCCGTTCGCGCCCAGCTCCTCGGCGATGCGCAGCAACTGGTTGTACTTCGCGTTGCGGTCGGAGCGGCACGGGGCGCCGGTCTTGATCTGGCCGCAGTTGGT
>JBEAUK010000031.1:0-5488 GCA_041161465.1 Planctomycetota bacterium | reverse complement strand
GCCCACCCCCGCCCCGTGAACGGCGCGACCCGAAAATGAACAGCGCGGACCGCAAGGCCCGCGCTGTGTTCATTCATTGGAGCGAAGGCGGCTTAGCCGACCTTCTTGAAGTCGAGGTGCTTGGCCACGCTCGCGAGGTCCTTCGCGATCTGCGGCGTCACCTGGATGGTGAAGCTCTCGCCAGCGGCGACGCGCACGAGGCGCGTGCAGCGGGCGCGAACCAGCCACATGCGGCCGGCGCGCGGACGACGCTCGTTGAGCTCGTTGACGCGGGTCTTCTGCAGCTTCTTGAGCGTGCGCTGCTTGCCGCGCTCGAGGCGCATGAGGCGCTCGACCGTGCGGAAGCCGCCGTCAGTCAGCGGGACAGACTTGATCGTGAAGGTCACAGTGCCGGTGGTCGGGATCGTGCTCATGCGAGGCTCACTTTGGAGAGTCGAGCAATGTAGCGAAATCCGCCGTCGACGGCAAGCCGCTTGGCGGACGGGGGTTGCCGCGTCCGTGCATATTCTCGGACGCCCTCAGCCGACCGCGCCGTCGCGGTAGAGCAGGTAGATCCCCTGCGTTCCCTTGCGGCCGAAGCCTGCCGCGAGCAGCGCCTCGTAGCGGGCGAGGCAGAGCTCGACGAGGGGTAGCGACAGCCCGAGCTCCCCCGCCTCCTCGCGAGCGATGCGGAGGTCCTTGACGAGGTGCTCGACGAGGAAGCCTGGCTCGAAGTCGCCGTTGAGGACGCGCGGCGCGAGGACGGAGATCGACCACGAGGCCGCAGCGCCACCGCCAACCGAGGCGAGGACCTTCTGCGGATCGAGGCCGGCGGTGATCGCGAGATGGACGGCCTCGCACATGCCGACCGTGTTGGCCGCCACAAGCACCTGGTTCACGATCTTGGTGCGCTGGCCTGCGCCAGGGCCGCCTTGGTGGACGATCGTCTTGCCGAGCCGCCCGAAGATCGGCTCCGCGCGCGCAAAGGCGTCCGCGTCGCCTCCGACCATGATTGAGAGCGTGGCGTTGCGCGCACCGATGTCGCCGCCCGAGACCGGGGCGTCGAGCGCATGGGCGCCGCGCTCCGCGGCCGCAGCCGCGATGCGGCGCGAGGCCGACGGCTTCGAGGTGCCGAAGTCGATGAAGATCTGCCCGCGGCGCGCGGCGGACATCGCGCCCGACGCGCCGAACATCACCTCGTCGAGCTCGGCGGGCATGCCGACATTCGTGCAGACGATGTCGGCGTTTGCAGCGGCCTCTTGCGGCGAGGCGGCCCAAGTCGCGCCCGCCGCAAGCAGCGGTTCACACCGCGCGCGCGTGCGGGAATGCACGACGACCGGATGACCCGCTCGCAGCAGATGCCCGACCATGGAGGCGCCCATGATGCCGGCGCCGATCCAGCCGATGGCGGGTTGCGTCGAGGGGTTTGAGGTGTCTGGGGAGGACATGGCGGCGAGGATAGCGGGAGGTCAGGTCGAGGCGCGCGCTGCGCGTACGAAGCTGGACGACTCCGCGCTACTGGAAGTAGTGGCACCCATTTGGGCTGTCGACCAGCGCGTCGAATGCTCGCGCTTCGCGCTCGAATCACCAACGCTGGAACACGCAACGCATCCCGTGGGATTCGAACATTCGCCGGCGCAGCCGGCGAATGTCCGCAATCCGAAGACGCGGCCAAAGGCCGCGGATTCGCGGCGTGGCACGCAGTGCTACGACGCCACCCTCTCCGCGAACAAAAAACCCGTGCTCGCCGAAGGCGACCACGGGTTTTTTGAGAGCGGAGAGGGTGGGATTCGAACCCACGAGTAGGATGAACCCACTACTAGTTTTCGAGACTAGCTCCTTCAACCGCTCGGACACCTCTCCAGCAGGCACTGCCCTTTCGGGCTGAGCGGGGTCGGAAGTATCGCCAAAACTCGGCCTTCTGTCCACCCGTTTGCGTTCCCCCGTCGCCAATTGCCCTTGGGACGGCCGTGCGTCCCGCGTTATCGCGATTGCGGTGCGTCCGCGGACGGCGCAGGCGGCGCATCGGCCGCCGCTGCAGGCTTCGCCCCCGTGGTCAGGATCACCACCCCGGCCAAGATCAGTCCGACCGCCAGCGCCTTGCGGGCGTCCATCGATTCGCCGAGCACAAGCCAACCGAGCAGCACACCCACCGCAGGCGCGATCGAGAACGCGATCGGCTTCACCACCGATACCTCGCCAAGCGACAGCGCGACATAAAAGAAGATCATCGCCATCGCGCCCGCGACGAGGCCTGAGCCGAGCACCAGTTTCATCCAGGTGGCTCGATCGGCATCGGCGAGCGCCGGCTCGACGCGAAGCCCCGCGACACCGCGCGTCATCAACCAGAACACGAGGATCAGGAACGGGATCGCGATGAGCGAGCGCACCGTGATCGCACCGACCGGCCCGATGCGACCTCCGTGCAGCGCGCTGCGCGTGCAGACCTCGCCGATCCCCCAGCAGAGACCAGCGGCGATGGCAAAGAGAATTGGCTTCATGCCGCGCATTCTGCCACGGGTGCCTGCGGCGTGTCACAGCGAAAAGCACCGCAGCGCGCCGGGAGTCCGGCGCGCTGCGAGAAGTCAGACGGATTGCTGCAGCGCCTGGATCAGCTCCATGCGCCGAGGACTCGCGCAAGATCCTGCGCGTTCACCGTGCCGTCATCGTTGATGTCGGCCGTGGCGTCGTTGGTGCCCCAGGCGCCGAGCACGATCGCAAGGTCCTGTGCATTCACGAAACCGTCGTTGTTGAGATCCTCGGGACGCGCGTTCTCACAGATGTCCGCGGTGCCGTTGCCGTTGGCATCGACGCAGCTCGTCCCCGGCCCCTGCCACGAGGCGCCCGCTGCGGCCGCCTGCGCCTGGGTCAGCACGAGGCAGAATCCGTTCGGGAAGCACGCAGCACCCGTCGGCTCAGGGCAGAGACCCGCGGTGCAGGTCGTTCCATTGCCCTGGAAGACGCCGCCCTGCGAGGCACACTGTGCCGGGCTCACGCCCGACACGCAGCTACCGTTCGGCAGGCAGCACGCACCGATCGGGAAGCAGACATAGCCGCTGCAGGTCTGGCCCGCCGGGCCCGACACGCCGCCAGCGGCCGCGCAGTTCGCCGGCGTCAGCGTCAGGCAACCGCCCGTCGCAGCGAAGCAGCACGGCGCCAGCGCGGCGGAGCAGGTATTGGCGTTGCAGGTCGTGCCCGGACCGATGAAGCTGCCGGCCTGCGCCAGGCAGGTTGACTCGTTCAGCACCTGGCAGCTTCCGTTCGGCAGGCAGCAGGCACCCGGGGTCTGGCAGCTGAAGGGCGTCCAGGTGACGCGCATGACCCAGTCACCCGACGGGCGGCAGACGGTCGGCAGCTGAGAGAAATTCTTCCAACCAGCCGGGCAGCCAAGCGCGCCGCAGTTGAGGAGGAACAACCAGTTCTTCGTCGGGTTCTGCAGGCCTCCGACATCGGTCGTCGGGAACGCGTTCGCGCTGCTCGGCGGAGACACGAGGCATGGATCCTGCGTCTGCAGGTTGTGGTCGTCGATGCGGTAGCCAATGCTGAAGGTGTTGCTGCCGTCGTTCTGGATCACCATCTGGTCGGGATCGCCCGGGTCGATGCTGAACTGAATGTTGGTGCCGTTGGTACCGGGCTGCATGACCAAGTGCGGCAGATCGACGCCGTTGGACGAGAAGATGTACTGGATGGTTCCCGTCGCGGGCGTGCCTTGCCACACGATCACCGACCACTTCGTCGTGGTCGTGACGGTCGCGTTGCTCGTCGCGAAGATCATCTCGCACAGGTCGATGCGCAGCGGGAAGTCCGCAGCGGTGAGCGTGTACGACGCGGCGGCGATCTCCTGCTCGGCGAAACCCGCTTGGACGACAAACTGACCGCCATCGAAGCTCGCATTGGTGTGGGTCGAGACCACGGGCGCGCACTCGCCGGCGACGCCACCGTCACCACCACCACCGCCGCCACTGTGCGCGGGACGCGCGACGAGCCACGGAGTGTCCTTCGCGGCCATCAGTTCTTCCATGATGCGACTGTCGCGCCCCTGCGGAAGCGTGGGACGATCGAGCTTGCCCTGCTTGGCGCTGCGCGCCTGGATCTTCACCGTGGCGGGCTCTGCCTTTCCCTTCGGAGGCGAAGCCTCAGCCGACACAGCCATGGCGGGACCCGTGAGGGCGGTCACGGAGCAGAGCGCAAACAGCGAGACGAGGCGCGACGACGGAAGCGACATGTCGAACTCCGAGGGCCAGAGCGGCGCGCAGCCCGCCGAAAGCGTGGAGGCGCTGCACGCGAGAAACTGGGGCAGGCGATCCGTCGCGAGCCCCGTCACCTATCCGCAGCCTAACCCGTGTTTGCGGCAGGGAAAGCCGAATCCGATCCCTCTTTGCGATTCAGACAGTTGGACAGGTCCACTTGGCGGGCTAGGTCCGAGACGAACCGCCCTGAGACTCGCGGTTTCAGCCCGTCGGGCGACTCGCGGTTTCCGAACGCGTCCCGCGCCGGAGAGCCTCCGTGACCACCTCGAGCAACTGTTCTGGCTCAGGAAGGCGTCCCGGCCCCACCGCGCGGCAGGCCTGCCAGCCCGAGGCTGGGTCGACGACCTCGAAGCCATCGGCCCGGAGCGTGTCGAGATTGCGCTGGGTCGCGGGCTGTCGCCACATCGTCTCGTTCATGCTCGGCGCGAGAACCACCGGCGTGCGCGCGCGGTCGACCGACGCTGCGAGCAGCGAGACGATGTCGTCTGCGCGCCCCGTCGCGAGCTTCGCGATCATGTCCATCGTGCAAGGTGCGATCAGATAGAGGTCAAGCGCCGATGCCGCGCGGATGTGCTGCGGATCCGCCGGCACGACCGACTCCCACGCCGAGGTCAGCACAGCGCGGCCTGAGAGCGACTGGAACACGAGCGGCGTGACGAATCGCTGCGCGTCCGCCGTCATCGCCACGGTGACTTCAGCGCCCGCCTGCGAGAGCGCGCTCACCACCGTGCAAAGCTTGTACGACGCGATGCCAGCGCAAACGCCGACACCGATCCGCCGTCCGAGGACGAACGGCTTCAGCCGCTCGATGCGCTCGGGGGTCGCGCGGTCGGGCGTCTCGTCGGTGGGGCCTTGCTGCATGGAATTCCTTGAGAATGACCCGCGTGCGCGCGGGACTGCTCGAGGATCGACGCTCGCGCCGAATCAGCGCTTGCGCGACGGCGTGCCGCGCATCTTCTCGATCTGCTCGGGATCGATCTCGAGCGTGATCTTGTCCTGCATGATCTCCTCGATCACGACCTCGAGGTCCGAACGGCCGTTCCGCTCGACGAGCGGACGAGCTCCGTCGATGATTTCGGCCAGACGGCGCTGGATCAGTGCCGTCAGCTTGAATCGTCCGCCCAGCTTCTCGACGATATGGTCGCTCTTCAATGCTTCGATCATGGATTCTGCCTCGATTCCCCATCAGCCCCTCGAGGGGCCTTTCCGCCGGTCCAAGCCGCGCAAGGGAAGGGAGTTAGTATAGCGCGCTCCCCGCC
>JBEAUK010000130.1:0-6926 GCA_041161465.1 Planctomycetota bacterium | reverse complement strand
ATGCGGACCCGCCCGCGGCGGATGCGGACCCGTCCATCGCGGATGGCTGCGCTGCTGCGGGAGCCCCCTCGCCGACAGGCGCCTTCGGCCCGCCAGACTTCTCGCGGTAGCGGTCCTGCTTCGCGAGCTTCTCGCCGCGCTCAGCCGCAAGCTTCTGCTTCACGCTGCGCGCACTCATGCCTCGCAGCGGATCCGATGCCGCGACCTCGCCCGGCTTCGGGCACTCGTTGGGATCCATCAGATCCTCGACCGGCACCGCCACTTCGCGGCCGTATCCGCCATCGGGCGCGTCGAGCTGGACGAGCACGAGCTGCACGAGGATCTTCGAGTCGATGACGATGCCCGGTCCTTCGGGCGTGCCGACGCGCGTCTTGTTCTTCGGAAGGCGCTTGCGCAGCTCCTCGTAGGTCGCGTCCTCGTAGCGCAGGCAGCACATGAGGCGCCCGCAGCGGCCCGAGATCTTCAGCGGGTCGAGCGTCGCCTTCTGGATCTTCGCCGACTTCATCGAGATCGGCTTGAGGACCTTGAGGAAGTTCTTGCAGCAGCAGTGCTGGCCGCAGCGCTCGTAGTCGGCCACGAGCCGCGCCTCGTCGCGCGCGCCGACCTGGCGCATCTCGATGCGGCAGCCGTACTCGCGCGCAAGCGCCTGCGCGACCTCGCGGAAATCGATGCGCTCGTCGGACAAGTAGTAGACGAGGAGGAGCGACTCGTCGAGCGTGAGCTCGAGGTCGACGATCTTCGCGGGGAACTTGTGCGACGCTGCGATCTCGCGCACGCGGCCGAGCTCGGCGCGCGCCTTGTCGGCGCAGGCGGTGGCGCGGTTCAGGTCCTCGACCGACGCGACGCGCAGCACCTCGCCGTTGGTCTGGAACGGATACTCGCGGCCGCCCGAGTTCTCGATGTAGTCGAGCATCTCCGAGCGCGACACGCTCTTGCCGCAGCCCGAGTTCGAGCAGGTCGTCGTGAGCATCTCCGCGATCTCGATCGCGCGGAAGGTCCGCACGACGAGCTTCGATCCGCAGCCAGGCTTCGCGTCGCCGCGGTACGGATACTCGCCGACGAGCTTCATGCGCCCGAACTTCACGACGATCGAGGTCGGCGGCTTGAGCCGCGCGTAGATCTCCTCGTCCGTCAGGCCGTCGCGGAACTTCGGATCCGCGTCGCGTTCAAAGATGGGAAGAGGCACGATCGACATCGGGACGGAGTGTAGCGGCGATCAGTCGCCGTACGCATCGCCGTCGAGGCCTTCGCCGTCCCCGGTCTCGCTGCCTGCCCGCTTGCGCGCGGCCAGTTCGGCGGGTGTCAGGCGCTTGCGCGCCGAGAACACGAGCTTGATCGGGACTTCCGAGAACGGCAGCTGCTCGTGCAGCTGGTTCATCAGGTACCTCTCGTAGGCGCCCTCGAAGAGCTCGGGCTTGTTGACCACGATCGCGATCGTCGGCGGGTTCGTGGCGATCTGCGAGACATAGTAGATCTTCGCCTTGGTGCCGAGCTTCGAGCTCGGGCCGCGGTCGGCGAGGATGCTCTTGATGACCGCGTTGAGCCGGCCGGTCGTCTCGCGGTGATGCGCCTGCCCGAAGAGGTTGCGGCACACCTTGACGAGCGGGCCGATGCCCTCGCCCTTCGCGGCCGACAGGAACACGAGCGGCGCGAACTCGAGCGCGAAGAGCTCCTGCGTGAGGTAGTCGATGTAGTCGCTCGTCTTGAGCTTCGACTCGACGAGGTCCCACTTGTTGACGGCGATGACCGTGGGCTTGTGCTGGTTGACGAGCTCGAGCGCGAGGCGCTTCTCGACCTGCGTGACCGGCTCGCGCGCGTCGAGGAGCAGCACGCACACATCGGCGCGCTCGATCGCGGCCTTCGCGCGCTGGTGCGAGTAGTACTCGATGTCGTCGACCCAGCTCTTGCGCTTGCGCACGCCGGCGGTGTCGATCGCGACGAACGCGTGGCCGTCCATCTCGAAGCGCACATCGATCGAGTCGCGCGTGGTGCCGGCGATCTCGCTCACGATCACGCGGGGTTCGCCCGCGAGCGCGTTGATGAGCGTCGACTTGCCGGCGTTGCGGCGACCGACGATCGCGATCTTCATCTCGGGCGATGCGACCGGCTCGACCCACTCGGGCAGGCGGTTCCAGATCTCCTCGAGGAATGCGCGCTTGCCGAACGCGCTCGACGCGCTCGTCATCGCGGGTTCGCCGAAGCCGAGGCGCGACGCGTCCTGCGCGGCGGCGATCCAGCTGTCGTCGTCGACCTTGTTCGCGACGAGCAGCACGCGGTCGGCGCGGCCGGTCTCGCGGACGAGCCGTGCGATGCGCTCGTCGAGCCCCGTCACGCCCGTCTGGGCGTCGACCACGAACAGAATGAGCGTGGCGCGCTCGATGCCCGCCTTGATCTGCGCCTCGATCTCGGGCGTGAGGCGGGTGAGGTCCTCGCCCGCGTCGTCGAAGCGGCCGCCCTCGGCCATGTACACGCCGTAGCCGCCCGTGTCGACGAGTTCGGCGAGCTTCGGCGCCGCGTCGCGGGAGCGGTCGTACGGAAGGTCGGTCGGCGGGAGGATCTCGACCAGCTGCGACACGCGGTCGCGCGTCGTGCCCGGGGTCGGGTCGACGATCGACACGCGGCGTCCGACGAGCCGGTTGAAGAGGCTCGACTTGCCGACATTCGGCCGTCCGACGATCGCGATCTGCGGAAGTGACATGAGCCCCGCATTCTACGCGAGAAGCGATTTCCCCGTCATTTCCGCGGGCTTCGCGAGGCCGATCATGTCGAGAAGCGTGGGGGCGAGGTCGCCGAGCCGGCCATCGCCGCGGAGCGACCGTCCGCGGAATTCCGCGCCTACGACCGAGCAGGGCACGGTGTAGTTGGTGTGCGCGGTGTGCGGGCAGTTTCCGCGCGCGTCCCACATCTCCTCGGCGTTGCCGTGGTCGGCGGTCACGATCGCGCTGCCGCCGCGGGCGAGCGCAGCGTCGAGGATCGCGCCGACGCACTGGTCGACGACCTCGACCGCCTTGGTCGCGGCATCGAGGCTGCCCGTGTGGCCGACCATGTCGCCGTTGGCGAAGTTCACGATGATGACGGGCTCGCAGTCGGCGGCCGCAAGCCGCGCGAGCACAGCGTCGCGCACGCCTGCGGCGCTCATCTCGGGCTTCAGGTCGTAGGTCGCGACCTCCTTCGGGCTCGGAACGATCGTCCGGGTCTCGCCCGCGAACGGCTCCTCGCGGTAGTCGTTGAAGAAGAAGGTCACATGCGGGAACTTCTCGGTTTCCGCGCAGCGGAACTGGCGCACGCCGTGCGCCGACAGCCAGTCGCCGAGGATGTTCTTCATCTTGGGCGGACGGCGGAACACAACCTCGACGGGGAGGCCGGTCTCGTACTCGGCGAGCGTCGCGAAGAAGAGGTCGGCGAGGCGGGTGCCGCGGTCGAAGCCGCCGATCGCGCGTCCGTCGGGGGCGGTCTTCGCACCCTCGACCTTCTGCCACGCCGCGTCGTCGAGGACGAACGCCTTCGTGATCTCGCGCGGGCGGTCGCCGCGGAAGTTGAAGAAGAGGACGGCATCGCCCGGCCTGATGCGGCTCGCCGCGATCGCGGCAGCGTCGCGGCCGACCGCCGACGGCAGGATGAACTCGTCGCCCCCGCGCGAGGCGTCGGACGGCGCCTTGTAATAGGAGTCGACCGCGTCGAGGGCCGTCGGTGCCGTGCGGGCGATCGGCGCGGTCAGGGCGCGGTAGGCGGCCTCGACCCGCTCCCAGCGGTGGTCGCGGTCCATGGCGTAGAAGCGACCCACCACCGTTGCGATCGAACCGAGGCCCGTTGCTGCAAGATGCGCCTCGAGCGAACGGATATAGCCCGGGGCGGAGGTCGGCGCGGTGTCGCGGCCGTCGGTGATCGCATGGATGAAGAGGCGCCCCGGGGCGACCCCGGCGCCCTTCGCGAAGTCGACCAGCGCGAGGACATGCGCCAGATCGCTGTGCACCTGCCCGTCCGACACGAGGCCGAGGTAGTGGAGGTTGCCGCCCGTGCGCTTCATGTGCGCGACCGCGGCCAGGAGCGTCGGATGCGTGGCGAGCTCGCCGCGGCGGATCGCGTTCGTGATCCGCATGAGCTCCTGGTCGACGATGCGCCCGGCGCCGATGTTCTGGTGACCGACCTCGGAGTTGCCCATGACGGGTCCGTCGGGGCCGACTGGCAGGCCGACATCCTCGCCGCTCGTCCTGATCAGCGCGCGCGGGTAGTCGCGGGCGAGCGCGTCGTCGACGGGTGTCTTCGCGCGCTTCACCGCGTTGGTCGCATCGCGCTCCGGATAGGGCGACTGCCCCCAGCCGTCGCGAACGATCAGGACGCACGGCGTGTTTCGAAGTGTCGGCGCGGTCGTCATGCGTGAAGCCTACGCGCTCCTCCTCTTGTGCGCATCGGGGAGCGTGGCTACTCTCCCCGCATCTCGATGCCGGGCGCCTCCAAAGCCATGTCGACGAAGATGAAGACCGCAGCTCCTGCGGTGGGAGTTGCCATGCCCGACACTCGCACGCTGCGCGAGCGCTACGACGATGTGAAGGCACGCGTCGCGCGCGCCGCCGAGAAGAGCGGCCGACGCGCGAGCGACATCATGCTCGTCGCCGTCACGAAGTACGCGTCGATCGAGGACATTCGCGAGCTCGTCTCCTTCGGCCACACCGATCTCGGTGAGAACCGCGTGCAGCAGATGATGCAGCGCGCGGCGATCATCGACGAGTTCAACGCGCGCCGCGCCGAGCGCGGCGGAACGGCGACGCCCGTGCGCTGGCACATGATCGGCACGCTCCAGCGCAACAAGGTCAAGCAGGCGATCCAGGTCGCGCGGTTGATCCACTCGGTGGATTCGCTGCGGCTTGCCGAGGAACTGCAGGAGCACGCAGAGGCCGCGGCCGCTGGCCCCGGCGGCGAGAAGTTTGGTCCGGTCGATGTCCTCGTCGAGGTGAATGTCGCTGGCGAGGCGTCGAAGCACGGCGTTGCGCCGGCTGCGGCGCGGCATCTCGTCGACATGATCGACACGATGGTGGCGCTGCGCCCGCGCGGCCTGATGTGCATGGCGCCGAACACGGGCAGCCTCGAGGACGCGCGCCGCACCTTCACGCGCTGCAAGGAGCTCTTCGACGAGATCCGCGCGCTGGGCGTCGGCGGCGAGCGCTTCGACATCCTGTCGATGGGCATGAGCGGCGACTACGAGGTCGCGATCGAGTGCGGCTCGAACCTCGTGCGCGTCGGCAGCGCGATCTTCGGCGAGTCGAAGGACGCGGCCGAGGATCCGAACGAATCAAGCGAAGAATCCGGCGGCTAGCAGCCCGTCGACACGATTTCTCTCTCCCCCCGACTGCGCGCACTCACTCCGACGGTGCGCGCGGTCGTGTTTTTAGCGGTCGCCGCTGCGGCGGCTCCCTCTGGCGGTCAGGCCGCGGAGTGAATCCGCGGCCTGCCTGGTGCGCGTGAGGTGATCGATGAGATGGTGCTGCTCGCACCAAAGGGAGCCGCCGCAGCGGCGACCGCTCAACCCACGCCCTTCGACCACGCGGCCTTCAGGCGCGACTGCGCCTCGTCGCCCGCGATGATGCGCGCGCTGATCTCGGCCGCTTCGTCGGCGATCGCGTCGTCGAGCGAACCGTCGAGCTCGTTGAGCCAGTGCTTCGTGGCCGCGAGCGCCTTCGGCCCGCCCTTCGCGAGCCGCTCGGCGAGCGACTGCGCGGTCGCCACGAGTTCGCCTTCCGCGACCAAGTGCGTCGCGAGCCCGCGGCGGAAGCCCTCCTCGCCGCCCATCGTGCCGCCCGCAAGCAGCATCGCGCGCGCGGCGCCCGCGCCGATCTTCTTCATGAGCCACGGCGCCACGACCGCCGGGCAGATGCCGAGATCGACCTCGGGATAGCCGAGCTTCGCCTCGGGGTGCGTGATCGCGAAGTCGCACACGACCATCAGTCCGCAGCCGCCGCCGATCGCAGCGCCCTGGACGCGCGCGATCGTGGGGATCGAGAGCCTGCGGATCGCGCGCGAGGTGCGCGACAGCGCGCGCAGCATGTCGCCCATCGCGACGGGGTCGTCGGCGACGGCCTTCAGGTCCATGCCCGCGCAGAAACTCTTGCCTTCGCCGCCGAGGATGAGGACGCGCGCCGACGCATCCTTCGCGACCGCGTCGACCGCAGCGCCGAGCGCCGCGATGAGTTCGCGCGACAACGCGTTGCGGGCCTCCGGGCGCGCGAGTTCGATGGTGTGGATGCCATTGGCGACGCTGTGCTTGACGAGCATGGCCGAAAGCGTAGCAAGCGCGCGGGACGCTATCTTTCCCTCATGCTCCCCTACGAAACCCGCGACGGCGTGCATGTCATGTTCCTCCAGCCGAACCCCGAGAAGCCGCGCGGCGGCGTGGTGGTGCTCGATGCGTGGCTGATCGGGGAGATCAAGGCGACGCTCGCCAAGATCGCGACGGAGAAGCCGAAGGGGTTCGTCCTCGCAAGCGCGTCGCAGCGCGTGTTCGTGGCGGGCGCCGATCTCGCGGAGATCGACGCGCTCGACGACGCCGGGCTCCACGCGTATCTCAAGGCGGGCGCGGAGGCGTTCGCGATGATTCCCGCGCTTGGTTGCCCGAGCGCGGCCGCGATCCACGGCGCGACGCTCGGCGGCGGACTCGAGATCGCGATGCATTGCGACGCGCTCGTCGCGGCGATGCCCGCGGAGGGCGGCAAGCCGTGGCAGGTCGGTCTGCCCGAAGCCGGCCTCTGCATTTGCCCAGGCTGGGGCGGCACGCAGATGCTGCCCGCGCGCATCCTGCCCGCGCTTGCAATCGAGCGCACCGCGACGGGCCAGACCTGGCCGTGCGGCGAGGCGCCGCAGTGTCTCTTCGATGTGCGCGCCGACGCGGGGAGCGGCGCAGACGGTGCCGTCGCCGCCGCGATTGCGTGGGT
>JBEAUK010000129.1:0-23835 GCA_041161465.1 Planctomycetota bacterium | reverse complement strand
CTTGTTCCAGTACTCCTGCCATGACCAGATCGTGCGGTCGTGACCGCCGCCTTTCAGCCAGAAGGGGCCGAGGAGCGATTCTGGAGGCAACATCGCGTGGCAACTTGAGCGGAGCTGGACTGCGGTCGTCTGCTTGAACCGACGGATCCAGACCGAGACTGAAAGTCGGTGGCCTGTGGCGAGAAGGTGGATGTGATTCGCCATGATGACCCACGCGTGGAGCTCGATGAGGCGATTGCGCGTGTCTGTGGCGAGTTGGTCGCGGATCACCGCGCGGACTGCGTCCTTCACCATCCAATGCTGCCGGGCGTGGCATGAAAAGGTGAGGAATGCGCTGCGTGGGTATTCGTGGCGATGTTTCTTCTCCATGGTCTCTTCCTCCTGCGGCCAATCTAGGGCGTGAAAGTGGCGTTCCGGGAAGGAGCGACAGTTTTGCAGCGATATCAGGGCGTTCGGGGTCGAGTTCGACTTCATGGAGAGGGATCGTGGAAGGCGGACGGCTCAGGTGCCAGTGGGATTTTGCCCGCTGAACGACGCGTGTCAGACTTCGACTCCCGCGTCACCCGTTCAGCAGACTGAAGTCTGCTGGCACCCAAGGGGAGGCGACTCCGACGATCTGAACCTCGGGAGGCCGACAGCTCGGGTGCCAGTGGGCTTTAGCCCGCTGAACGGCGCGTGTCAGACTTCGACTCCCCGCGCCATCCGTTCAGCAGACTGAAGTCTGCCGGCACCCAACACTTTCGTAAAATGTAGCCTATGCTACAGCTCATGCGTAACCGAAACTCCGCGGCGCTTCTTGGCGGTCTACTCCTGTCCGGCCTCGCGCTCGTCGCGTGTGACAGCGGCGTGTCCTCGACCACCGCCGCGGGCGACCCGCGCCCTGCGCGCGACAGGCCGCTCGTCGTCGCGACCACGCCGATGGTCGGCGACCTCGTGCGCGCGATCGGTGGCGACAGAGTCGATCTCGTGGTGCTCATCGCGCCCGGCACCGATCCGCATCTCTGGTCGCCAACGCGCAACGAGGTGCTGCAGGTGCTCGACGCGGACGCCGTGTTCATGAACGGACTCATGCTCGAAGGTCGCGCCGGCGAGTCGTTCGCGCGCGTCGAACTCAGCGGCCGACCGGTCGTGCGCGTCGCCGAGACACTGACGAAGTCCGATCTGCTCACCGATCAGACAAACCCATCGCACTTCGATCCGCATGTCTGGATGGATCCGATCCTCTGGGCAAAGACAGCCCCCGCTGTTCGCGACACGCTTGCGAAGATCGATCCGGACGGCAAGAACGACTTCGACAAGAACCTCGCCGGCTTCGAAGCCGAGGCCGCCGCGCTTGACCGCGAGTGCAGCCTCGCGATCGGCACGATTCCTGTCGCGCAACGCACCCTCGTGACCGCGCACGATGCCTTCGGCTACTTCGGCCGCCGGTACGGCCTCACCGTGCGCGGAATCCAGGGGATCTCGACCGAGAGCGAGCCATCGCTCGGCGACATCGAGAGCCTCGTCGCCAGGATCAGCGAGGAGCGCATTCCCGCGATCTTCGTCGAGACCACCGTCTCCGACCGCACCGTGCGCGCGGTGGTCGATGGATGCGCAGCCCGAAACCACGAGCTGAAGATCGGCGAGGCGCTCTACTCCGACTCGCTCGGCCGCGCAGGCTCGCCCGAAGGAACCTGGGCCGGCATGCTGCGCCACAACGCGAAGTCGATCGCGAATGCGCTCGGAGGCCGCGGTTGAGCGGCGCCGCGACGCCCGCACTCGAGACACGCGGCCTGACCGCGGGATACCTGCGCGACGAACCTGTCGTCCGTGACATTTCCTTTTCGCTCGCGCGCGGCTCGATGACAGCGCTGATCGGCCCAAACGGCGCTGGCAAGAGCACGCTCATCAAGGCGATGCTCGGTCTCGTGCCGTTCGTTGCTGCCGAGCGCATCGCCTTCCTCGGCACCGACCTTGCGACTGCGCGCGACCGCGTGGCCTACATCCCGCAGCGCTCGCAGATCGACTGGAACTTTCCCGCGAGCGCGCTCGACATCGTGGAAATGGGGCTCTACCCGTCGCTCGGGCTCTTTCGCCGCGTGCGGCGCGAGACCCGCGAGAAGGCACGCGAGGCGCTCGCGACCGTAGGGCTTGCCGACGCCGCGCGCACGCAGATCGGCGAGCTCTCGGGCGGACAGCAGCAGCGCGTGCTCGTCGCCCGCGCGCTTGCGCAGGACGCGGAGCTCTTCATCCTCGATGAACCGTTCGCGAACATCGACGCCTTCACGGAGACGAGCCTGGCCGAGGTGCTGCGCGGGCTGCGGAACCGCGGCCGCACGATCCTCGCCGTGCACCACGATCTCCGCAGCGTACGCACGCACTTCGACGACGCGATCCTGCTGAGTCACACGATCGTCGCGCAGGGCGCCGTGACGCAGGTCATGACCGACGCAACGCTTGCACAGGCGTACGGCTTCCACGCGGAAGGCCACGCGGGGACCCACGCATGACCGCCAGCGCGATCGGCGCCAACACGCTCGGCGTCCTCGCTGGCTGCATGCTGTTCGGCGCGCTTGCCGGGGCAGTCGGCACCTTCGTCCTCGCGCGGCGGCGCGCGCTCGTCGCCGATGTCGCCGGCCACGCGGCGCTTCCAGGCGTGGCGCTCGCGTTCCTCGCGGGCGAAGCGCTCGGCCTCGGCGGACGCACGCCATGGCTGCTGCTGCTCGGCGGCGCGGCCACGGCGCTCCTCGCCGCATGGTGCGTGCCCGCGCTGTCGCGCCTTCGACGCATCGGCCCCGACGGCGCGACAGCGGTCGTGCTCGCCGGATTCTTCGGCCTTGGCGCCGTGCTGTTCTCGATCGTGCAAGGGCATCCGGCCGGCTCGCAAGGCGGACTCCGCACGCTTCTCTTCGGCAGCGCTGCCGCGATGGGCCGTGCGGAAGTGGTCGCGCTCCTCGCGCTCGCGACCGCCACCCTCGCGCTCCTCATCTTGTTCCTCCGCGGACTCACGGTCGTCGCGTTCGATGAGGACTTCGCGCGCAGCGCCGGGCTTCCCGTCCGCGGACTCGACCTCCTGCTCACGCTTCTCCTCGTCGCGACCGTGGTCGCGGGCATGCAGATGGCGGGCATCGTGCTCGTGGTTGCCATGCTCATCACCCCCGCCGCGGCCGCGCGCAATCTCGGCGGTCGCATCGGACGCGTCACGGCCATCGCGGCGATCGTCGGCGCCGCGACCGCCGCCGCCGGCGTGCTCGCGTCGCGCGCGATCGCAGGCGTTCCAACCGGCGCAGCGATGACGCTTGCGGCAACGGCCGCGTTCCTCGTCACCGTTCCCTACGCGCATTTCGCACGGGGAGCGCGCGCATGAACGCGGCACTCGCGGTCGACCTCCCGGCCCTCGCGGCGGCGCTGCTCGCGACGATCGCATGCGGCACGCTCGGCAACTGGCTCGTGCTCCGCAAGGAGTCCATGACGGGCGACGCGATCGCGCACGCGGTGCTACCCGGGCTTGTCGCAGGCTTTCTTGTGACGGGCACGCGTTCCGTGACCGCCATGTTCATCGGCGCCGCCGTGGCGGGCGCTGCCGCGGTCATGCTCTCGACGCTGCTGCGCCGAGTCACGCGCCTCGAGGCCGGTGCCGCGCTCGGCTTGGTCTTCACGGCGTTCTTTGCGCTCGGCGTGCTGCTGCTCGAGTCACAAGGCGCGCGACAGATCGACCTCGACCCCGAGTGCGTGCTGTTTGGTTCCCTCGAGACGCTGTTCTACGCAGCGCCGAAGGAGGCGCCGTGGTACACGGGCGTTCCGGCGGAAGTGTGGACGCTCGCAGGCGCCGCGGCGCTTGCGGTCGGCTTCAGCGTGGTGTTCGGCAAGGAACTCGCATCTCTTGCATTCGACCCAGCGCACGCGCGCCTTGCAGGAACCGCACCGCGGCTCGTCGAGCGCATGCTGCTCGCGGTCGTGAGCGCTGGCATCGTCGCGAGTTTCGCGGCGGTCGGCAGCGTGCTCGTCCTCGCGCTGCTCGTCTGCCCCGCCCTCATCGCCGCGCCGCACGCGCGCAGCGTGCGTGGGCAGATCCTTCTCAGCGTCGTCGTCGGCGGGCTGCTTGCAACCTCGGGATATCTCGTCGCGGCGCACGCAGACCAGATCCTCGGCTCGCGCACCGCGCTCAACTCCGCCGGCATGATCGCGACGCTGCTCGCGCTCGCGGTCCCCTGCTCCCACCTTGTGCGCGCGGCGATCAACCGCCGCTCGGCGTGAGCGTCCAGTCCTTCGAGGTTGCGCCGTTCGACCAAAGCCGCATGTCGTCGAGCGTCTCGGGTGTCCTCGCCTCGGTGTGTCCGTCGGCGAAGCCCGTGACCACCGCTCCGCCATTGCGGGCGCTGAGATTCCCGCACGAGGCCGCATCGTCCTCGCTGTACTGGTTCGCCCAGACACGCGCGTTGAACCACGGCGAACGGATGCGGAAGTAGCCCTCGGTGAGCCCTGACATCTCGCCGCCCGGCATGCTGTCCTGCCCGCGTGCGCTTCCGAAGACGATGAGTTCGGCGGGGCGCTCGATCTCGCCGAGCCGCGTGACATAGAACTTGCCGTAGAGGTTGATGAACGCGGTGTTGTAGCCGCCGAAGTTCTCGTCGCCTCCGACCCACACGCTGTTGAGCCCGAAGCTCGGGAACACGCTCGTCTGGTAGAGGTAGTTCGAGTAGTCGCTCAGCTCGAGCTCACGCAGCATGCGCTCGTGCTCGCCGACATACAGCGCGTTGAAGTCGTGCCCGAGGTAGGGCGCAAGGCGCCAGACCCAGCGGTTGGCGGTGATGCCGATCGTCTGTGCGGCGATGGTGCGGCGCTCGGCGTCGTAGGCGGAAAGGCCCGAGCGGTAGCCGGGAAGCACGGCTCCTGCAGAGTCGTGCGCATACTGCTGCCACGCGACCATGAGCGAGCGCGCGGCGGCCATCTCCCGCGCGCGGGCGCTGGCCTCTCTCAACCGCGACAACACCGGGAGCAGCGCCGCGAGCACCACGACAAGGATCGCAACCACCACGAGAAGCTCGACCAGCGTGAATCCCGCGAACTCCGCGATCCGGCGCAAGGGGCAACGGCGCACGCGCGGTGCTGCGACCGAAGGAATGGACTGGAGCGCGGCGGCGGTGTTCACAAGCGCGGTTCTCTCGTCGTGCATACGCCCGAAAACCGCGCTCGGCTTCGGGTGATCTCGCAAAAAACGCGGCGGTTACGCAATCTCAGTGCCGCGCGGGGCGTAGCAGTCTACGCTGTTTCCCTCACGACGAGGGTGTGTCCCGCGTCGGCGCCGCAACCCAAATCGAACTCGCTGCAATGGCCGCATTCTGCAATCGCACCCGCTCCGCCGCGTTCCTCGCCTCGCTCTCCGTGCTCACCGCCACGGCAACCGCCGACGAGTACTCGGCGCAATATTCCGCGCCCGCGCTCGACCGCTGGAACTACGCGTTCAACCCCACTCCGGGCGTGCGCATCACGGCGTCGACCTTCGGCAACGAACCCGGCAGCGCGCTGTTCGACAACCGCGATGGGCAGTTCATCGTCGGCTTCAACACCGCCACGGAGATTCCTTCCGGTCTCGGGAGCTCGACCTACACCGTGACCTCGTGCATCCTCGAGGTCACCTACGCCAACGACTTCATCGTGCAGTACGACCCGACGGTCGATCCGTTCAACGCGTTCCTCCCGGCCAGCGATCCGCAGTATGCCGACGACGCCGACGCGGGACAGCCGGTCGAGCTCTACGCGACGGGTTTCCGCAACGGATTCACCGTCGCCAACTGGGTCGAGACGAGTCCGTACACCGTGGCGGGCCAGAGCGCGCTGAACCCGGGCGTCCGCAACGCCTTCGCGATGGGTCGCAACGCGGCGGGCCAGTGGGTCGATGTGTCGAACTCGGTGCGCGAGCGCTGGACGCCGACGCCCCTCGCGGTCGGCCAGATCGACGGGCTCAAGCCCGGTAGCCTCATTCCGATCGGCACCCCGCTTCGTTTCGAGCTCGATGTCTCGCGGCCCGATGTGCAGGAGTTCCTGCGCGGCGCCGTCGATGCGGGTCGCCTGCGCTTCTCGATCGCCTCGCTCACCAAGGTCGTGCAGCAAGGCGGCAACTTTCCGTCGTTCTACTGCCGCGAGAACCCGATCGTGACCGCCACCGGCATCGGTGATGCGACGCTTTCCATCTCGGTCACGACGACGACCTGCGCGACGGGCGACCTGAACTGCGATGGCGCGGTGAACGCGAAAGACCTCGCCGCGCTCCTCGGCGCGTGGGGCGGATCGGGCGCCGCGGACCTCAATGGCGACGGAACCGTCGGCCCGCAGGATCTTGCGATCCTCCTGGGCGCGTGGAACTGAGAGCGCGCTCCCGAATCACGCCATGCGTGCGACCGCACGGCCATAGGTCGGCTGCACGCGGCGGCGAACGCGTTCGGTGATGCTCTCGAGCATGCGCTCGACCTCGGTCGCCGCGATCTCGAGCACCGCTGCGATCTCGACCACCGTGAGTTCCTCGGTGTAGCGCAGCATGAGCACGAGGCGCTCGCGCCTGGTCAGTTCCCGAATCAGTTCAGAGACGACATGTTCACGGCCTGAGCGGCCTTCCTGCGCCTGCCCACGGATGGAGCCGGCGTCACGCTTCACAGACTTTTCAGCCTGCACAATCGCATCCTTGCGATTTGAGTCGCGGTTCATGACCCTGCCTTCCTGCCGTCATCCATGACGGCGCGCGGAGCATACCCGAACCGCCAAGGTCGGCAAGTGCAGTCTCACTCGGTGAATACCTACCTTCGAGGGCAGGTGGTCACGCGCGGTCGCCGCCGAACGAGCCATGTCGACTCACTTGGCGACGACGCTCGAGACATTGAAGAGCGGCAGAAGCAGCGCGATCGCGACGATACCGAGCACCGAGCCGAAGGCCACGACGAGCACCGGCTCGAGCAGGCTGGTCGCCGACTTGAGCGCGGTCTCGAGGTCTTCCTCGGCGAAGTCGGCAGCGCGACCAAGGACCTCGGGCAGCCGGCCGGACCGCTCGCCTGCTGCGATCATCGCGACCACGGTCGGCGGCAGAAGCGACTGGTTCTTCAGTGCGTCGACGAACGAACCACCGTCACGAAGGCGGGCGTCGATCGCATCCCAGAAGCGCTCGCTGCGCTCGCTCTTCGAGAGGCCGCGGCAGATGGCGATGGCGTCGAGGAGGTGAATACCGCTCTGGAGCAATGTGGCGAGCGTGCGGCAGGAGAGTGCGACAAACGCAAGGCGGCTGAGCTTGCCGACGACGGGCAGGCCATAGCGAAGCTGGTCGATCAATCGACTCATGGCGCGGCTCTTCGACGAGAACACGAGCACCGTCGCGAGAATCACGGCGCCGACCGAGATCAGGATCGAATGTCCGCGGATCACCTCGCTCACGCTCAGAAGCGCCTGGGTGAGACCGGGAAGATCCGCGCCGCGCTCGGCGTAGATCTTCGCGAATCGCGGCAGCACGAAGACGAGAAGCGCGATGATCACGAGCGTTCCTGCGCCGAGCATGAACATCGGATAGCTCGCGGCGGCCTTGATCTGCTTGACGGTGCGCTCGTGGCGCTGCAAGTGGTCGGCGGCGCGAAGGAGCATCGGACCAAGCTGACCCGTCGACTCCGCGGCGCGCGCGAGGGCGACCACGATCGGCGGCATGTTGCGCGCACGACGGGCGAACGCCGCCGACAGCGGCGTACCGGTCGAGACATCCTCGGCGAGAGCCTGCGTGAACGGCTTGAAGTCCGGGCGAACGCCCTCGGTCACCGCGGAGTCGAGCGCCTCCGCGAGCGGCACGCCGGCCTCCGCCATGGTTCCGAGATGGCGGCACAGCGACGAGACATCCGAGCGACGGACGCGCACGCCCGCCTTGGCCGGCTGCGAGCGGTCGGACTTCGCCTTCGCAGAGATGTTGGTGTCGAGGCCGATCGAAAGGACGGTCTTGCCGTCGGCGCGCAGCCGACGGGCGACTTCCTGCGGGTTGAGCGCAGCCATGGTGCCGCTGACCTCGCGGCCACCCGCCTCGAGCGCGCGGTACACGAAGGTCGCGCGCGCCTCGATGCGGCCGTCGTTCAGCGTGCCTGGTTCCGGAATCTGCTTGCCTACGGTCGCCATGCTGTCCCCCTGCTCACGACGCAGTCGCGAGCACAACTTCCTCGAAGGTCGTCTGTCCGTCGCGGATCTTCTCGAAGCCATCCATGCGCATCGTGCGCTGCCCCGATGCCCGCGCGACAGCGGTGAGTTCCTGCAGCGTCGCGCCACGGGAGACCGCCACGGTGAAGTTCTCATCGGGAACGAGCAGCTCGAACACGCCAAGTCGACCGGCAAACCCGCTGCCACGGCAACGCGCGCAGCCTCCGCCGCGGGCGAAGTGCGGGATTGGGCCGGTGACGGCCTCGATCTCGCAACGGATGTGCGCCTCTGGCTCGAAGCTCTCTCGGCAGTGCGGGCAAATGCGGCGGACGAGGCGCTGCGCCAGCACGCCGCGGATGACGGCCGCCACGAGGTACGGCTCGATGCCGACATTCACGAGACGGGTGATCGCGCTGACCGAGTCGTTCGTGTGCAGCGTCGAGAAGACCAGGTGACCGGTGAGCGCGGCCTGGACCGCCATGCCTGCGGTCTCCGCGTCACGGATTTCGCCGACCATCAGGACATCGGGATCCTGTCGGAGCAGCGCGCGCAGCGCCGACGCGAAGCTGAAGCCCGCCTTCTCGTTCACCTGGAACTGGTTGACGCCAGGCAGCGTGGCTTCGATCGGATCCTCGACGGTCGAGATGTTGTGATCGGTGCCGTTGAGCGACGCGAGCACCGAGTAGAGCGTCGTCGACTTGCCGCTGCCGGTCGGGCCCGTGACGAGCGCGATGCCGTTCGGGCGCTCGATGACATCGGTCCAGCGCTTGAGGATCTCAGGGCTCATGCCGAGGCGCTCGAGCGGAACGAGCGACGCACGGCTGTCGATGATGCGGATCACGACCTTCTCGCCGTGACGGCCAGGCATGGTCGACACGCGGAGGTCGACCGGGCGGCCCTCGAGCAGCACATGGATGTCGCCGTCCTGCGGGAGGCGGCGCTCCGAGATGTCGAGGTTCGCCATGATCTTGATGCGGCTCGTGATCGCGGCGGCCATCTTCCACGGCGGATCGGTCTTCTCGAAGAGACGGCCGTCGATGCGGAAGCGGATGCGCAGGCGGCGCTCGGCCGGCTCGATGTGAATGTCGCTCGCGCCCTCGTGCACGGCGCTGAGGAGGAGCGCGTTCACCGTCTTGACGACGGGCGAACGGCCCGCGACCTCGCGCAGGTCGTCGATCTCGGCGACCTCGCGCTCGACGACCGAAAGCGAGTTCTCGTCGACTTCCTTCGCGAGCTCGTCGATGACGAACACATTCGCGGCCGGCACATACGCCTCGAGCGCGGCACGGATCTCGGCGGCGGTCGTCGCCACGATCTGCACGGTCTTGCCCGTGCGGTGGCGGATGTCCTCGAAGAGATAGAGATTCGCGGGCTCGGCGACGGCCACGGTGAGCACATCGCGAACCACGAAGAGCGGGAGCACGAGGTGCTCGAGCAGATACTCGCGGCTCAGGACCTCGAGCGCCTTCGGATCGGCGATGCGCGCGATGTCCTTCGCGAATGGAATGCCGTAGCTCTCGGCCACGACCTGCATCACGTCGTAATCGCTGACGAAGCCGAGCTGGACGAGCGTCTCGCCGAGGAGCGCGCGCTGTCCGTTCTCCCGCTGATGCTCGAGCGCATCGTCAAGCTGCTTCTGCGAGATCAGGTGGCGCGCGACCAGCATCTGCCCAAGCTGAAGCCTTGGGAGCTTGTCGACGATCGCCTGGTGCCGTGGAAGCGCGCTCATGATTGATCCCTCGGGTCACTCGTTGTCAACGCAGACTCCGTGCAGCGAGCTCGACGCTCTCCGCACACTCGAATCGATCGGCAAGGCGCGTCACACGGAGCGCCTCGCGCACGGCCTGCTGCGGCGCCACCAGCCGGAGCGCGCCGCCGACGCGCGCGGTCTCCTCCGAGAGCCACAGAAGGCACTCGAGCGCCACGCTGTCGGCCAGCGTCACATTCGCAAGGTCAAGCACCACGCTCCTCGCGCCGCGTTCGAAGCGGTCGGAGATCGCGCGGCGGAAGCTGTTCTCCGAGTCCGCCGCGAACTCGCCGCTGGCGATCACGAGCGCGACCGGACCGTGTTCTTCCCATGAGATCTTCATGCCGCCTTCCTCCAGGGATCCGTGAGACCTGCGCCATGCGCTGCATTCATCGCGTCATACTCGGTGAGATCGACGCGCAGGAAGTGCTGCAGCATGGAAGGGTCGAACTGCGTGCCGCCGAGCCGCGCCATCTCGCCCATCACATCGTTGCGATCGCGGGCGGTGCGGTAGGTTCGGGTCGAGCTCATGGCGTCGAAGGTGTCGGCGATGGCGATGATGCGCGCGGGCAGCGGGATGTCCTCGCCCGCAATGCCGTGCGGATAGCCGTGGCCGTCGTAGCGCTCGTGGTGGAAGCGCACGCCGTCGAGGATCGGCGCGAACTGCGGAATGTCGCGCAGGATGCGCCAGCCCGTCTCCGGGTGCTGCTTGATGAGCTCATACTCGGCGTCGTCGAGACGACCCTGCTTGCGCAGGACGATCTCGGGAACACCGATCTTGCCGATGTCGTGCACGAGGCCTGCGATGTGGATCTGCTTGACCATCGCATCGGGGAGCCCCGCGGTCGCCGCGATGTCACGCGAGAGAAGCGCCACGCGCTGCGAGTGACCGCGGGTGTACGGATCCTTGGCTTCGATCGCGCTGACGAGCGCCGAAAGCGCGCCGAGGAACATCGCATCGAGGTCGCGGTAGAGCCGCGCGTTGTCGAGGAACACGGCGAGGTTGCCCGCCGCGGTCTCCAGCAGCGCCCGCTCGAAGCTCGACATCGCGCCGTTGCCGACGATGCGGTCACCCGCGGCGAGGAGTCCGAGCGGATCCGCGTCGCGGCGCACCGAGGAGACGACGAGGTCCTCGCCCACGACCGACGAGCGCGTGGACGGGCCGATCGCGTCGAGGATCCGCCGAGCCGCGACGGGCTCGATGCCCTCGGCGATGATGCCGCCGTTGGAGACATTGAGGAGCTGCGCCGTCGGTCCGTTCACGCGCAGCGCCGTCCAGCGGCAGCCGATCGTGTTGCGGACCTCGGACAGGACGCTCGTGACGAACTTCATGGGAGAGGCGCCAAGCGCCATCTCGGCCGAGATCGAGTGCAGGAGATGCAGCTCTTCCCACGCCGCGCTGAGCTGAATGCCCGCCTCGGCGCTCGCGAGACGCTCGGCCTCGCTGTTGGCGAGGGCGGTCGCGATGCGCGCAAGGCGCATGGCGCTCTTGCGCTCCCAGGGAGCGCCGGCCGCGAGGATGCTGCGGGCAAGCCGCACATCGAGCGAGGCGCTCTGGGCGAGCAGCTCGATGGTCTCGCACTCGAGTGCGTTCGAGAGAAGCGTCGCCACCACGAAGCGGCCGCCCGCGAGGGTGCGGGGCAGCGCGACGGGGATGATGAAGAGCCCGTGCAACGGTTCGGCAGGCTGCTCCGCCCCGGGCACCCAGTTTGCGACCGAGCGCGCGATGGCGGCTCGCGCCGCAGGCGAGGTGCACAGCGCGTGCAGCATGTCGCCAGGCGGCGCCGAGAAGATCTCGCCCGCGGCGAGGTCCGTCGGCACGAGCACGGCCTCCGCATCGCGCAGCGACGCGTGCAGTTGTTGAAGCGGATGGATTGCGCCGGAGACCGTCATGCCGCGTGTCGCCTTTCAGCGAGGAGCGCCTCGATCTCGGCGAGCAGGGCCCGGGGGGAGAACGGCTTGTGCACGACGCGCGCGATGTTCGCGCTGTCGGCCTCGCCTTCGCGCAGCAGGTGGCCGCGCGCCGTGAGCATCATGACGGGAATGCGCGAGAGGCGCGGGTCGGCCGACATCGCGCGTGCAAGTCCGATGCCGGTCATGTTGGGCATCTGGAGGTCGGTGACGACGAGATCGGCACCCTGCGACTGGAGGATGCCAAGAGCCTCCTGGCCGTCGAACGCGGTGACGACCTCGAAGCCCGCGTTGCGCAGCTTGAGAGCCACGACTTGCAGGATGTAGGCTTCATCGTCGGCGACGAGAATCCGAGTGGGTTGATTGCCCGGGCCAGACATGTTCATGCCGCCTTCCTCGCCGCCTGATCCATCGGAATCGCGAACCAGAATCGCGATCCCACGCCGACCTTCGAGTCGACGCCGATCTGGCCACCGTGCATGGCTTCGACAATATTGCGGCAGAGATTGAGGCCGAGGCCCGTGCCCTTCGCAAACTTCTCGTGGTTCTCGACCCTGTAGAACTTGCCGAACAGCCGCGGAATCGCGTGCTCGGGAATGCCGAGCCCGTTATCGCGCACGCTGACAACGACGGTGCGCGCAAGGTTGTCGGTGTCGACCTCGACCGAGACCTCGCCCCCATCGGGCGTGTACTTGATGGCATTCGAGAGCAGGTTCAGGATCACCTGCTTCATGAGCGGCCGGTCGGCCGACGCGAAGGCGCCGTGGTCCGCGCGGGTCATCTTGAGCGAGATCATGCGACGCTGGGCCTCGCCCTGCTGCTCGTCGACGCACTTCGTGGCGAGGTCGCAGAAGTCGACCTGCTCGTAGGTGGCGCGAGCCATGCCGCTCTCGATGCGACCGATGTCGAGCATGCGGTCGACGAGTGCGCCGAGGCGACCCGTCTCCGAGAGGATGATGCCGGCGAACTCGCGGCGCTGGTTCTCGTCCTCGACCTCGCCATCGGCGAGGAGCTCGGCATACGCCCGAAGCGACGCGAGCGGCGTGCGCAGCTCGTGGCTCGCCTTCGCGACGAACTCGCTCTTCATGCGGTCCGCCTCACGCTCCGAATGGACATCGCGCACGATGACCGATGCCAGGCGGTCGGTGTGTCCCACGAGATTGACGAGGATCACGACCGGAGTCGCATCCTTGTTGGTCAGCTCGGTCTCGATGCGGCGACGCTCGCTTCCGCCCGAGTCGATGACGGCCTGGACGGCGCGGAAGACGCTCGACGGAAGCGCCTCCATCGCGTGGCGCGTTCCCGCCTGCGTGGACTGCTCGCCGAGCATGACGCCCGCAGCGTGGTTCGCGAACCGGGTCTCGCCGTGCGAGTCGACGAGGATGACCGAATCGCCGATCGAGTCGAGCAGCGCCGTTCGCTCGGTGCTGCGCACCTCGATCGCGCGGACAAGCACGTCGTTGGCGACCTCGCGGGGTTCGACCGACTTGCCGCTGGCGGCGACGAGCCTCGGCTCGAACGGCTTCGTCGAGTTCGATTGAGACGACGCATCGTCGCGATTGGCCGACTCGGAGGACTCAGACGGGGTGAACAGCACCACCGCGATGAAGGTGAGCGCCGCGGAGCCCGCCGCGATCATCCAGACGGCGGCCTCGCCCTGCGCCAGGTAGCCGCCGATCGCCGCGACGGGGATCGTGCAGATGGCGACCCACGGAATGCCCGATCGGCTGCCGCCGCTCGAGTTGGTGTTCGCCTTCGGTTGGCTTGTCTCTGGCTTCATCCCGGATCCTCTCAGGGCGCTCGATGCGCCAACTGCTTGTTCTGTCGTGAACTGTCGTGGTCTGCCGTGGTCGATCGCGGTCGTTCCGCTCGGTCGGAGGTCGCTCAGCGCTGCTCCGCCCCGAGTGTCTGTGCCACGATCTCGAAGCCCGGATCGAGCTCGAGCGCGCGGCGCAGGAACCGATTGCCCTCGTCCTTGTCTCCCGTGCGGCAGAGCGCAAACCCGAGCGCCGCGGTCGCGTCTGCGTCCTGCGGATCACGCTCAAGCGCGCTGCGGTACCAGCGGACAGCCTCGTCGAGCCGGCCTGCACGCTCGCTGACCATGCCGCGAAGCGCGTAGCCGGTGGCATCGTCCTGATCCAGCGCGATCAGGCGCTCGGCCGCCGACTGCGCGCGATCGAGGTCGCCGACCTTGAGCGACGCCACCGCAAGGTCGCGCCAGGCCTCGGTCGACTCTGGATAGGTGCGAACGAACTCCGCGAACACGGTGCGCGACTCGGCATGACGGCCGAGCATCGCGAGGCAACGGCCTTCATGGCGCAGGACATCGGCCGGCACCGTGGCGACGCGGCCGTCGGCCTTCGCCGTCACGGCGTCACGCTGGCGCCGCGCGAAGTCGAGGCATCGCTGCCACTCCCCCGCGCGGTAGAGCGCGTCGAGCGTCTTCTCGGAGAGAAGCGCGGCGTTCGGATCGATGGCGAGCGCGCGCTCGTAGCTGCGCGCTGCGGCGGTGTCGTCCTGCTTGAGCGTGGAGATGTCGCCGATGAGCTCGTGGAACGCTGCGTTGTGCTCGAAGTACGAGAGCTTCGGCAGGAGCAGTTCGCGCGCTTCGTCGAGCTTGCGCTCGGCGACCATCAGCTCGGCGGCTGCAAGCACATACGCGATGCGCGAGCTGTCGAGTTCGGCGGCCTTGAGGTACGCAGCGATCGCCTTGTCCGACTGACCCCAGCGCTGGTGCACGATTCCAAGGTAGTACTGCGGCTCGGCAAGGCTCGGATCGCACTCGACAGCCTTGTTGAGCGCCTCGATCGCGCGCTCAAGGCGCGAAGCCTCGATCTCGACCCGTCCGAGCAGCGTCCAGTAGCGCGCTTCCTTGTCGCTCCGGGCGAGCGCCGCCTCGATCTCACGCCGTGCCTTGTCGAGGTCACCCGACTCGAAGGCCTGCTTGGCCTGATCGAAGCTCACGAGGCTGGTCGTGCGGCGGAAACGGTCGTCTGCCTCGCGCCGAGCCTCGAGGCCAGCGGTACGGGGCGCGCACGCCGTCAGCAGCGCGGCCGCCGCGACAAGGCCGAAGACGGTTCGGAGAGAGATCAAGTGGCGAGAGAGTGGCATGAGGGACTCCGTTGTCAGTCGTGATGCGTGCCCGGGAAGGCCGCGTGGCAGTCGTTTGAACTCGCGCGAATCACTGTGGCGACGCAGGCGTCGGCTCGGTGGCGTTTGCCTGTGCAGCGGGCGCGGCAGGCGTCGGCTCGGCGGCGGGCGTCGGCTCGGTGGCGGGCGTCGGTCCGGCGGCGGGCGTCGGTCCGGCGGCGGGCGTCGGCTCGGCGGCATTCGCCTGGCTCTTCTCTATCACCGAAGGCGGCTGCACGCTCTCGCCGTCCTTCAGCGTGTCCTTGAGCATGCGGCGCATCATGCTGCGCTCGTAGTTCGCGCTCTCGGCCGAGCCGGCGCCCTTCAGCTCCTCGCGGAGACGAATGATCTCGGGCTGGTTGTGCGAGAGGCGCAGCGAGTTCTCGACATGGTGCAGCGCAAGCTTCTTGTCGCCCTTCGAGAGCGCATCGAGCGCCTTCTGGTTCTGCGCAGCGGTGAGGCGGTCGCGCGACCACGGCAGCAGGCCTTCGCGCGTGCCGATCTGCACGGCCGTCGCGAACTCCTCGGCCTCGTCGGCCCAGATCTTGGCGATCTGGTCCTTCACGATCGTCGGGGTGATGAGGAAGATGATCTCCTCTCGCTTCAACTCGTCGTCGTAACCCTTGAAGGCGTCGCCGATGAGCGGAATGTCGCCGAGGCCGGGCACCTGGCGGCGCTCGATCTTCGTGTCTTCCTTGAAGAGACCGCCGAGCACGAGCGTCTGGCCGTCCTTCACGCGGATGTTCGTGACGATCTCGCTGGTGTCCTCGTTCGGCACCGACTGCGTGGCGCCGTCGGTGGTGGTGAGCTGCTCGATCTTCGCGTCGCTGATGCTCGGCGCGAGCTCCATGCGGATCGAGCCGTCGTTCGAGATGAACGGGCGGAAGATCAGCTTGATGCCCGAGTCGAGGAACTCGACCGTCTGCGTGGTCGCGGTCTGCGTGGTCGTCGAGGTGAGGTAGCCGACGCGGCGGCCGATGAGGATCTGCGCACGCTGGCGGTTGAGCGCCATGATGCGCGGCCGTGCCAGCACGGTCGTGTCGGTCACGCTGTCGAGGAGCCGCAGGAACACAGCGACATCCGACGAAAGCACGCCGACGCGCATCGTCGACGGACGATCCCAGCCGGCGACGCCGGTATTGACCGAAGTGCCCTTGTTGTCCGTCGGCTGGATGCCGCCGTCGGAACCGAGGAACAGGTCGTTCGCGCCTGACAACGGGTTGGTCAGGTCGCTGAAGTCGAGGTTGCCGATCACGGAGATGTCGACGCCGAAGCCGTCGTTCTGCTGCACCTTCGACGAAACGACGGTCGCCTCGACGACGACCTGCGATGGAGGCGTGTCGATCTCGCCGAGCAGCTTCTCGATCGCCTTGATGTTGTCAGGGAAGTCGCTGACGACCAGCATGCCCTGGAACGCCCAGCTGTCGGTTCCACCGTCGGTCGACGCGGGCTGGAAGCCCTTCTCGACATCACCGACGAACGAAGCCTTGCCCTGCTCGGAGAGCAGCGGCTTGATGAACTCGTTGGCGTCCTTCGCGTTCAGGTACTGGAGCGAGAAGTTGCGGCTCACGCGCTTGAGACGCGCGGTGGAGATCGCATCCCACTCGGCGGCGGTGTAGACATAGATGAAGTTGCCGGCCTCCTCCATGCGGAGGTCGTTGGCGCGCAGCACGACATCGAGCGCCTCGAGGATCGTCACGTCGTAGAGGTTCGCGGAGATCGTTCCGGCCACGCCCTTCGATGGAACGATGTTGCGGTTGCCCTGCATCGCGAGCATCTGCAGCGCCTGGAGCACATTTGTCTCCTGGAACTGCACGGTGAAGGTCTCCTGCGCGCCCGAGCCCTGCTCGGGACGCACCGCGGCCGGAGGCGGATCGACCTTGGGCTTCTCCGCGGCTTCCTGCGCGGCCGCGACGGCGGCTGCACACGCGAAGGCGATCGTCGCGCCTGCGCAGAGGATCGATCGGTGGATGGACAGGCTGTGCGTCTGCATGGTCGTGCTCCCCCTGACAACTCGCTCGCCGCTGGACGCGGCTCCCATTGCTGACTTGGAATCGATCGACTTCACATGGACCGGGCTCAGATCGGCGCGCTTCGGGTTCACGGCTTGCCTCCCCCGCTCTTCGGCGCCGGCTTGATGACCTTCACCTCGGGCGCGGTCGGCATGCGCACGACGAACTCGCGCCCATCGCGGCCAAGCACCACCGCCCCGTCGAGAACCCCGATGAGGGTGAATTCGGTTCCGTCGGGCGAGGTCACGGTCTCACCGAGCCGAACGGCCTTGTTCTCGATCACGGCGCCGAGGAGTCCCGCACCCGCCGACTGCACGCGGATCGTCTCCGCAGAAGCGCGCAGCGCCTCGTACTGCGCAGGCACGGTCGACTCGCCCTCGCCGTTCGATCCAGCGTTCGGGTCGTCCTTCGGCTCGTCACCGCCACCAACCTCCGTCTCCGGGGTCTGGGCAGGCGGCGGCGTGGCTGGGCCTTGGCCCGTGGTGCCATCGCCAGGAGCCTTCGGCTTCGGGAAGACGCGGTCATCGACGCTGAATGGATCGCGCAGCTGCGCAGCGAATCCAGGCAGCTTCGGGTCGAGTTCGCTCGGCTGCGTGGGCTTGTTGGCATCCGTGACCACAGGCTCGGCGATCGCGGTCTTCGGGATGCTCGTGAGGATTCGAATGCGCGCCCAGAGCAGAAGGCCCATCGGCTTCGCCCAGATCAGCAGCGCCACGCAGGTCACGAGCGCGAGCGCGATCTTGCGGCTGCGCGATGCCTTGCTGATCGACGAAGGCTTGGGGATCTGGATGTCGAATTGACCGATCTTCATGGCTTCACCTCGTCGGAAGCGTCGGCCGCCGATCCATAGACGGCGTCGAGCTCAAGGGTCGCCTTCACGAACGGCGAGTCCCAGTCGGGCTCACGGCGATTCTCGCGCTTTGGCTGCTTCTCGATCGTGAGCTTGATGGCGCGCACCAGTCGGTCGCTGCCCTCCGCGCGCGTCAGGAGGTTCATCACCTCCGGAAAGGTCGCGGTCATCTCGACCGTCACGGGAACCGCGCGGTAGGGCGATTTCGTCGATGGCGATGCAGGAATCGACTCGCCGGCGTTGATGACCTGCGTGAGCACGTCATGGCTCGTGGAGACGGCAAGCATCCGCATCAGCGAGGCCTGGTCGGTGGATGACGGAATGCTGCGAAGCACGGTGCGCGAGGCATGCCGCGCGTCCTCGACGCGCTGCTTGAGCGCGTCGCGCTCACGCGTGACAGCGTCGATCTGCGACGCACGGCCAAGGAGACGGCCGCACTCGAGTGCGCGCGTCTCGGCCTTGCGCACCGCCGGATACGCCACGAAGCCGATCACGGCTCCGAGCGCGGCCAGCGACGCTCCCAGCAATGCGATGGAAGAACCCGATGCACGAATCATGGCTTCGACTCCCCGGACTCGGTGACCGTCGCGATCTCAGGAAGCCTCCAGCGCTTCTCGAGGTCGGCGATGAACGACACCTTGTATTCGCGGGCGTTCTTCCCGCGGAATTCGTAGCTGCGGCTCGACTCGAGCGAGACCTTCGACAGCGAAGGCAGCTTGCTGAGGCCATCGACGATCGCGCCGACATCGCGGTCGTCAAGGGCGATGCCCTCGATCACGCACACGAGCGACCGCGGATTCGCGTTCTCGACTTCCTTGGTTCCCTTGCGCTGCTTGCGATTGGTGCCCTGGACATTCTGGTACTCGAGCGTGATGCTCTTGATGAGCGCACCCTCGGGCAGCGTGTCCGACACGGCGCGGATCACACCGTTGGCGGGGATGGTGTTGCCGAGCGTACGCTGCAGCGCGAGCGATCGCACCAGCTGCCGCTCGACCGAGCGCAATGCGCCGACTTCCTGCTCGATCTGAAGCACCGGCGCGCCTTCCTTCTGCGCGGCGGCCAGCTTCGCACGCGAGAACGCGTCGAGCCAGGTGGAGAGACCGAGCACCACCACCGCAACGGCGGCGATGCAACCGGACGAGAAGACGATCCCGCGGGTCGCGCGATTGGCACGCACACGCGTGACGGTTGCCGTCGGAAGGAGATGGAACTGTCGGCGACTCATGCCACGGCCTCCACTGCGGCCAGCGTCCGGCTCCGGCTTGCGAGGCCGAGGCACGTCAACCAGTCCGCGATTTCCCCAGTCTCGGGCGCACCGATCTGCGCGAAGTCCGCCGCAGCGGCTGCCGTCGGCACCTCGTCCTCGCACATGACCACCGTCGAACGGCAGGTTTCCTCGATGATGCTGCCCATGCGCGGCTCGGCGCCATGCGGCCCGGAGAGCACGATGCGCGCGGGCTGTCCGCCGCGGAATGTCACGCCGAAGTAGCGAAGGCAGAGCGCAAGCTCGCCCGCGAGCGCATCGATCGTCGCCCGCGTCGCGGCGAGCGCTGCTTCCTCCATGACCGCATCGACCGGATCGCCGAGGCCGCGCGTGAACGCGAGGCGCTGGGCGCGAAGCATCGACGCGCTCGAGGCGGGAACCGACAGCCGCGAGGCCACGGCCTGGTCGAGTGCGTCGCCGCCGATCGGCACCTCGCGGCAGAACGCGATGCGGTCGCCACGGAGCACCATGACGATCGATCCACGCTGCTCGACATGCAGCACGGCGCGGATGTCGGAGACATCGCTGTCGCGGCGCGAACGGCGGCTCAGGGCGCGCGCGATCGCCGCGAATCGCGGTTCGACCGCAATGGGCTCAAAGCCCGCGTCGAGCAGTCGACCGCACGCTTCAGCCAGCTCAGGCTCGGACACAGCGACGAGGAGATGCTCCTCGCGGCCTTCCTGCGAGTTGGACGGTGCTCCCGTCGGAAGCGCATCGGCGACGAGCTGCTCGCGCGGCATGCCCGTGCGCTCAGCGGCTTCCCAGGCGATCGCCTCGCGGCCGTCTGCGCCCGCGAGCGCCGGCACTCGGACCACGGACATGCGTGCGATGTTCGGCGGCAGGCCGATCACCACTTCGCGACCAGTGAACCCGGCATGACGCATCTGCCTTGCGATGGCCTCTGCACGCTCGACGATGCCCGCGCTCGAGCCAACCCGCGCGACCGTTGCACGCAACGGAGCGTCGGGACCCACGCGCAGTTGCAGCGCGCGAGGCTCGTCAGTGCCGAGATCAAGCCCGATCGGGCCGATGCTGCGGTGCCATGGAAGACGCGAACGAGACATACGAAGACCTCCGTGACGGAATCGTCAGCCTCGTTCGTCGGCGTTTCCGAAGGGTCGCTTTGGTGAGGTCCTGTGCCTTGCACGGAATTCACGGACTCTTCGTCCCGCATGATTTGCGCGGGAAGGTCCGTAGGCAGTTACTGCCCGTCGCCCGAATCGCCGGTCCAGGCGCTGACCCGCACCTTGCCGGTGAATGGCGCGAACTCGACGAGCGTGGCGCCCTCCCCGCTGCGGAGGACGACCGACCCACCGACCGAGGGCGCGCCCGTCGCGTCGACAAGTCCACCGAGGGGGTCGAAGATCAGGTCGCGCGAATCGCCATCGATCGCGGTCGAGTCGATGCGGAGGCCTGTGTAGAGCCCGTCGCGCCCGAAGTCGACGCGCATGGCGCCACCGCGGTCGGCGCCGACGATCGGATCATGGACCAGCCGTGCGGTGGCCGCGTCGAAGGGAAGGTCGAGTTCGCTCGCATCCGCAGCGATCACGCACCAGCCCGAGCCATCCTCAAAGAAGTGAATGCGGCGGTATTCCTGCCGATTCATCGCATCTCCCTGAGCAAACGCAAGATCGGTGATCAGCCGCCGCGCAGCGGATTGCGTGTCGATGTCGCCACGGCCGCTCAGCACAGGCAGTGCGCAGAGCGCAGCCACCGCGAGGATCGCGACCGTGACCATCACCTCGGCCAGCGTGAACGCGGCGCGTCGTCGTGGGCGGGAACTGCTGCGTCCAGTCACGCGGGGTACGCCTCCGGCGATCAAGGCTGCCGCAGCGCCTCTCGGAGCTTGGCGTAGTCGATCTCGAGCTTGATGTCCTCACGCTTGAGGTCGGCGAAACTCGAGACCTCCGCGCGGATCTGACCGCTCTTGATCAGATCCTTGATGCTCGCCACTTCGTAGCGCAGCTGCTTGATCTCGGAGATGAGCTGCTCCCGCTGGATCCCCGAGTCGAGCGCACGCGCCCGCTCCTCGTTGACCTGCTCCTTCTGCATGTTGAGCGCACTCGGCGGCGGACCAGCTTCCGCACTACGCGTCATCGAGGCAGTTCCCTGCGACCAGATCGTCCAGGCGCACAGGAACGCCGCCAATCCGGCGATCGCGACGACCAGCTTCGAGGACCCATCACCGCTGGGCGCCCCGGCGTAGAAGTTGCGTTCACGATCGCTTTCGCTGCGTCCGGGATTGTCCATCGATGGATTCCTCCATGAGCGGCCCGCGCCCGTATCTGCGGCGCAGGTGCTGGCGTTCCAAGTTCCGATGCCCATGGCAGTGCCGTGGGCGTGAATCGGGCCGCATGGATGTCTCCATGCGGCCCGTTGGTGTTGCACTTCTCCACGCGTGTCATCCACACCGTGGTTGGTCGACGACCGTGCTTGCGGCAGCGTCGCCGACCTCGGACTTCAGGCGAGTTCACCAGCCGTTGATGTCGTCCTGCGTGATGCCTTCCGGCAGCTGCGAGCAGGTGACATGGATCGTCTCGGTGATGCCGTCCGTCAGATCGTTGTCGCCGAACACATAGTCCCAGTTGGTCGGGGCGACTGGCGCCTGGGTGAGATACGGAGCCTGGCCGGCCGGCGGGTTCATCAGCTCGTCGAAGCTCGCCGGCAGCGTTCCGCCGTTGCGGACGCGATAGAGCTCGATCTGACCGCGAAGCGTCTGGAGCTGGCTACGGATCGAGCTCGCGGTCGCTTCCTGCGATGCGTTCGTGAACTGAGGCACGACGATCGCGGCGAGGATGCCGAGAATCACGACGACGATGAGAATTTCAATGAGGGTGAAGCCACGACGCTTCCGAGTTGCACGACGCATAGAAGTGTTCCTTTCACAAAAGGTCTGACTGAGTGCACCGAGTTGCCCACTTGGGCGGTGAGCTCGAAGCACTGGACCTTTCCCACGCGGGTCCTCGCGCACACACCAAGTGCCATTGCGGAGTATTCCCCCGCAACGGCGTTGCTCGAATCCCTCCCTAAGGCCAAGCCCCCTCCCTCAGAAGACGAGGCCAAGGATGCGAACATCGATGGATCGACCGAGATCCGGGGCGACTTGAAGCCTCCGCTCGCAATCACATTCTGAGAGTTAGGTCATGTCCGAGTAGTCCGCGTCAAACCGCCGCCCCGTCAAGGGCGAGATCGATGCGCGCGATGTTCTCGGTCACGCGGAACCGCAATCAGCTCATCGAGTCGTCGAACTTGATGGCGATGCGAAAGCGCGCACCCTTCGGCTCGCAACGCATCACGACGCCCTGGGCGCTGCGTGCCGATGGATCGCTGAATCCGACGGTCACGCGAGTACCGGGCTTGAGCGCCGCATCGGCGCTGCCGCCGATCCACCATGGCGCGCCGTCAAGCTGGTCGAGTTCGACGAGCGACCCGAGTCCACTGCCAAGTCCGAGCACCGACGCATGACCGGGAACCGACCAGCGCGGCGACTTCCTGCGCTCGACCTTGAAGTCGGTCGCAAGCAGTTCGGCAAACGCCCATCCGTCCGCACCGACGCGCCATTCGGAGCTGCGGCTGCGAGAAGGAAGTTCTGCAAGTGAAGGCGCCATCGTGGCGCGAGGGTCGGCATTCGGAGGGGGGTGACTTGAGAAGCGCCTGTCGGACAGCCGATAGAGCGGGCAAATCATGCACCTTTCTCCGTCCGCAGGCGATCGAAGTTCCGTGTTGCACGTCACGGCGGTGAGGCACCTCGCCGTTCCGACGGGCACCGCTGCGGCAACAGTTATCGCGCGTGAGCCTTCATCGGACCCCGTGATCGAGGCGAGGCGCTTTCTGCGTCTCGAGGCGTTGCCAGACATCGCGTTCCGCGCGCACTTCGAGGAATTGATCGTGAGTGGCGTGTACACGGTGATGCACAACCGCGTGCTCGTGCTGCGGGTGATCGGCGGCGGCACGCGACGGTTCGCTGTGGTTGCATCGGAGTCGGGCGACGAAGCAGCGGCCTATCCGCGTGCGGGTCTCGACACGCAGCCGCGCGCTGCAGCGATCGCTGCCAGCGTGGCCGACGACTCCGGGCTGCGGGCGCTCGTCGAGGCAGAGGCGCGCCAGCGACCCGTCTTCCACGGGGTGACGCCCGAAGGCGTGACCTACTCGGGATTTGCGGCGCTCCACTCCGAGGCGCTGCTCCAGACACTGAACGCTGTCCGAGGCTCCTCCGAGCGCACGGCGCAAACCATCACCGTGTTCGGAATCGGCGAGGAAATCACCCTTCCCGCAGGTCTTTTGGTCGGGCTTGAACGCGCGCGGGAGTGAGCACGCCCCCGCTGCCGCCGCTGCTACCATCATGGCTTGGGTTTGACCTCCCGAGGCCTCGCATGACCACGATGACCCCTGCCGCCCAGACCATCGCCCGCGCCCTCTTCCCCGAGACCCCCTCGAAGGGCCGCGTCTACAACTTCTCCGCCGGCCCGGCCGTGATGCCGGAGAGCGTGCTCGAGCAGATCCGCGAGGAACTGATCGACTGCCGCGGCGGCGGCATCGGTCTCCTCGAGCTCTCGCACCGCGGGGCGCTGTACGAAGACCTCAACAACGAGGCCGAGGCCGCGTGCCGCAAGGCGGCGGGCGTCGGCAGCGACTACGCCGTCTTCTTCATGCCGGGCGGCGCGACGGTGCAGTTCGGCCTGCTGCCGCTCAACTTCCTCGGCGAGAACGACACCGCCGCGTACATCGACACCTCGATCTGGTCGTACAAGGCCTACACCGAGGCGCTGCGCTGCCGGCCCGT
>JBEAUK010000103.1:0-2819 GCA_041161465.1 Planctomycetota bacterium | reverse complement strand
GGGATCGCGCTCGCCGAGTACGCCTCGCGCCGCGAGAGCGTGCTGAAGGCCCTCAAGGACTCCGTCGCGCTCGTGTTTGCGGGCGACATGGACGCGAGCCTGCACGGCGACTTCCGCGCGCACCCGCACTTTCAGTACCTGACCGGCATCACCGACGAGGCTGGCGCCGTGCTCCTTCTCGACCCGCTCAACCCGGTCGAGGCGCGGCGCGTGATCCTCTTCCTCAAGCCGCTCAACCCCGAGCTCGAGAAGTGGGACGGCTTCCGCGAGGAGATCTCGTCGAAGCTCAAGGCGAAGTACGGCGTGGGCACGATCATGCGCACGAATGCGTTCGCGCGGTTCCTGCTCGAGGCGACCAAGCGCGCGAAGCGGTTTGCGCTGCTTCACCCGCTCGCGGCGCACACGGCGCCCGTGTCGCCAGACCTCGATGTCTTCCGGAAGAGCGCGGAGCGCATCCCCGGCTCGTCGTTCGTCGATCACACGCAGCTGCTCGCGGTCATGCGCGCCGCGAAGTCGAAGTCAGAGCTCGCGCTCATGCAGCGCGCGGCCGACATCACCGCGAAGGGCTACGACGCGGTGCTGCGCGGCCTCAAGCCCGGCATCACCGAGTTCGATGTGCAGGAGCTCGCGGAGCACGGCTACCGCACGAACGGCGCGCGCAAGCCCGCGTACGGCACGATCGCGGGCGGGGCGTTCAACGCGACGGTGCTCCACTACCACGCGAACCGCGAGCCGCTGAAGGATGGCGATGTGATCCTCATCGACTCGGGCGCCGAGTACATGGGCTACGCGTGCGATGTGACGCGCACCTTCCCGGCGAACGGCAAGTTCTCGCCGCGTCAGCGCGAGATCTACGAGATCGTGCTCGAGGCGCAGCTCGCGGCGATTGCCGCGACCAAGGCGGGCACGACCTTCGCCGCGATCGACAAGGCCGCGCGCGATGTCATCACGAAGGCGGGCTACGGCGACGCGTACTTCCACGGCACGGGACACCACCTCGGCCTCGAGGTCCACGACATCACGCCGGAGGGACCGGTTCCTGAGAACGCGGTCATCACGATCGAGCCGGGCATCTACCTGCCGAACGAGAACTTCGGCGTGCGAATCGAGGACGACATCCTCGTGACCAAGAAGGCTGGCGGCGTGAACCTCACCGCGGCGATCCCGAAGACGGTGGCCGAGATCGAGCGGGCGATGCGGCGGTGACCGCCGAACGCTCACTCCGGGAAGAACTCGTGCACGACGAGCAGGAAGAGCGACCACACCACGGGTGATGCGCTGATCACGATCGCGGCGCCCGCGAGGAATCGACCTGCGTTTCGCTTGAGCCGCGCAAGGATCTCGCACGCGACGATCACCCACATCATCAGCGCGAACTTGAATGCGATGGCGCCGTGCATGCCCCACGCATCGATGACGACTGCGGCGACCGGATTCACCTCGATGCCGCCGCGGATGAGGATCTTCCAGGTGAGCATGATGTCGAGGCTCGAGATGAAGATGATCCAGACATATGCGTTCTGGAAGTGCATCTCGGGGCTGTGGGCGAAGCCGAGTGGATCACGCCGGAAGGAAGCGCCGCACTCGGGGCAGACCTCGATGCGCTTCACCGCATGCGGATCGATCGCGTAGCCGCACTTCACGCACTTGCCGTACTTCTCGCGGCGCCGGCGGCGGATCGCGAGCGGGAATGCGACCACGGCCCACGAGAGGCTCGACCAGAAGACGAGGTTTCCAGCGATGCCAAGCCAGAGCGGCTGATGCGGTACGAGCATCAGTTGCCCATCCACGAGCCCGAGGTTCCAGTTGCCGTGGAGTTCCGGCATCGCCTCGTGTCCCATGCCGTTGTCGTCGGCGAGGTACCAGGCCTCGCTGCGGAACGCGCGGAACGGCCAGCCGACGAGCGCTGTGTCGATGCGCGCGTAGCGTGCCTCGTCGCCCGCGGGTGGCGAGACCACCACATAGGCCGGCGGGATTCGCTTCACCATCTCGATCTCGTGCTCGAGGCGCATCTCCATCAGTTCGCCCACGGGCCAGCTCGAGCCGATCTCGCTGCGCAAGGCGACATAGCGGTCTGCGAGGATGCCGCGGTGCACCTGCATGGCCGGCATGCTCGCAGCCGTGTGGGCGATGTTGAGGCCGAAGCCCTGCTCGTCGTTCTTGATTTCCGATGGCTCTCCGAGCCACTGAAGCGTCGGCGCCCCCATCGCGCCCGCGCCGCGCGACGCGAGCATGATCGGCAGGCCCCACGCGACGAACAGGGTGATGACAACGCCGCCCACCAGGAACGGGAGTAGCCGCCGCAGCTTGGAGAGCGCGGTCCTCATGTATGCACTATCGCATGGATCGTGACATTTGTCCCATGGCGAAAGACGCCGCGGAAACCGACGGCTACATGGGATGCCGCATCAATCCGTCAGCCCGCACCAAGCGACCTTTCGGTCGGGCGGGTCAGACCACGCGGTCACCGGTTGGGATGTTGAACGCCGGGCCGAGGTTCACCTGGACGAGCTTCTCGCCGGTCTTCTCGGCTTGCACCGCCTGCGCGGTCGTGGGGTCGACATAGTCGGAGTGGCACGAGGCCTTCTCGCCGGTGGCGGCGCCGACGGCCTTCTTCGTCTTCGACGCGAGCTTGTGGATCTCCTCGGGGCTGAGGACGCCGCGCTTCGCGAGGATCTCCTGCTGCTCGGGCGTGAGGGCGGCGCTCTTCACGGGCTTGCCGCGCTGGTACTCCTCGTCCTTGCCCGACGCGAACTCCTGGATCTCCTTCGAGATGCGCACGCTGCACCAGTCGTGGCCGCACATCGCGCAGAAGTCGG
>JBEAUK010000069.1:0-36900 GCA_041161465.1 Planctomycetota bacterium | reverse complement strand
GTCTTCTCGGTGAGCTTGTCCCAGGTGATCTTCTCGTTGGGCGTCGCGCCCGAGTACGAGCCGTACGAGGTCGTCGAGTCGCTGATCTGGCAGAAATACGCCCACGGACGCACGGGTTCCTGCAGGTCGTACTTGATGCTCGGCACCACGCAGATCGGGAAGTCGCCGGCGATGCCGCCGCCGATCTGGAAGAAGCCGATGCCCGCACCCTTCGACAGCCGCTTGTAGTCGTCGTAGAAGCCGGCCATGTACTCGATGCCGCTCTTCACGATCGAGGCGCTGCACTCGCCGAACTTCACATGCGACGCGAAGATGTTGCCGAAGGTCGAGTCCTCGTGCCCCGGCACCACGATCGGCAGGTTCGCCTTCGCGGCCGCGAGCAGCCAGCAGTCGTCCGGGTTGCCCTCGAACTTCGACTTCGGCAGCGACAGCACGAGCTCGTAGAAGTACTCGTGCCAGTAGCGGCGCTCGCCGTTCTTCGTCGCCTTCAGCCACATCGGGACGAGGATCTTCTCGACCGAGCGGAACGCCTCGTCCTCGGGGATGCTCGTGTCGGTGACGCGGCGCATGCGCTGCTTGAGGATCTTGGTGTCGTCCTCCTTCGTGAAGTAGCGGTACTCGGGGAAGTCCTTGTAGCTGTGGTGCGCCACGAGGCGGAAGAGCGACTCCTCGAGGTTCGCGCCCGTCACCGAGAGGCCGTGCACGAGGCCCGCGCGGATCGCGGGGGCGAGCGTGATGCCGAGCTGCGCCGAGCTCATCGCGCCGGCGACGGCCCAGTACATCTTGCCGCCCTTCGAGACATGGTCCCAGTAGGCGAAGAGGGCGTCGCGGGTCGAGCGCGCGTTGAAGTTCTTGTAGTTGCGCGCGACGAACTCGAGAATGGGCAGCTGCTGCGTAGGCATAGGGGAGGAAATGTACCCGAGCGGGGGAGCGCGGTGCGTGGCGGGATACACTGCAAACCGTGGCGATTCCTTCCTCGGCCATCCTCGTGACGGGCGGCGCCGGCTTCATCGGCAGCAATCTCGTGCGGCACCTGAACGCCGCCGTCGACGGGCCCGTGGTGACGCTCGACAAGCTGACCTACGCGGGGCACCGCGAGAATCTCGCGGGTCTCGCGCATCCCGAGCGGCACACCTTCGTGCACGCCGACATCTGCGACCGCGAGCGCTGCCTGGCGGTCCTTGCGGAGCACCGCGTTTGCGCCATCCTGCATCTCGCGGCCGAGTCGCATGTCGACCGCTCGATCATGGGCGCCGAGGAGTTCGTGCAGACGAACATCGTCGGCACGCAGCGGCTCCTCGAGGCGGCGCGGGCGCACTGGCAGTCGCTGCCCGACGATGCGCGCGCGCGCTTCCGCTTCGTGCATGTGTCGACCGACGAGGTGTACGGCAGCCTCGCGCCCGCCGACGCGCCGTTCACGGAGGAGTCGCCGATCCGCCCGAACAGCCCGTATGCGGCAAGCAAGGCTGCCGCCGACCACCTCGTGCGCGCGGCGCACCGTACGCACGGGCTGCCCGTCGTCGTCACCAACTGCTCGAACAACTACGGGCCGCGGCAGATGCCTGAGAAGCTGATCCCCGTGGTGATCGAGCGCGCGCTCGCAGGGAAGTCGATCCCGATCTACGGCGACGGCGAGCAGGTGCGCGACTGGATTCATGTCGACGACCACTGCCGCGCGCTCGTGCGCGTGCTCGAGGCAGGCCGCACGGGCGAGGTCTACAACATCGGCGGCGACTGCGAGAAGACGAACCTCGCGCTCGTGCGGGCGCTGTGCGCCGTGCTCGACCGCGAGCGCCCGCGCGCGGATGGCGCGAGCTACGCGGGGCAAATCGTGCATGTCGCCGACCGGCCCGGCCACGACCGGCGCTACGCGATCTCAAGCGCGAAGATCGCGCGCGAACTCGGCTGGCGCCCGACGGCGGCGTTCGAGCAGGGGCTTGCCGACACCGTGCGCTGGTACCTCGCGAACGGCGCGTGGCTGGAGGCGGTATCGAATGCGGAACATCGGGCGTTTCTCACGCGACAGTACGGTGGGTGAGCGCTCGTCAAGCCGTTGGACACGACGGGCATGGGTGCCCGCAGACTTCAGTCTGCGAAGCGGATGCTGCCAGCCGTCGACTCCGGCGTCCGTGGTTCAGCAGGCTGAGGCCTGCTGGCGCCCAGGAGTTCGGTGCTCGCGCGCCGGTTCGGCTTCACTTCTTCGCCGGGACCTTCACGCCTGCGATCTTGCGCAGCGCCTCGACCGCAGGGTCGACCTGCTCCTTGCCGCGGACGGTGATCGTCTCCTTGCTCTCGAACGCCACGAGCAGTTGTTCCGCCCAGCGCTTCTTCGCGGGGCGCGCGACGGTCTTCGCCCAGCCGTTGATCTCGGCCGCGAACTTCTGCGCGGCGCGCTTGTCCTTGCCGCGTTCAGGAGACGCGAGGTAGGCGTCGATCTCCGACTTGCAGCGCTTGACGAACTCGTCGTCGCCCCCGACCCCACGCCAGCAACGCGCGAGCAGCGCGCCATTGGTCGAGCCCTGGCGCTCGAGCGATTCGAGCAGCTTCGCACTCTCATCGGCGGTCGCGGGCGCCGGCAACTGCTCGATGCGCGCGTGCGCGAGGTCGCGCACGGTCGAGCGGTAGAGCGCATGCTTCTTCGCGTCGGTCGCCTTCTCAAACCGCTCCGCGCACGCATCGGCGATCGCAAGCGCCGACTTCGCGTCGGGCGCGTTCTCGAGCGCTGAGGTGATCGCCGCGAGCGCGAACGGATTCTCCGCAAGCGCAGCCTTCACGAAGGGCACGCACTCGCGGGCGCGCTCCTCGGCCGACATTGCGTTGAAGGCGCGCACCATCGCGAGGCCCTCGATGAACGACGGCATTCCCGCATTCACGCCCCACGCGACCGACTGATGGAACACCATCGGCTTGCGCCCGCCCTTGTCGTCGTAGTTCCAGCCCGCGTGCACGGTGGTGACCTCGTCGCCACCCGTCGCGTACTGGCCGCCCTTGCAGCGGTACTCCTTCGTCTTCGCGTCGTACTCCATGAACACGATCGCGCAGTGGCCCGGCTGTCCCGCGGTCGACGCGGGCTGGCCGACGATGCGGTGCGTGCGCGCACCGATGTTGCCCATCGTGCCGCACACGCCGCCGTCCTTCCACATCATCTGGATCGAGCCGTAGCTGAATGCGATCGGCGCCACGCGCCGCGCGCTCTGCATGTCGAACTGCTGCGCGATGCCGCCGATGTACTCGCCGTAGGTGCGGAACTCGCCGTTGTCGCGGAACTTCAGCCAGATGTCCTCGCGCTCGCGCAGCGGCTGGTCGTCGGCGGCGAGCATCAGAAGCACCGGCCACGGCGCGTTCAGCGGGAAGCGCGGCCATGCGCGTGCCGCGCGGTCCTTCTCGCTGAACGCCCAGCGGTCGTTGCGGATGAACCATGCCATCGACTCGGCGGCGGTCGGCGCGCGGTCGCGTGCAGCGGGCATGCGGCCCTTCGCGCGGTAGGCGTCGTGGAAGAGCTCGTGCGCCTCGGCGATGCGGTCGCGGAGCGCCTTGTCATTGATCGCCTCGGTCGAGCCCCAGAAGACGGCGCGCTCGCCGCAGTCGAGCTTGACCTCGGGGTGGCCGTGCGCGGCCATATAGGCGTTGAACTCCTCCTGAAGCGCACGCGAGGCGATGACATCGGCTGCGCGCAGCGGGCGCTTGATCTTCTTCTTGACGGCGACGGCCGCGCGCTGTGGCTTCGCGATGCCCTTGTCGTCGTATTCGAGCGGCGGGAGTTCCTTGACCTCGATCTCCTCCTCGATTTCAGGATGGTCCTCGAGGAAGTTGATGATGTGGTCGTCGCGGTCGAGCGGCCGCGACGGGTCCTTGGTGTCGACGCGCACGCGCGGGTCGCCGGGAATCTCGAGCGAAAGCGGCGCACGCGACGAGACATCGGGCAGCGCTTCGGGGCTCTTGGCGCCGTCCGCGTCATTCCACGGAGTTCCCTGCGCGCCGCGCTTGGCGTACGAGTCCTGGATCGCGAACGCGAGCGCGAGCTGCGTGTAGTCGCGGCGCACGGTGTCTTCGCCGAGATCGATCTCGAGCGAACGCAGCTTGAGCAGCACGGGCAGCGCGTCGGCGCGGCAGCCGTAGACGCTCATGCGCACGACGGGGTCGCCGTCGATCCACGCGAGATAGTCGCGCGGGAGCTCGATGCCCTTCGCTTCCGCGGCCTCGAGCGTGCGGTTCCGCGCGGCGTCGATGTAGGCCTCGGTCCGCGACGACCAGGTGGTGGAGGCCGGCGCGACCGCAGCGGACGCAACGGGTTGAATCAACGCGAACGGCGTGGAGAGGAGCGCGACGGAGACGATCGAGAGACGCACGAAAGAACGCATGGACTGCATGGTATCGCGCGTCAGCGCACGACCACCATCTCGCCCACGAGACCGGGGCCGAATGCAAGCCCGACCCATGGGCGTGGTGCGTTCGCGCGCAAGAGCCGCTCGAGGATGAAGACAAGCGTTGCGCTCGACATGTTGCCGTGCGCGCGCAGGATCGCACGGCTGGCATCGCCTGCGAGTGCGGGGAGGCCGAGCGACGCGAGCACCGACTCGATCACGCGCGGGCCGCCGGGATGGATCGCCCACGCGCCGACATCGCCGATCGCGAGGCCGTGCGTCGCGAGCGTGGACGCGACCCACGCGCCGACCTCGGCCTGCAGAATGTCCGGCACGCGCGCGCCGAGCGTCATCTCGAAGCCGTGGTCGCCGACCGTCCACGCCATCTCGCGCTCGCTGCCCGAAAGATGCAGCGAGTGCGTGGCTGCGAGCAGCGGGGCGTGCGGCGCTGCATGACGCGCGCCTTCGACGACCGCCGCCGCGGCGCCGTCGCCGAAGAGCGTGTTCGCGATCAGCTGGTCGACCCGCGCGCTGTAGTGGAAGTGCGCGGAGCAGACCTCTGCGCACACGACGAGCGCGCGCGCGGCGGGGTCGGCGAGTGTGGCGTTTCGCGCGACCGCGAGCGCGTTGACCGCGGCGTGGCAGCCCATGAAACCGATGTTGACGCGCGTGACGGCGCGTGAGAGCCCGAGCCGCTCGATGAGGTGTGCGTCGATGCCGGGCGACTCGAAGCCAGTGCATGAGGCCGTGACGACATGCGTGACCGACGCTGGGTCGGCGTTCGTGGCCGTGAGCGCCTCGCGCGCCGCGTGCTCGGCCATTGCCCGCGCGGCGCGTGACCAGAGCTGCATGCGCGCCGCGGTGCCGGGCGGGAGACTATCTGGGTAGAAGGGCGGTTCGGTCGCGGCCGCGGCGCCGCGCGACTCGATCTCGCTGCGGTCTGCGAGCCGCGCGAGGAGCGCGCGGGAGACTTCGCGCGGCGTGATGCGATCCGCAAACGCAAGCCACGCCTCGCGCGTGAGGCGCTCGGGCGGCGTGGCGGTGCCGATCGCGCGGATCACGGGCTCGTTCATGAGAGCACCGCGCCTTCAAGGCGCGCCGCGAGCCGCTCGAACGGCTGCGGGATGCGTGCGCCGACCACGATCGCCGCGCGGACAAGAAGCGGACTGCGCAGCGCAAGCGCGATCGCGCGGCAGCGCCACTTCGGGCGCGCGACGAGTGCCGCGCATCGCGACGGCCACGCAAGGTGCGCGGCGGCGGGCTCGCGCGCGGCGAGTTCGCCTGCGGCGAGACCTGTCGCGATCGCCCACGACATGCCTTCGCCCGTGAAGGGCTCGATGTAGCCGGCCGCGTCGCCGACGACGAGAATGCCGGGCGCCGCGACGCGCGCGCGCGTGCGCGTCAGCTGTGGCGTGCCGCGCCAGCGCGCATGCGCGACCGCCTGCGAATCGTGCGCGATGGCGGCAAGCAGCATGCGCGCGCAGGTCGCCACGCTTCCTGCGCGCTTGAGCGCAGCGGGCGCGACGGCCGCCGCGACATCGAGTTCGCCCGACGGCAGCCGCACCACGCCGATGTAGCCGTCGCGGCCGACATGCATGTGGATCTCGCCGATCGGGCAATCGAGCGCGTTCGCGGGCAGCACGGCGCCGAAGCCCATCATGCTGCGCGCGGCCACGCGCCACTCGAATCCCGGCACCTCGTCGAGCGCGCCGCCTTGGAGTCCGTCGGCCACGATGACCGTGTTCGCGTGAAGCGTCGAGACGCGATCGCCGCTCGTGATCTGCAACGCACGGTCGGAGCGCACGCGCACGGAGGTCTCGAGACGCACCTCGACGCCCGTGCGCCGCGCGAGGTCGACCAAGCGCGCGTCAAGTTCCTCACGGCCGATCGCAACACCAGCCTCGCGCGCGAGCGTCATCGCGCGCCCGCCGCTCGCCACGCGGATCGCACGCAACGGCACCGCGCCCGCGAGCGCGTCGCCCGCGCCTGCAGCGTGCAGCGCGGCGACGCCCGACGCAGCGAGGCAGCAGCCGCACACCTTCGCGCGCGGCATGGCGCCACGGTCGACAAGCACCACGCGCGCACCCGCGCGCGCAGCGGCGAGTGCAGCGCAAGTACCCGCGGGCCCAGCGCCGATGACCGCGATATCGAATGCCGTGCTTTCGCTCATGGGCGCCTCCACCACAGCGTCCAGCGCGCAGGCCATGCCGACCGCACGGAGACTTCGGCAAGGCCAGCCGTGCCCGCGAGTGCCGTGATTTCGTCGCGCGTGAACGCGGCGCGCACGCTCGCGAGCGCGTCGAAATGCACGATGGGTGAGCGACTGAGGACGCGAGAGCCAAGCCACGCGAGCGCAAGCCCGCGGCGCGTGCGGTCGAGATCGGTGACGCCCACCGCGCGCGCGGCCGCTGCGGCCATGTGCGCGAGGACGCGCGTGGCGTCGCCGGGATCGCAGTGATGCAGGAAGAGCGAGCAGGTGACGAGATCGCCTTCGCAGGGAAGCGGGGCGGCGATCGCATCGGCGACGATCGTGTTCACCGTCACGCCCGCGGCAGTGGCTCTCGCGGTGGCCACCGACAGCGCGTGTGCGCTCGCGTCGCAAAGCGTCCAATCGATCTTGAGCCCGTGTCGCCGCGCGCGCAACGCCATCGCGATGGGCGCGTCGCCCGAGCCGGTCGCGATGTCGATCACGCGCAGTGCGCGGCCTTCGGCGTTCACTTCGCGTGCGTGCCGAGCAATCCCGTCCCAGAGCAGCCAGTGGCTGCGCGACCACGCGTTCAGCCGCGCAAGCCCCGCAAGCGCCTGGTCGTGCGCCGCCGCGTCGAGCGCGGGATCGTCCATGAGTTCTGGTACGCGGACGCGGGTGCGCATTGGGATTCGCCGCGGCAAGCGTAGCAGTCGAGCCCCCGACGCACGCGCCTCGGCGCGCACCAAAGCCCGAGCGTCAACCGCCGAGGCCGGCCTTCAGCTTGGCGAGCGTGGCCGCTTGCTTTGCCGCAAATGCGTTGTTTGCAGCTCCGTCCGCGTACCCGCACGGATCCGTTGGATTCAGCGTGTCCAGCGCCGCGAGCAGCGTGGCGCGGTCGGCATCGGTGAGCTTCGTGCCGTTGACGCCTGCCGTCATCGGCGGCACGATCGCGTCGAGTCGCGTGAGGAGGTCGGTCGCGAACTCGCCGGAGGTCGGCAGGCCGCTCCCCGCGATGTGACGGAGCATCGAGGCGAGCCCCGCAGCGCGCCGCGCGGCGCCCGCGGTGTCGCCCGCGACGAAGGTGCGCGCCGCATCGGCCGCAAGCATCGCGCCGCCGTTGCGAATGCCTCGGAACAGTTCGATGGTCTCGGGCGGCAGTTTGCGAGTCTTGCCGTCGGAGGTGACCTCGGCGAATGTGCAGTCGCTCATCTCCGTGACGCGCAGCAGCGCCTCGATCTGCGGCTGCGCCTGCTCGAGCGTGCGAGCGAGCGACGGCCACGAGCCCTTCGCCCTCGAGGCGTCGAGCGAGATGCCCATGGTGTTGAAGACGAGGTAGCGCGCGTTCTCGCTGCTTGAATCGGGGAACTTGGCGAGCACCGCCTGGTACTCGAGCGCCGCGCCCGACGCAGCCTTGGGAGCGGCGGGGGCGGTGGCGGCTGGGGGCGCAGTGGGTGCGGTCGGTGCAGGCGCCGTCGCAGGCGCGTCTCCGCCGCATCCGATCGGCATCAGGGCGAGGAACGCGGAGATCGCGATTGGACCGATGGTCTTTGGCGAGGCGAGCATCGTTGGAGCATAGCGGGAAGTCGCGCCATCACGCCGCGCGGTCTTCACACCGTGCGATGCATCATCAGGCTGTCGACCGCGCCGAGCGTCGCGTGCATGTAGGCGCCGGGCGAGCGGCCGATCACGCGGAAACCCTTGCGTTCCCACAGCGCGACCGCGCGGGCGTTCGTCGACACCACGAAGTTGAACTGGATCGCGGCAAAGCCGCGTTCGCGCGCGCGCTCGATCGATTGGTCGCACATCGCGCCCGCGACGCCTTGGCCCCACGCATCGGGGCGCACCATGTAGCCGGCGTTCCCGATGTGCGAGCCGGGCCCAAGCTGCGCGGGGCGCAGGAAGTAGGTGCCCACGACATCGCGGGCGTCGGGGGTGCCGCGATCCGCCACCCATGTTTCGAGCGACGGCGCGCGCCAGTACGCAAGCGCGGCCTCGCGCGTCCAGTCGCGGGGCAGGGCCCAGGTCTCGCCCGCGCGCACGGTCGGCTCGATGATGCGCCACAGCGCGTCGTCGTCGCGGTCGTCGGCAAGGCGGAAGTGCATGCGGGCAGGGTAGCGCGCGCAGGAATCCGGACGAAGGGCTTGCGTCTGCGGTGTGCTTCTTATCTCATGCGCGGATGCGTGATTCGATCTTGCGTGCCGTCGTCCTCGCATCGGTTGGCGGTCTGTTCGGATGCGCGGCGTCCGACCGCGCGCAGCCGTGCAAGACCTGCAGCGCGCCCATGCTCGCGGGCCGCTCCGTGGCCGAGCGCCCCCGCGCGTCGCTTCCGCCGAAGCCCGTGTCGCACACCGAGCGCGAGATCGAGGGTTGGAAGGTGCGTATCGACGACCGTCTGCTGGAGACCGATGGAAAGTCGGGCGAAGGCAAGCCGATCGGCGAGCATGCGCTTCGGCTTCTCTCGAATCGTCTCTACGAGATCGCGTTCATCCTGCCTCCAGACAAGGTGACCGCCCTCCGCGAGATCGTGATCCAGATCGACCTCGCGCATGGCGAGCTCACGAGCGCGCAGTACCACCCGTCGCGCGAGTGGCTCGTCGAGCATGGCTATAGCGAGCGGCTCGCGCGGGCGGTGCACATTCCCGACGCGAGCGAGTGGTCGTCGCACCGCCACCAGACGGTGCAGCCGTGGTCGGTGCTGCACGAGCTCGCGCACGCGTATCACGACCAGAAGCTCGGGTTCGACGACGCCGAGATCGTCGCCGCGTGGGAGAAGTTCCGCGCGAAGCCGCGCTACGCGAGCATCCGGCATATCGACGGCGACCTCGAGCCCCACTACGGGTGTACGAATCAGATGGAGTTCTTCGCGGAAATGACCGAGGCGTACTTCGGCGTCAACGACTTCGAGCCGTTCAATCGCGGCGAGCTCATCGAGCAGGAGCCCGAGGTGTTCGCGCTGATGCGGAAGATCTGGGGCGGGGCTTGAGGCTCGCGCTTCTTGTCGTCGCGCTGGCGCCGCTGTTCGGATCGGGCTGCGCGAGCATGCCTGCGCCGAATCCTGCGCCGCCGCAGCGCCCGCTCAACATCGTGCTGCTGTACGCAGACGACTGGCGCCACGACACGCTCGGCTGTGCGGGGAATCGGGTCGTGCGCACGCCCGCGATCGACGCGCTCGCGGGCGAGGGCGTGCGCTTCACGCACAACTCCGTCACCACCGCGATCTGCGGCGTGAGCCGCGCGAGCATGATCACGGGGCAGTGGATGTCGCGCCACGGGTGCCGCGGGTTCGACATGTTCGCCACGCCGTGGAGCGAGACATTCCCCGCGCAGCTGCGCGCGCAGGGCTATTGGGTCGGCCATGTCGGCAAGTGGCACAACGGCGCGTTCCCTGCGGCGGAGTACGACTTCGGCGCTGGGCGGCTCGCGAACGGCACGCATTGGGTGAAGGGGCCCGACGGCACGCGCGTGCATGTCACCGAGAAGAACGAGCGTGACGCGCTCGAGTTCCTGCGCACGCGGCCCGAGGGCAAGCCGTTCTGCCTCACGGTCGCGTTCTTCGCGCCGCACGCGGAGGATGGCAACCCGCAGCAGTATCTGCCGCAGCCTGCGAGCATGGCGCTCTACCGCGATGTCTCCGTGCCCGTGCCGCACACGGCGACCGATGCTGCGTTCCGCGCGCTGCCATCGTTTCTTGCGAACGAGCGCAACGAAGGCCGCCGGCGCTGGGGCTGGCGGTTCGACACGCCCGAGCGGTACCAGGAGTTCATGAAGAACTACTACCGCCTCGTGACCGAGGTCGACGCGGCATGCGGACGGATCGTCGACGAGCTGCGGCGCGAAGGTGTGCTCGACGAGACGCTCGTGATCTTCACGACCGACAACGGCTACCTGCACGGCGAGCACGGGCTGGCCGACAAGTGGTATCCGTTCGAGGAGTCGATCCGCGTGCCGCTCGTCGTGCGCGACCCGCGCATGGACGCCGCGCGCCGCGGGTCGACGAGCGCCGAGTTCACGCTGAATGTGGACCTCGCGCCCACGGTCCTCGCCGCCGCGGGAATCGCGCCGCCCGCGGGCATGCAGGGGCGGGACTTCTCGACGCTCTATCTCCCGCGGTCGGACGCGCTGAGCACACCGTGGCGCCAAGAGTTCCTCTACGAGCACCCGACGATCCGCGACAAGGACTTCATTCCAGCGTCCGAGGCGCTGGTGACGCGCGACTGGAAGTTCATCGCGTGGCCGGAGTTCGGCGTCGAGCAGCTGTTCGACCTGCGCAACGACCCGTTCGAGGAACGCGACGCCGCGGGCGATCCCGCGCACCGCACGCGGCTTGAGCGGATGCGGAAGCGGCTGGCGGAGGAGCGGCGCGGCGTGTCGGAGCCTGTGGCCCGACCCGCGCCCCGAGCCGTGCCGAGTACCTAGCGGGTACCAGCGGGTACGCGGAGGCAGTCAAGTGGCGACGGGCTCCAAGTGGCATGGGCGCCAGCAGCACGGTTTCCAGCAGAGGCAAGAAAGGCCCCTGTCCGCAGACAGACGCCCGAGTCGATACGCCCTGAAAACGCGAGAGGCCCCTGTCCGCAGAGAGACGCCCGAGTCGATACGCCCCTGAAAACGCGAGAGGCCCCTGTCCGCAGACAGGGGCCGCTCATTTGATGGGCGATACTGGACTCGAACCAGTGACCTCACGGGTGTGATCCGTGCGCTCTAGCCAGCTGAGCTAAGCGCCCGACGCGGGAAGTGTAGCACGACCTTCCGCGGCAGGGAAATCGCTGGCGTATCGCCCTGTCAAACCAAGATTTACGGCGACATCTCCGCCGAAACGCGCGATCGCCTCCCAGGAGCGCCCGCGGTTGATATTCGTCAATTCGGCGGCTCTGCTGGGAGATTCTGCGGTTCCGCGCGGAACGGAGACATACTCAACCTCGCGACTGCGCTTGAAAGTTACGGCGTAGCCCGAGTTTCCCAGCGGATTTTGGAATCGATTCGATGCGACTTACGACCCAGCACCTCATCCTCGCGCTGCTCGCACCTCTCGCGCCGGCCACCGCCGTTCATGCGCAGACGCTGAACGACCTCCATCCCGCGCTCGCCACCGTCGCGGCTTCCGATGGCGCGGCGAACGACCTGTTCGGCCACTCGGTGTCGCTGTCGGGAGACACGCTTGCGGTCGGCATGCCCGGCGATCAGGTCGGAGCGACCGTCGGTCAAGGCAGCGTGCGCGTCTATGTTCGTAGCGGTAGTGCATGGGTCCTGCAGCAGACACTCACCGCAAGCGATGGCGGTTCGAACGACGGTTTCGGCTGGTCCGTGTCGCTCTCGGGCGACACGCTCGCGGTCGGAGTGTGGAACGACACAGTCGGCGCGAATGCGGGCCAAGGCAGCGTGCGCGTGTTCACGCGGAGCGGCAGCACCTGGACGGCGCAGCAGACGCTGACCGCATCCGACGGCGCCGCGGGCGACAACTTCGGCTGGTCCGTATCGCTCTCCGGCGAGTTGCTTGCGATCGGCGTCGTCTCCGACACCGTCGGATCGAATGGGAGCCAAGGCAGCGTGAGGGTGTTCGGGCGATCTGGAACGACATGGGCGACGCAAGCGACGCTGACCGCTTCGGATGGCGCGTCGTTCGACAACTTCGGCTGGTCGGTGTCGCTCTCGGGCGACATGCTCGCGGTCGGCGTGCCGAACGACTCGGTCGGTTCGAACGCATTCCAGGGCACCGTGCGCATGTACTCGCGCGCGATCGGCTCGTGGCTCGCGCAGGGCACGCTGTCCGCATCCGACGGCGCAGCGAGCGACAGCTTCGGCCAGTCGGTGTCGCTTGTGGGAGACACGCTTGCGATCGGCGCGCCGGGCGACGACATCGGCTCGAACAACGCGCAAGGCAGCGTGCGCGTGTTCACGCGCAGCGGCCTCTCGTGGGTGGCGCAAGCCACGCTGACGGCCGCGGACGGCGCCGCGAACGATGAACTTGGCTCGTCCGTCTCGCTGTCGGGCGACATCATCGCCGCGGGCGCGCAGTCGGACGATGTCGGACTGAACCAGAACCAGGGCAGCATCCGCATGTTCGGGCGGGCGGCCGGCACATGGTCCGCGATCGCCACCGTGGCGTCGGCCGACGGCGTGGGTGGAGATGCGCTTGGGTGCGCCGTCTCGCTGTCGGGCGACACCGTGGCCGCGGGCGCGCGCACCGACGATGTCGGCTCGACGATTGACCAAGGCTCCGTCCGCATCTTCGGCAACTATCGCGTCTGGAACGACACCTTCAACGCCGGCTACCCGAGCCTCGCCTCGGCGATCAACAGTTCGTCGGCGGGCAACCGCCTTCTCGTCGGCAACCTCGCCTTCGCGCAGGCGACCGGCGTGCTCGACAGCTCGCAGAAGCGCTTCAACTTCGTGGCGCTCGAGCCGCTCACCATCAACGCGAACACGCTGCTCAACCTCGCGACGAACACCGTCTTCGAGAAGTCGCCCGATGTCTCGTCTGGCGGTCTCACCGTCGCCGGCGACCTCTCGGCGCCGCAGGCCGGCACGCTCGCCTTCGAGCAACTGACCGTCTCGAGCGGCGGCCAACTCCTGCAGCGCGGCTCGACCCTGCTCGTGAACCAGAACCTCGCGACGACCTCGGGCGGCGTCTGCTACCTGCAGGGCCCGGTCCTCGCGGAAGCGGTGACGACCGCTGTCGGCGCCCAGAACCGCTGCGCGGGCGACACCGATGTCTTCGCGAACTACACGAACGCCGGTTCCACCGTCGTTCAGCGCGGCATCCTCTACATCTACGGCATGCTCACGAACACCGGCACGATCACGGGCGAGGTCGACACGAACTTCCTGCCCCCGAGCCCCGGCGACGGCTACTCGATCGGCGGCGACTATGTCGTGAGCGCGGAGTCGTCGATCGTGCTGCCCGACCCCGTGTGGTGGCTGCGCGTCGGCGGAAACTTCGATGTCGCGATCAACGCGTCGAACCGCTTCGTCATGGACCAGGCGACGCTCGAGCTGACGGGCGTGGGCCCGGGCTCGCTCCAGTCGGTCGAAGTGCTGTCGCGCGACTTGGGCGCGGTCGACCCGGGCTTCGCGGCGACGAACTACCCGCTCGGCGCGCTGCGCCTGCGCGCGGGCGCGAATGTGTCGCTCGCCGACAACCACAACAACGCGTCGGGCAAGACCGCCGAGGCGATCTACACGCAGCAGCTCGTGGTACCGGTGGGTTCGACGCTCACGACGAACGGCTACAAGATCTACACGCGCATAGCGACGATCGCGGGCACGGTCTCGAACCCGAGCGACATCGTCGTCGTCCCCGCTGCGCCGCCATGCCCCGCGGACCTCTTCCCGAACGGCATCGTCGACGCGGCCGACCTCGGCATCCTGCTCTCGAGCTGGGGCCCGTGCAGCGGCTCGTGCGTCGCTGACCTGAACGGCGACTCGCAGGTCGGCGCGGCGGACCTCGCGACGCTCCTCGCGGCCTGGGGCGCGTGTGCGCAGTAGGGCGACCAATCGGCTGCGGATGCGTGACCAGTGACACCCCGTTGACGGGGCTCTCGGTGAGCTTTGAGCCCCCGGCAGCGCAGAATCGACCGAAGTGCCTGTGCGAAAGGCATTTAGCGGTGCGCAGCGCCAGCCAGATATCGGGTCTTCTGGCTGCATGTCGGCATTGGTGCCATAAGCGGAATTGTCGAATCTTCGTCCAAATCAGGGCGCCTTCCGTGCATTGCTTTGGGATCGGATTACTCTCGCCTGTCGGAAAAGTTCGCGTTCCAGCAAGGGGCTGGGCCGCGTGAGTGAGAAAGGGGCGAGCGCGCTGGAAACGCGCTCCAAGACCACAACCAAGAAGACCCGGCATGCCGAGCACGGTGGTGTCGTTGCGTTCTCGCAATGAGCCGCTGCGCGAAGGTTCTCCTCCCAGAGGAGGCGTCGGTCGCTTTGCGGCCTGTGGTCATCCACATCTGTTTGAAGACCCGAGAGTGGTATCGCCAGCTGCACGCCAGGGAGCACCCCTGAAGCGCAGTCGGAAAGCACGCTCGGTCGAAGGCAGGTGCGGGGAGGGACTGAAAGATGGAACGACCCGTCGTTCTCTGCTTCATCGACTACTACCTGCCTGGCTTCCGGGCCGGTGGACCAACGCGCACCATCGCGAACCTCGTCGCCTCGCTCGGCGATGAGATCGACTTTCGCATCGTGACGCGCGACCGCGATTGGGGCGACCAGAAGCCCTATGACGGCGTCCGTATCGACGGCTGGAACAAGGTCGGCAAGGCGCAGGTGTACTACGCCAGCCCGGCCACGCTCTCGATGCGCGGCCTGCGCAAGGTCATCTGCGAGACCCAGCACGACGCGGTGTACCTCAACAGCTTCATGAGCCCGCGCATGACGGCGCTGCCGCTCATGCTTCGCCGGCTCAAGCAGGTTCCGAGCTGCCCATGGATCATCGCCCCGCGCGGCGAGCTCGCTGCGAGCGCGCTTGTCCAGAAGGCTGCGAAGAAGCGGGCCTATCTCGCCGGCGCCAAGGCCGCCGGGCTCTACGACGGGCTCATCTGGCAGGCCTCTGCGCCGCACGAGGCGGCCGACATCCGCCGCGTCATGGGTTCGCGCGCAAGCAATATCTCCGTGGCCCCGGATCTTCCGCGGTTTGCCTCTGACCTCGGCGATGTGCGCGCAGCGCTGACCTCGTCCAGCACCGCCGAGACGCTGAAGCTCGTGTTCCTCGGACGCATCGCGCCCGTGAAGAACCTCGACTTCCTGCTCGAGGTCCTCTCGACGGTCAAGCGCGATGTCGAGCTCACGATCTATGGTCTTCGCGATGTGCCGGAGTACTGGAGCCGTTGCGAGTCGATGCTCGGCGCGCTTCCCGCGAATGTCCGCGCCTCGTACGCGGGTGAAGTGAAGCCCGACGATGTGTTCAGCGCCTTCGGGAAGCACGATCTCTTCGTCTTCCCGTCGCGTGGCGAGAACTTCGGCCATGTTGTCCTCGAGTCGCTCTCGGCCGGCACGCCGGTGCTTGTGAGCGACCAGACTCCGTGGCGTCAAGACGGAAGCGGTGCGCTCGAGGTCCTGTCGCTCGAAAGCAAGTCTGCCTGGCGCGACGCGATCGAGCGTTGGACCGTGCTCGACGGCTTCGAGAAGGCGCAGCTTCGGGAGAACGCGCGCGACTTCGCGCGTGACTATCTCGAGCATGACGCGGGTACCGAGGACAGCCGCCGGCTCTTCCTCGACGCGATCGGTGTCCCGGTCGAGAGTGCCCCCAGCACGCCGATGCGGCTCCGCCCGGCGCGTCTGCTGCCTGCACGCGTTGCAGCTGCATTCTCGCGTCTGCCCGCGCCCGAGGTCGATCCAGCCCTCGCGCTCGTCAGCAGCCCGCGGCACGTTGCCTGAGCATGCGTTCCTGCGGGTGCGCGAGCTGAACATCGTTTCGCGATGTCTCTCCGCCGATGTCTTCGCGCAGATGTCTTCGCGCGGAGGTCTCTGCGCCGAGTTCGACCGTGCAAAGTCGAAAACCCGTCGAGTACGACCGGGTTCGGCGCGCAGTTTTCCTGTTTCCTTCTGATCGCATCGCCCCCTTTGGTTGCGGAAGCAGCCGTCGGGGTGTTCGGCAGGCTTCTGCGGCCGGGGCTCTGGCCCTGACCTTTGTGGCCAGCCTCTCAGCATCTCAGTCACGACATCACCCCTTGCCAACGGGCGGGACCTCTGGGCCCCGCCCGTTGGCTCTTTTGGTGTGAAGGGGCGCCTCGGGAGAGGTCTCGGACGCTGGATTCCCTCCGCGCGGGGTCCGAGTTGCGGAAGTCGATCAAGTGTCGCACGGCACTTTCTTGTCTTCCCCTGTGGTGGGCGCGATGCCGCTGCATCCGTCCCTCGCCCAAGGAAACCCCCATGCAGAAGATTGCCGCCCGATTCGGTCTTGTCACACCCCTCCGTGTCCTGATGTCGCTGGCCGTGCTCGCCCTCCCGGCTGCCGCCCACGCCCAGTCTGCCTGCGATGCAGACTTTGATCGCGACGGCACGGTCTCAGGCGCCGACCTGACCGAAATGCTCGTCAGCTGGGGGCCTTGCGCGGGCTGCTCTGCCGACATCAACCGCGACACCGTGGTCGACGGCTCGGATCTCGCGACGCTTCTCATTCTGTGGGGCCAGACCTGCGAGCAGGCGCCCGTCATCAAGTCGATCTCGCCAGACAACGGTCCACGATGGGGAGGCACCGAAGTCACCATCGTTGGCAGCAACCTCGGCTCGGTGCACGAGGTCGTCATCGGCGGCCGCGCAGCGCCCGTTCTGTTCACAAGCGACACCGCACTCGTCGCGGTGACGGCGGCGGGCGATGTCGGCTCCGTAGATGTCGTCGTCGAAGGCCCCTCGAGCGGTGACACGCTCGAGGGCGGGTTCACCTTCACGGCCACCCAGGCACCGTCCTGGGCCACCGTGCTCGAGGAGTCGCCCGACCCGAAGATCGTGACCGACCCGGCTGTGCGCGCCGCGATCGAGGCATCGGGTCTTCCGTGGCGCGTGTTCGCCAACGGCACCGGCTTCCAAGGCGAGCCAGTCGAACTCGTGCTTGTTCCCGCGGGCAGCTTCCAGATGGGTTGCATCGAGCCCGCCGACGACACGGTCTGCCCAACCGACGCAACGCCCGTACATACCGTCGAACTGCGCGACTTCTACATCGGCCGCACCGAGGTCACCCAGTCGCAGTGGACCTCGTGGGGCAACTGGAACTCGTCGGCATCCCAGAACGAGAAGGGATCCCCGTCGTTCCCTGTCGAGTTCGTTTCGCAGGTGATGGCGATGGGCTTCACATCGCAGACTGGAACGCGCCTGCCGACCGAAGCGGAGTGGGAGCGCGCGTACCGCGCGGGCTTGAACACCGCGTTCTACACGGGCACCAACTCCGTCTCGGACCTCACCGACTGCTTCAACTTCCAGTGCGGCCCGCGGCCGGTGCTCGAGCAGCCTGTCAACGCACTCGGCATCTACGGCATGGCCGGCAATGTCAGCGAGTTCGTCAACGACTTCTACGCAGCCGACTACTACCAGAACAGCCCTGAGTTCGATCCGCGTGGACCCAAGTCTGGCCCTGCCGTCGTGCGTGGCGGCAGCTTCCAGCTTTCTACGGGAAGTCCCACCGATGTCGTGCGCATGACGGCGTACGGCCGCAGCTCGATCGATCCGTTCGCCTCCGAGCCGACGATCGGGTTCCGCGTCGCGAAGGATGGCCCGGTCGAGGTGAGCGCCACCGGGCTTTCGCCAAGCGTCGGCACCATCGAGGGCGGACAGTCCATCACGGTCACGGGTCGCTATCTCGACACCGTGACCGGCGTTCGCTTCGCATGCGGGCCGCAGTCGAAGGGCGAGGCCACCATCGTCTCGCAGTCGTACTCGAGGCTCACCTTCCTCGCGCCGCCCGGGCAGGTGGGAACCTGCTCGCTCATCTATCTCGACTGGCAAACCCCCGATGGAAGCGCGAGCGGCTCGGAAGCGATCGCGAATGCGTTCGAGTATGTGGACATCGCCGAGCCCGACTGGGCGACCGTGATCGAGCCGCTGCCCGACCCCGCGGTGGTGACCGACCCCGCGCTGCGCGCCGCGATCATCGAGACGGGCTACGCCTGGCGCGTGCGCGACGACTCCACGAACATCGAGATGCTGCTCGTGCCGCCGGGAACCTTCGAGATGGGCTGCACGGAGTCCAATCCGTTTGAATGCCCGACCGCCGAGCTGCCGCGCCGTCAGGTGACGATCACCAAGGCGTTCTATCTCGGTCGCCATGAAGTGACGCAGGCACAGTGGACGGCCATCATGGGCTCGAACCCGTCGGCCTTCCAGGGCCCGTCGTATCCGGACGCCGCGAATCACCCCGTCGACTCCGTGTTCCGCACCGACGCGCGCGCCTTCGCCTGCACCACCGGTCTGCGCCTGCCGACCGAGGCCGAGTGGGAGTACGCGTATCGCGCGGGAACGACCACCGAGTATCACTCGATGCCCGGCTTCCCCGAGGGCACGAACTCGCCCGAACTCATCGAGTCGATCGCGTGGTTCGGCGCCGGATACGGCCAGAGCGGCGACGGCAACTCGGGTGGCCAGACGCATCCCGTCGGACTCAAGGCCGCGAACGCGCTCGGTCTCCACGACATGAGCGGCAATGTGGAGGAGTGGGTGTTCGACCGCACGGGCTCCTACGGCACCGACGCAGAGATCGATCCGACCGGACCCGCCGACGGCTTCTTCGGAGTCTCGCGCGGCGGGTCGTGGTACTCCGCCCGCAGCGAGGTTCGCGGCGCGAGCCGTGGCTTCGTCTCGTGGGACCTCTCCGGCTACGGCCTGCGCGTCGCGCGGGACATCGTGTCGCAGCCGTTCACGATCACCGAGGTCACGCCTCCGCAGGGCTCCACGCTCGGCGGCACCCAGGTCACGCTCACGGGTCACGGCTTCGACTGCGTGCAGACCGACCTCGTGATCGTCGGGGTCAACTCGAGCGGCGCATTGGCCACCGAGGTCAACGCCGTGAACGACCGCACCATGACCCTCGTCATGCCTGCGCGTCCGTCGGGCCTCGGGACGATCTACCTGTACAACCCGTTCCGTCAGCTGTACGCGTACGGCAGCTACACCTATGTGCTGCCCGCGCCGGTGATCACCTCGATCTCGCCGCTCATCGGCCCGGTCGATGGCGGCACGCAGATCATCGTCAAGGGAACGAACCTCGATGGCACGACGCTGGTCACCGTCGGTGGCTTGGCGGCGACGGGCGTCACGGTCATCAACTCGACCACGGTCACGGCGGTCACGCCGCCCGGTGCGGCGGGCCTCGCGACGGTGGGAGTGACGACCGGCGGTGGCACGGCGACGCTGCCCAACGCCTTCGGCTACTACCTGCCGGGGCAGTGGCAGACGGTGCTCGAGATGGCGCCGGATCCCGCGGTGGTCACGAACGCCGATCTCCGCGCCGCGATCGTCGCGACGAGTCTTCCGTGGCGCGTGCGCGACAACCTCACCCAGATCGAGATGGTGCTCATCCCGGCCGGCAGCTTCGTGATGGGTGGATCATCGTCGGACAACTACGCCGCCACCGCCTCCGAACTGCCTGCACATCCCGTCACGATCACCAACCCGTTCTACATGAGCCGCTACGAGGTGACGCAGTCGCAGTGGACGCCCATCATGGGCTCGAATCCCTCGTTCTTCAGTGGATTCGCCGACTCTCCGGTCCGCCCGGTCGAAGGCATGTCGTGGTTCGCAGCGCGGGGCTTCGCAACCGCGTCGAGCATGCGTCTGCCGACCGAGGCCGAGTGGGAGTACGCCTGCCGCGCGGGCACGACGACCGCGTTCCACTCGATGCCCACCTATCCCAACGGCTTCAACGCCGACGGACTGGTCTGGCAGATCGCGTGGCTCTCGTCGAACTCCGCCAACCAGACGAACGCGGTCGGCCTGAAGCCTGCGAACGGCTTCGGACTCCACGACATGTCGGGCAATGTGCGCGAGTGGGTGAACGACTGGTACAGCGGCACCTACTACGCGTCGAGCCCTGAGATCAACCCGCAGGGTCCGGCATCGGGCGACTTCGGTTGGCGCGTCAAGCGCGGCGGCGGATGGCTCTCGTTCTCGCGATGGCTGCGCTCGGCCGGGCGTCAGGGCGACCCCGCGCAGAACGGCGCCGACGACACCGGCGTGCGCGTCGTGCGCGATCCGTGATCTCGTCTCTCGACTTTCTCGCTCCTCGCCAGCGGGCGGGCCTTCCGGGCTCGCCCGCTGGCCGTTTGGCAGCGGCTGTATCGCCAGGTCGTCCATAAACCTCCTCTCATGCGCTCCAGGGGGGCGTCGTGACGCGCTCCTGCGGAATCTGAACATCTCCACCGAGGTCATCGGCCGCGTCTCCTGTGTATGGCGCTTGGGCGACGCCCCTTCGATCAGGAGATCCACATGAAGTCCCACGCAGATGTCGTTCGTTGTCAGACTCCTTCCCAGCCGAGCCGCGGTCTATTGAGCCAGCGTTTCGCGCGACTGCTTCTCGCAGGCGCGGTGCTCGCGGCCCCGTCGGTCGCCTACGCCCAGTCCGCCTGCGACGCGGACCTCGACGCCAACGGCGAGGTGAACGGCGCCGACCTCACCGTCGTGCTCGTCAGCTGGGTCCGTGCAAGGGCTGCGCCGCCGACATCGACAACGACGGCACGGTGGGCGGCAGCGACCTCGCCTCGCTCCTGATCTTCTGGGGCGAGGCCTGCGTGCAGGCGCCAGTCGTCAAGTCGATCTCGCCGAACACCGCGCCGCGCTGGGGCGGCGTCGATGTCGTGATCACGGGCAGCAACCTAGAGAACAGTTCGGTGATGTTCGGGACCACCTTCGGCTCCGTGCGGTCTGCGACCGACACCCAGATCATCGTCACCGCGCCGCCGCTTGAACCGGGCGTGTTCGATGTCATCGTCAGCAAGTACGACGGCTCTGGCTCGACCACGGTCGACGGCGTGTTCACGGTGACGGCGACCTTGGCGCCCAGCTGGGCGACCGTGGTCGAGGAGCTCCCCGACCCGAAGGTCGTCACCGACCCCGCGGTGCTCGAGGCGATCCAGGCCTCCGGCCTTCCGTGGCGCGTGCTGGCGGGCAACAACGGGCTCCAGGGCGAACCGATCCCGATGGTGCTCATTCCAAGCGGCAGCTTCATCCGCGGCTGCGGACAACCGGCGCTGAACGCATCTTGCCCGACCGACGCCATTCCGGCGCTCGTCATCGACATGCCTGCGTTCTACATCGGCGAGACCGAGATCAAGCAGTCGCACTTCACCTCGCGTTGGTTGCCGAACAGCTCGTCCAACCAGGGGAGTTCGCCCGGTGCAACGGCCAGTCATCCCATCGAGAGCGTGTTCCCATGGTTCCGTGACTTCTTCCTCTCCATGACGAATTGCCGGTTGCCCACGGAGGCGGAGTGGGAGTACGCGTATCGCGCCGGCACGCAGACGGCGTTCTACACCGGCTCCGACGATTTCTCTGCTCCGCCGCTGCCCGGATGGTTCTGCGGGCCTTGCGCATCGCAACCTGTGGCGCAGCTCGCGCCAAACGGCTTCGGTCTCTACGACATGGCCGGAAATGTCGCCGAAGAGGTGAGCGACTGGTACCAGGCCGACTACTACACGACCAGCGCAGGCAACTCGTACGACCCGCAGGGGCCGGCCTCCGGAGCCGCGAAAGTCGTGCGCGGCGGCAGCTGGAACACCACCGACTTGACCGAAGCGTCCGCGTACATGCGGGCGACGACGGACACGACGATTCCTGGCGCCCTCGGTTTCCGCGTCGCGAGGAGCGTTCCGTCGAACGCCGTTCTCACGGGCGTGTTTCCGAAGCGGGGGCTCGCCAGCGGCGGGGCCTCGATCAAGATCACGGGCCAAAACCTCACGGCTGTGACTGGGGTGTACTTCGGTGGGGCCTATCCGATGGGCAATCCAGCGACCATCCTCAGCAAGAAGTGGGGCGAGATCCAGGTAGCGCTTCCGCCGTGGCCCGCTGGCTCGGATCCCATCGATATCTATGTCACCTTCACCGGGCCTTCCGGACTCCAGATCGCGACGCTGCCGCAGTCGTTCCAGTACGCCAACCTCGATTGGGCGATCATCCTCGACAACCAGCCGGATCCGGCGGTCGTCTACAACGCACAGATGCGCGACAAGATCGCGAAGTCGGGTCTTCCCGCGCGCGTGCGGCACTACTACACCGGGATGGAAATGCTGCTCGTTCCGGAAGGCACCTTCAACATGGGTTGCTCCGCGTCGCAGGACTTCGCGTGCAGCGACGACGAGCTTCCGGTGCATCCGGTCACCATCACCGAGCCCTTCTATCTCGCGCGCTACGAGTGGAAGAACTCGGAGCATCCGAACGGAATCTTCCCGAATCTGACCACGCCGGTCACGCGGTACAGCTGGAACCAGCTCGCGCCGATCCTCCAGTCCTACGGACTTCGTTTCCCGACCGAGGCGGAGTGGGGGTTTGCGTATCGCGCCGGCACCACGACTGCGTACCACGCGGCGAACAACGGCAACCCCGACTACATCAACGGAAGCAACCTGGAGTCGCTGAAGTGGTTGATCGGCTGCCTCGGCACGAACATCGAGAATCCTCCGCAGTGCGTGGCGGGCCAGCAGGCCGCGAACGGCCTCGGCTTCCACGACATGACGGGCAATGTCCGCGAGTTCGTCGCCGACTGGCATGGACAGTACGCGGCAGACGCGCAGTTCGACCCGACTGGTCCGGCGACGGGCGCCCAGCGCGTGGTGCGCGGCGGTGCATGGATCGAGTGGTATGGCCGCAGTCGGTCGTCGAGCCGCGCGCCGTGGAATCCCGACCTTGTGTCGGATCAGAACTCGTTCCCGACCGGCGTGCGTCCGGCGAAGAGCTGGCGCTGAGCAACTGAATCGTTGCCCGATCCGGGCAGCAGTTCGATCACTGCAACACCCTGCAGCGGGCGGGTTCTTCGGGACTCGCCCGCTGTGCTTTGACCGAACGCGTCACCTTACGGCTTGGGCGCTGCGGTTCGCGACGGGATGAGCTTCAGCACCAGAAGCCCGACGAGCAGCACGCCGACCACGATGCCGGCGCCCATGATCGCGCGGTCGATCGCCTTCATGAGCCGCGCCTCGAGGTCGTCGGCAAGCGCGGTGCGTTCCTCGGTCGCCCACTTCGAGAGCTCCTCGCGCTCGCCCTTCGCGGCGGCGGTGCTCGTCTCGACGGCCTTCGACACGCCTTCGAGGATCGCCGCGCGTTCACGCGCGACATCGGCGAACACCGCCTCGCGCTCCTTGCCGAGCGACTCGGCCAGCGCCGTTCGCTCCTTCGCGAGCGCATCGGCCAGCGCCGCGCGCTCTTCGCCGAGCGAGCCGGCGATCGCCTTGCGTTCGGTGGTCGCGGCCGCCGCGATCGCCTTGCGCTCGGCCGCGAGGATCTCGCCGAGCGCCAGGCGCTCCTTCGCGAGCGTGTCCGCGTGGGCCGCGCGTCCATCGCGCGCGTCGCGTTCACCCGCGTCCGCGATGCGCGCGGCCGTCGCCTCCGCCTGCGAACCGAGCATCGACGGGTAGCGCGAGAGGTACCAGAGCATGCGCTCGCCGAAGAGTTCGCCTTCTTCGCCGCCCGCTGCGCGCGCGGATGCGGCCGCGAGCAGCTTGGCCGCGCGCTCGCGTTCATCGGCACCGAGGCCGCCGGCGGCAGACGCGAGGTCGGTGAACCGCACGCTCGTCACGCGCGTTTCGTCCGGGTGCGCCTTCGCCCATGCCTCGATGAGCAGGCGGAGTTCCGCAAGCGCCTGCGCGTCGATCTCGCGCGAGGCCATCGACCAGAGATCGGTGCGCGCGGGCGTGAGCTGCGCGAGCATCCGCTCTGCGTCGGCGCGGTCGATGCCGCTGCCGCGCGCGTTCGTGGTGAGCGCCGCGCACTGGAGGCTCGCCTGCGTGAGGAGGTCGAGCACCGCCACGCCCGAATCGGGCCCCGTGCCGATCGCAAGGGCAGCGCCCATCGCATTCGAGACAGCCATCTGCGCCGCGGCGCGCGAAGCGGGGGCCGAGTCCTTCGTGATCGAGGTGCGCGCCGCGCCGAGCGCGTTCGACCACTGGTCCGCCATCGCGAGCGCAAGCGACTGCGCCGCGCGCGCGCGCTGCGCGGAGCGCTCGACCGCGTCGGCCGCGGTCTTCGGCTTCGCGCCGCCTGGCGCTGCGTCGATCATCGGCCCGCTCGAGCACGAGATCAGGAACATCGATGCGAGGGCGGTCCCGGCCAGTGTCGACGCGAGCGTCGGATGCGAAAGGCGGTTCATGGAGTCACCATACCCGTGCATCGAGTCCGCGTGTCGGGGTCTCGTCCAGCGCATCGCCCGCGACCTCGACCGGTGGGGTCGCCAAACGAACAGCGGACGCCGAAGCGTCCGCCGTGAGTGGTTTGGGGGACGGCGGAGGCGCTCAGCGCTGCTCGGAGCGGCTCTGGCTGCCTTCGGACGCCTGGGCGACCTGCTCGCCGGGCAGCGACTTGCGCTGCGCGGAATCATCGCGCTTCACATCGTCCTCGACATCCTTGAGACCCCGCTTGAACTCGCGGATTCCCTGGCCGAGGCCGCGGCCCACATCGGGCAGCTTGCGGCCGAAGATCAGGAGGCCGATGACGAGGATGATGATCCACTCCATGCCGCCGGGAAGGCTGATGAAGGCGAGCAGGGAGGGGAGGGTCGTGCTGGTCATGAGAGCTCCTGGACGCCGCGGATGCGGTGCTCCAGTATACGGCGCGACCGCGCCGTGGCGTTGCGGTTTCCACGGGCGTTTTCGCAATCGGCTCGGTCGAATCGCGCTGGACCTCGCCAAAACCGCCCGTTCTCGGTACCGTCCCCGACATGCAGGACCGCTTCAATTTCCGCGGCATGCTTCGCGCTGCCGCCATCGTCTCAACGGCGCTGGTGACCCTGGCAGGATGCCGGACCCAGCAGGAAGTCCCAACCGACGCCAACAACCCCACCGACGGGCCGGCGCTCATCAAGCTTGGCGAGAACGATCCCAAGCCGGATGTCGGCGCAGCTTTTGCGCGTCGCACCTTCTATCTCGATCGGTCGGTCGATCAGAGCATCGGATGGTTCCAGAAGCCTTCGAGCAAGCAGTGGTTCCCCTTCAAGAACCAAGGCACCGCCGAGCAGATCTGCACGCATGAGCAGGCTGCGGCGAGCGTGATCGCGTTCAAGGAGCTGCTCGCCAACTCGTCGAGCGAGGAGGACTTCACCGCGAAGTTCCTCGAGATGTTCGATGTGTGGCAGTCGGTTGGCTACAACCAGAATCGCGATGTGCTCTTCACGGGCTACTTCTCGCCGACCTTCAACGCGAGCCGTTCGCCCGACGAGCGCTTCAAGCATGCGCTCTACACGCGCCCTGCGGACCTCGTCACCGATCCGTCGACGGGTCAGCCGCTTGGCCGCCGCATGGCCGACGGTTCGCTCGCGAAGTGGCCGGGTCGCGCCGAGATCGAGTCGAGCGGCATGCTCAAGGGCACCGAGCTCGTCTATCTCGAGAATCCGCTCGATGTCTACATCGTGCAGGTGAACGGCAGCGCCAAGCTCATCATGCCCGACAGCTCGGTCATGTATGTCGGATACGCGGGCAAGACCGACGGCCAGTATGTCGGCCTCGGCAAGTCGATGATGGAGGAAGGGCTGATCCCGAAGAACCAGCTCTCGCTCTCGGCGATCCGCCGCTACTACAAGACGAATCCGACCGTGGTCGACGAGCTGATCAACCGCAACAACTCGTATGTCTTCTTCCAGGAGTACGACAAGGGCGCGTGGCCCGCGGGCTCGCTCGGCACGCGCGTGAACGAGGATGCCTCGATCGCGACCGACAAGTCGATCTTCCCGCGCGGCGGCCTCGTGATGGTCGACACGCGCGCGAACACCTTCACGCGCGGCCTGATCGAGTACAAGAACTTCATGCTCGACCAGGACACCGGCGGCGCGATTCGCGCGGCCGGCCGTGCCGATCTCTACATGGGTGCGGGTGCCGCGGCCGAGCTTCTTGCGGGCGGTCAGTACGCCACCGGCAAGATGTTCTACTTCTTCCTCAAGCCCGAGCATGTGTCGAAGTACCCGCTGCCTGAGCCGATGAAGAAGGCCCCGGCCGCGCCGAAGACGATCGGCCGCTGACCGATCGCGCGCAATCCCGCGCACAACTTCAAGTCCCCCGCGGGCGATGCATCAACGCGATGCGTCGCCCGCTTTGCTTTCGGCTGCATCGCGCGCGCCCCAGCCGAGCCCGCGTTCGCGGCGCGCCGGATCGCTCGGTTGCCACGCGCGGTCGCGGCGATCCTCGGGCCAGGCCTCGCTGTGGTAGCTGCCGTCGGGAAGCGCCGTCATGCGCGCGAAGCTCGCCGGAAAGGCGCGCTCGCGCGTGAAGGGACGGACGCGCGCTGCGAGACTCTCATCGACGAAGCGCGCCTCGTCGAGCCTGCACCACGCTTCACCGGCGGCGCAGCCGACGATGAGCGCCGCGAACAGGATCCACGCGAGCCGCTTCACCGGGCGAAGCCCAAGCACCCATGCCGGCAGAGGGGTCGTCGCGCGGCCGCACTCGGTGCAGGTGTCGCGACCCTCGTGCGGGTACGCGCAGTGCGGGCACTGGCTGCGTGCGGCGCGTCGGTCGGCGGGGATGTGGACCCAGAAGATCTCGGCGAAGTCCGCGAACGGCACCAGCCACCACAGGAAGATCGAGGCCAGGACCGTCGCGGCGACCGCTGCGGTGATCGCACCCACGCCCACCTCGAAGCCGCCGATCAGCGCGCGAGCCGCGCAGTAGCTGACGAACAGGAACACCACCGACAGCGCGAACAGGCCACCGAACGCGATCGCATTTGCGCCATCGGGCGCCCGGAGCTCGTCGCTGGAGGATGCCTGTGGTGCCGTCGCGGGATCCATTGTCCTCACGATAGCGCGTCGGAGCCTGAAACCCACCCTTTGCTGATCCTTACACTGCACGACATGGTTGCGGACGCGTCACAAACATCGGAACGGGCAGACTCGCTCGCGATCGACCTCGTCGATGTCACCAAGATGTACGCGGGGCGCGTGCACGCGCTGCAAGGCGTGTCGATGCAGGTCGGGCGCGGCGAGATCTTCGGACTTCTCGGCCCGAACGGCGCAGGCAAGTCGACGCTCGTCAAGATCATGACGACGATCGTTCGTCCGACGACCGCAACCGGCACGATCCTCGGGGCGCCGATCGGTCATCGCCCGACGCTCGCGCGCATCGGCTACTTGCCCGAGCACCATCGCTTCCCGCAGTACCTCACGGGCCGCCAGTGCGTCGAGTTCTTCGGAGCGATGAACCTCATGCGCCGCGCCGACCGCAAGCGCCGCGCCGCCGAGATGCTCGAGGTCGTCGGCATGAAGTCGTGGGGCGACCGCCGCGTCGGCACCTACTCGAAGGGCATGCAGCAGCGAACCGGCCTCGCGGCCGCGCTCGTCAACGATCCGCAGCTCGTGATCCTCGACGAGCCGACCGACGGCGTCGACCCGGTCGGCCGCCGCGAGATCCGCGACCTTCTCATCCGCATGCGCGACGAGGGCCGCACGGTCTTCCTCAACAGCCATCTCCTCAGCGAGGTCGAGCTGGTCTGCGACCGCGTGGCGATCATGCTGAAGGGCAAGGTCGAGCGGCAGGGATCGCTCTACGAACTCACGCATGAGAGCCGCCGCTGGAAGATCACGGTCGAGGGCGCGATGCCCGCGTGGGTCGCGGAGTTTGGCGCGCCGACGGTCGAGCGCGGCCGCGCCTCGGTCGAGTTCAAGACCGAGGACCTCGCGTGGGTCCAGTCGTGCATCGACCGACTGCGTGCGGAGGGCGTGATGATCGTGGGCATCACCGAGACGCGCGAAAGCCTCGAGGATCTCTTCATGCGGCTCGTGCGCGATGTCGACGGCCGCGTGGCAGCGGTGGGTGCAGGAAATGTGAACACGACGATGCGAGGTGCGCGATGAAGGGCGTCGATGGACAGGCGTTGCCGCGGCTTTCGGCGGCGGACTACTTCGTGCAGACCTGGGGCGTGCTGGTTGCTGCGTACCGCGAGCTCAACGCGCGCAAGCTCTTCTGGGTGGCGCTCGTGCTCAACGGCCTCGTGATCGCGGCCATGGCCGCGGTCGGCGTCGACGAGAAGGGCGTGTCGGTGTTCGGCTTCGAACTGCCGATCCCGCTCGTCAACACGACGACCTATCCGGACGGAAAGCTCTACAAGTTCATCTTCGTCGGACTCGGCGTGGGTATCTGGCTTGCGTGGCTGTCGACGATTCTCGCGCTCCTCTCGACCGCATCGATGTTCCCCGACCTCGCGTCGGGTGGCGTCGACACGATGCTGTCGAAGCCGATCGGCCGCACGCGGCTCTTCGTCACGAAGTTCATCAGCGGACTCCTCTTCACGGCGCTCCAGGTGACGGTGTTCTCGCTGCTCGCGTTCCTCGTCATCGGGATCCGAGGCGGCTCGTGGGAGTGGGGGCTGTTCGTGGTGGTGCCGCTGATGGTCGTGTTCTTCAGCTATCTCTTCAGCGTGCAGGCGGTGGTCGGCATGATCACCCGCTCGCCGATCGCATCGGTGATCGTGACGCTCCTCTTCTGGATCTTCGTCTTCCTCGTCGACGCAGGCGAGCGCTTCACGATGGTCGGCGTCATCTCAAGCCGCCTCGAGATCGCCGGCATCGAGGCGCGCATGGAGAAGGTCGAGGACGAGGAGCGCAAGAGCGGCTTCACCAAGCGCCGCGACGAGCGGCTCGAGACGCTGCCGAACTGGGAGCTCGCGCACGGGATCTTCTATGCGGTGAAGACGGCGCTGCCCAAGACCTCGGAGACGGCGGGACTCACGACGCGCGCGCTCGCGCTCACGACCGAGATGCCCGTCGACGACGAGGAGCAGCAGGTCGACGAGCAGGAGCGCCGCCGCCGCGGGCTGTTCCGCTCGGAGTTCGTGAGCCCGCGGAAGTTGGAGGCCGCGATCAACCAGGAGTACGAGTCCCGCAATGTGTGGTGGGTCGTGGGCACCAGTCTCGGCTTCGTCGCCGTGATGCTGGGGGTCGGGGCGTGGTACTTCCGCCGGCGGGACTTCTGATGGGCGGCGGCTGCTGCGGCAGCCGCCTTTGGCGATGTCCGGGCGTGTCGACTCGGACACGAACGATGACTTCATCGGAAAGACCCAATGCAGTCACAGCAGGCTCAAGCCTGCTGGCACCCAGGGTTTGAGCGCTCGCAACCTGCTTCGCAACTTGCTCGCGTTGGTGTGGAGGGCGTCGTTACGCCTACGCGCGGCCGAGTTCGGTGCCTCGGTCTCGGGCGGCGCGCAGTGTCTCGAGCATGAGTTCGTCGATGCCGCCTGTGCGCGCCGAGGCGTCCTCCATGCGCGCAAGCCCTGCCGAGGTCGTGCCGCCCTTGCTCGTCACGCGCGCGCGCAGCACATGCGGCTCGTCCTCGGTCTTCTCAAGGAGCGCGGCCGCGCCGATGAGCGTCTCACGCGCGAGCGCAGCGGCCTTGTCTTCCGGCAAGCCGAGCGACTCCGCCGCCGCCGTCCACGCCTCGAGGAAGCGGAACACGAACGCGGGGCCAGAACCGCTCACCGCCGTCACGGCGTCGAAGAGCGCCTCCGGCACGCGCACGGTCTTTCCGACCGACGCGAACAGCTGCTCGACGCGCGCGAAGTCTTCCTCCAGCACATCCGCGTCCGACGCGACCGCCGTGATGGCACGCCCGATCGCGGCGGGGGTGTTCGGCATCGCGCGCACCACGCGCGTGGCGCCGCCAAGCGCGTCGCGGATCGCGTTGCTGCGGACGCCCGCCATCACCGACACCACAAGCGGCCCGTCCGCGCCGATCGCGCCGATGCTCTTCGCCGCCTCCGCGAAGCTCTGCGGCTTCACCGCGATGAGCACGACTTCCGAGCCGCCGATCTTCTCGTGGTCGACCATGCGCAGGCCGTGCTCTCGCGCGCGCACCAACTGCGCCGCCTCTGGGTCGATCGCACCGATCTCGCTCGGGGCCGCGATGCCCGACTCGATCGCGCCGCGCGCGATCGCCTGCCCGAGGTTTCCGAAACCGACGATGACAAGGCGCGGGGACATGCGCGCAAGGTAGTCAGGGGCGGCATCTTGCGTGCGGCTGATATTCGGGCACCGGCAGCCGCGGGAGCGTGCGGGCGACGGATGCTTCGCCGCCGCGGCTTGCGATACAATCTCCCCCCATGCCACGCCCCGGCTACAGCCCGCTGTACCAGCTCGACTTCGAGAACCCCGTCCTCGAGATCGAGCGTCAGATCGACGCGATCGAAGAGCGCCCCGATGCGGAGCGCTACGCCGAAGAGCTCGCGAAGCTCAACGAGACGCGCGAGAGCCTGCTCCGCAAGATCTACCAGAACCTCTCGCCATGGCAGACCGTCCGCATCGCGCGGCACCCGCTGCGTCCGCAGACCACCGACTACATGTCGATGATCTGCCGCGACTTCTGCGAGCTGCACGGCGACCGCGCCTTCGGCGACGATCCTGCGATCCTGACCGGCTTTGCCCGAATCGGCTCGGTGAAGTGCATGTTCATCGGCCACAACAAGGGCAAGACCGTCTCCGAGAAGGTCGCAGCGCACTTCGGCTGCGCCCACCCCGAGGGCTACCGCAAGGCGCTCCTCAAGATGAAGCTTGCCGAGAAGCTTGGTCTCCCGATCGTGACGCTCGTCGACACCCCCGGCGCCTATCCCGGCATCGGCAGCGAGCAGCGTGGCCAGGCGCAGGCGATCGCCGTCAACCTGATGGAGATGAGCCGCCTCCGCACCCCGATCGTGTCCGTCGTGATCGGTGAAGGCGGCTCGGGCGGCGCGCTCGGCATCGCGGTTGCCGACCGAGTCGGCATGCTCGAGCACGCGTGGTACTCGGTGATCTCGCCAGAGGGTTGCGCCGCGATCCTCTGGAAGGAAGCCAACGAGCAGACCAACAACCGCGCCGCCGAGTGCCTGGCGCTCACGGCCAAGCGCAACCTCGAGAACGGCCTCGTCGACGATGTGATCTCCGAGCCGCTCGGCGGCGCGCACCGCGACCCCCGCAAGGCTGCCGACACGCTCCAGACTTGGATCGTCGACCGCCTCCGCGACCTCGCGCGCGTGAACCCAGAGACCCTCGTCCGCCAGCGCCTCGACAAGTTCCGCCGCATGGGTGCCTTCCGCGACGAACTCGCCACCGCGAACGCGTAGGAACGCGTGCCGCAGGGGTCGGAAGCGCCTAATTTGCGCGAAACTGCGGGGATTTCCGCCAACTGCGGAACGGTTCCTTTGACGCTCAGGGACAGGCTTGCTACTCTCCCGCACCCTGCGCGGCGGGCGCATTCGCGTCTGCCTGACCCGCGGTGAGAGGCGGAGATCTTTGGCGAGCAAGAAGGACAACTCCAAGGGAGCCGCGAAGTCGGTCTCGAAGTCGGCGGCCAAGCCGGCTGCGAAGCCTGCAGCGAAGGCTCCCGCGAAGCCTGTAGCGAAGGCTCCCGCAAAGCCAGCCCCGAAGGCGCCCGCGAAGCCCGTCGCGAAGGCGCCCGCCAAAGCTGCCGCCGCAAAGCCTGTTCCGACCAAGCCCGTTCTGAAGTCGAACGGGAAGGAAGCACCGAAGCCCGCCGCGAAGGCGGCGCCTGCTCCAGCCGCGAAGGCGTCCGCTGCGAAGACTCCAGCGATCGCTCCGAAGTCGAACGGTAAGACGAACGGCAACGGCAACGGCAACGCAAACGACAAGTCGAACGGCAAGGTCGCCGCTCCCGCTCCGGCGCCCGCGAAGGCTGGCGCCAAGGCGCCTGCTCCCGTGAAGGGCGCCGCGCCTGCTCCCGTAAAGGGCGCCGCAACTGCTCCCGTAAAGGGCGCCGCGCCTGCGAAGCCCGCTCCCGCAAAGGGCGCTGGCAAGTCCAAGGCTGATCCGCTCGATCCGCCCGCGGTTCCGAAGAAGGGTCCGATCGATCTCGCCCAGCACAAGTCGGTGGCCGCCGCCGCCGCCGCCGTCGCCAATGCGCGCGGCCCTGCCTCCTCGGGCGACTTCATCATCATCAACGGTCGCCGCGTCCGCGCGATCTCGACCAAGGGTCTCACCATCCCCAAGCGCGCGAAGGACACCGCCACCGAGGCGGCCGCAGCGCCCACCGAGCAGCAGATCGCGTCGATCAAGACCAAGCTCAGCAAGAAGGAACTCGACGAGTACCGAACGCTGCTGCTCGCCAAGCGCCGCCAGCTCGTCGGCATGCTCTCCGGCATGGAGGACGAGGCGCTCCGTTCGTCGGGCGGCAACCTCTCGAACATGCCCGTCCACATGGCCGACATGGGCTCCGATGTCTACGAGCAGGACTTCACCCTCGGCATGGCGGAGAACGAGCGCGCGCTCCTCGACGAAATCGATGCTGCGCTCCAGCGCATCGAGGACAAGACCTACGGCGTCTGCCAGATGACCGGCAAGCCGATCAGCAAGGCGCGCCTCGACGCAAAGCCCTGGGCGAAGTACACCATCGAGGCCGAGCGCATCGCCGAATCGTCTGGCGGTCGTTGACCGATTCCGCGCGGCGCGCGGGGTGAACGCTCTACGCTTGCGTCATGTCTGTGCAACCTGAGAACGCCACTTCCGAGACCAAGCCCGTCGCCGCGAGCGGCGGTGCGCCCGCTGCCGTGGCCGTGGATCCTCGCGAGCTTCCCTCGTGGCGGTCGCCGTCTGCGTGGCTGACGCTGGTCGGCGTCTTCACCGTGGGTCTCGTGTTCGATCTGTGGACCAAGTACTGGGCCTTCCGCGAGATCGCGGGCTATCCCGTCGAGCTCGAGCGCGAGCGCATCCTCAGCGACCCGTCGTTCTATGTGCCGCATCACGGCCGCGTCACGGCGCTTCCTTGGGACCTGCTCGACTTCCGCCTCGTGCTCAACCACGGCGCGGTCTTTGGAATCGGCCAGCAGCGCCGCGAGCTCTTCATCGTGTTCACCGTCTTCGCGACCATCGCTGCACTCGCGCTCTTCGCACGGGGAACGCGTGTTCGCATGCGCGCCGCGCATGTGGCGATCGGGCTGATCCTCGCGGGCGGCATCGGCAATCTCTACGACCGATTCTTCTACGGCGCGGTCCGCGACTTCCTGCACATGCTGCCGGGGTGGTCGCTTCCGAACGGATGGAAGTGGCCGGGCAACTCGACGAGCGATGTCTTTCCGTGGGTCTTCAACGTGGCCGATGTGATGCTGCTCGCCGGCATGGCGCTCTACATCGTCGTCAGCTTCCGCGAGGACCGTCGGGTGCGTCGTGAGGAGAAGGCGGCTGCGGCCGCGCGCTGAGCGCGCCCATCGCGCCGAGCGCCGTCTCCAGCGGAATCACGCACGACTCATCGATGTGCTCGGGAAGATCCTCGAGCCGCTTCGCGAGCGTGAGCGTGAACGGTCCGACCGCGGTTCGCCGCAGCGTCGCGCAGTGGCCGCCCGTGCCGAGCGCGAGGCCGAGGTCGCGCGCGAGGCTGCGCACATAGAAGCCCTTGCCCGACCGGATCGCCACGGTCGCGATCGGCCACTCGTACTTCACGAGCGCGATCTCGTGCACCATCACCTTGCGGGGCGGAAGATCGGGCGGCGCGTCGTTGCGCGCGAGCGCGTAGGCGCGCTTGCCGCCGACATGCACCGCGCTGAATGCCGGCGGCTTCTGCATGATCTCGCCGAGGAAGCCGGCGAGCGCGCGTTCGACCGCCTCGCGCGCGGGCGGCGTGTCGACCGCGACCTCGCGGCGCTCGCCCTCGCGGTCGTCGGTCGTGGTGAACGCCGAGAGATCGACATCGGTCTCGTAGCGCTTCTCCGTCGCCATCAGGAGATCGATCGCCTTCGTCGCCCGGCCGAACGCGACGACGAGCACGCCCGTCGCCAGGGGATCGAGCGTGCCCGCGTGGCCCGCCTTCGCGCGGCCCGCGCGGCGGCGCGCGATCTCGACCGCGCGCATCGAGCTCATGCCGAGGTCCTTGTCCAGGACGAGGATGCCGGTGAGGTCGCTGAGGTGGCGCATCGGCGGCAGTGTCGCTGTTTTTCGCTCGACCCGCGCGGCACCCACCGCTAGGATGGCCGCCATGGACGGAACTTCATTGATGGTGGGAATCCTGGTCGGCTGTGCCCTCGGCGCCGCCGCCGCGGCTGTGTACTTCATTCTCAAGGGCCGCGCGTCGGCGCAGGCGATCGCAGCTGCCGAGGCCGCGCAGGCCGAGCTTTCGGCCGCCCGCACCGAGGTGGTGACGCTTCGGACGCAGGCAGGCGCGGCGCAGCAGGGCGAGGCGGGCGCGAAGGCGAGCCTCGTTGCCGCGCAGGAGCAGTTGCGCGACCTGCGTGCGCAGGTCGACAGCGAGCGCCAGCGCGCCGAGCAGGAGTCCGCGCTGCGCTCGAAGACGCAGCAGGAGCTGCGCGCCACCGAGGAGCGCATCACCGAGCGCGAGAGCGCGATGCAGAGGCTCCTCGCCGAGCGCGAGAAGTCGATCGTCGAGCTCAAGGGCGCGATCGAGCAGTCGAAGCTCGCGCTGACCGAGACCTTCAAGGCGACCGGCGCCGATGTGCTCAAGCAGACGGCCGAGCAGCTTCTCCGCCAGGCGAAGGAGCAGTTCGAGGGCCACCAGAAGCTCTCGCAGCAGGAACTCGAGGCGCGGCAAAAGGCGATCGACGCCACGCTCGCGCCGCTCAAGGAGCAGCTGGCGAAGAACGAGCAGCTCGTGAAGGAGCTCGGCGAGAAGCGCGAGGGCGACGCGAAGACGCTCGGCGAGCAGCTCAAGCAGATCGCGGAACTGCAGCACAAGGCCGCGAGTGCCGCGACGACCCTGTCGAGCGCGCTCCGCAACAACACGCAGCGGGGTCGCTGGGGCGAGGTGTCGCTGCGCAACATCGCGGAGCTGGCAGGTCTCGTCGAGAATGTCGACTTCAACGAACAGGGGAGCATCGCGGACGACGAGGGCAACCGCCTGCGTCCCGACATGACCGTGCGCCTGCCGGGCGAGCGGTTCGTGCCGATCGACGCGAAGGTGCCGATGAACTCGTACCTCGAGTCGCTTGATCAGTCGATCTCGGACGCCGAGCGCGCGGCGCGCCGCGCGGCGCACGCGCAGGCGCTCCGAAACCATGTGCGCGCGCTCAGCTCGCGCGACTACGCGAAGGCGCTCGGCCAGGGCGTCGAGATCACCGTGCTGTTCGTGCCGTTCGAGAGCGGGCTCATCGCAGCGCTCGAGGAGGATGCGACCCTCTATCAGGACGCCATGGACCTCGGGGTCGTCATCTGCACCTCGTCGACGCTGCTGGCGCTCCTCCGCACCTGCGCGCTCCAGTGGCGGCAGGCGAAGCTCAACGAGAATGCGCGCAGGATCGGCGACAGCGCCAAGGAACTGCTCGTGCGCATCAGCACCTTCGCCGAGCACCTCGAGAAGGTCGGAAAGGGCCTTGAGAACGCGACGAAGGGCTACAACAGCGCGGTCGCGTCGTTCAACTCGCGGCTCCTGCCCGGCGCGCGCGACACCGCGGAACTCGCGGGCGACCTCAACAGCGTGCCCGACGAGCTCGAGCCTGCGAACACGGCCCTGCGCGAGGTCAGCGCGCGGGCGCTGCCTGCGTCGGAGTGAGCGACGCCGCGGTCAGTTCGTGTGACCGACCGGCCGCAGGTGCACGACTTCGCCGTGCGTCAGCGCAGGGCATGTCGCAGCGATCCGTTCGGCCTCGATCGCGCTCGAGACCTCGATGATGAAGTAGCCGGTGAGATTCGTATCCGTCGGATCGAGGGGCTCTGCATCGGGGACCCCGCTGGAATCGGGTGCGATCACGACGCCGCCGCGACCAAGCGGATTGCCCTCCTTGAGGATGCCCTTCGCCTTGAGGTCGCGCACCCAGAGCCCGTACTCCTTCAACAGGATGTCCTTGCGCGCAGGCGGAAGTCGGTACCACGCGTCGCCGCGCTCGTACATCAGGATCGCAAACTGCAGCTTCGCGGGGCCTGCCTGCCGCGCGGGTTCAGCCTGGGAGCCGGTCGCCGCGCAGCCAGCGAACACGGAAAGCGAGAGCAGGGTGAGGGCGACGACGGTGGACGCTGACTTCATGCGGATGGGTTCCTGCGGAGCGAGAGGAGCGGACGGACGAGAAGGAGCGCGATCACGACGGCGATCGACGAGAGCACCGCGTACCAGCCGCCTTCCATGACGCTCGCGGCAATGCTCCAGCCTGCGAGCGCGAGGTAGACGAGCGGCGTGATCGGATAGAGCGGCACGCGGAACGGCCGCGGCGCGTCGGGCATCGTGCGGCGCAGCACGATCACGGCCGCGACCGACAGCGACGAGAAGATGTTGATGAGCACGGTGAGGAGGCCGAAGATCTGGTCGAGGTTGCCGATCAGGAGGCACGCAGCGCTCGCGACCAGCGTGATGACGAGGCCCGCCATCGGCACGCCCGCGGCCGTGCGGTCGCCCGCCCACGCGTGGATCTCGCGCGCATGTGCCATCGACTCGAGGATGCGCGCGGCGGTGATCGTGCCCGATACGATCGTCGCGAAGAAGAGCAGCGTGATCACGCCCGCAAACACCTTGCCCACCGTTGCGCCGAAGAGCTGCGTGGCGGTCACGGCGCCGATCGCCTGCATTTCGCCGCCGCCGGGCTCCGTCATCGCCAGCGGGTCGATGACGCGCAGGTAGACGAGGTTCATGCCGATGTAGAGCGCGAACACGATCGCGATCGCGCCGATGATGCCGATCGGCACATTGCGGCCAGGGCGCGCGATGTCGCCCGCGATGTCGGCGCCCGTCGACCAACCGAGGTACGCGAAGCTCACGGAGAGCGTCGCGGCCGCGACCGCCGTGGAGAAGAGCCCGGGCGTCTCGACCGCGGCCACCG
>JBEAUK010000026.1:0-15904 GCA_041161465.1 Planctomycetota bacterium | reverse complement strand
AGGAGCGGCCGTCCGTCCTGCCAGGTGATCGTCACGCTGTCGTCGCCGCGCAGGAACGCGTCGAGCCAGTTGCCGACGGCGTCGATGCGCCAGTCGCCGGCCTCGAACAGCGCCTCGGGCTTCTGCGAGGCGCGCGTCATCCACCAGCGCGAGAGGTCGCCGCGCGTGACAACCATCCCGGGCGCGAGGCCCATGGCGATGCAGCGCGCGCTGATGATGGCGAGGAGCGCGTCGATGCGCGCGCGGTCCTCGCCCGACTCCTCGAAGCTCTTGCCGTGCTGCAGCTTCTCGGGCGGCATCTTGCCGCCCTCGTCGACCGCCTGCGCGATCGCGTCGCCGTAGCGCTGCGCGAACCGCTTGGGAAGGCCGCGCACCGCGGCGAGCTGCTGCGTCGACACCGGACGGTGCTTCACGATCTCGGCGACCGTCTCGTCGGGCATGACCACGCGGTGCGGCAGGTCCTCCTTGCGCGCGATGTCGTCGCGGAGGCGGGTGAGCAGGCGCAGCGTCGGGATCTGCGCGGGCTTCATGGGCCAGCTCTTGAGCGTGCGGCGGATCTGCGACTCCTCGTCGAAGCGCGCGGGGATCTTCACGCTCTGCTCGCACTCGCGCAGCGCCCACGCGAGCGACCCGCGGCTCTCGAGCTCGCAGCGCAGGCGCTCCCACACGAGCGGCAGGTAGCGCACGTCGTCGGCTGCGTAGCGGAGCTGCGAGGCCGACAGGGGCCGCGCGTCCCAGTTCGTGAAGGTGTGGCCCTTCGAGAGCTTGTGCCCCGCGAAGCGCTCGACGAGCTTCTCAAGCCCTGCGGGCCACGGCATCTCGGCGAAGGCCGCGGCGACCTGGACATCGAGGGTGTTCGTCGGCTCGCGTCCGAGCAACCGGCGCACGGGCTCGAGATCCTGCGTTCCGGCGTGCACGATCGTCAGCAGCGTCGGATCGGCGACGAGCTCGAAGATCGGCTTGAGGTCAGGCACCGCGAACGCGTCGACGAGCACGACCCGCTCGGTCGTCGCCAGCTGGACGACGCAGATCTTCGGCCAGTAGCTCTCCTCGCCGATGAACTCGGTGTCGTAGGCGAAGATGCCCTTTTCACGGACATGCGCGATCTCGGCCTCGAGATCCGCCGCGGTCGTGATGAGCCGCGCGTCGCCGCGCGGGACAAGCGAATGCTCGAGATGCGGCGTGTTCGCCGAATCATCGTCCTGCGACGCGGCGTGGTGCCGTTCGCGCTTCTTGCGTCGGTAGTTGAGGTTCATCGCGCCGCCGTCACCTGTGCAGAAGTGCGGGCGCGCACGCTCTCGATCACCGAACGCGCGACATGGTCAAGCTGCTCCTGCACGAGGTCGGGGTAGATCGGCAGCGCGATCGTCTCGCGGGCCGCGGCCTCCGCGTGCGGGAAGATGCCCTTCGTGTAGTGCAGGTACCTGAAGCACTCCTGCAGGTGAAGGGGCACCGGGTAGTAGATCTCGGTGCCGATCTTGCGGTCGGTGAGGTCCTGGCGCACGGCGTCGCGGATCTCGGCGGGCACGCGGATCGTGTACTGGTTGTAGATGTGGCGCGCGCCCTGCGGCGCCGCCTTCGGATAGCGCAGCGCGAGCCCGCCCGCCGAGAGCGGCGAGCCCGAGTCCTTCGCCCCCGCTGCCGCAAAGGACGCGTCGTAGAACGCGGCGTTCTTCTGACGGCCCGCGCTCCACGCGTCGAGGTGGCGCATCTTCACGAGGAGCACCGCGGCCTGCAGCGCGTCGAGGCGCGAGTTCATGCCGACCTCGGCGTGGTAGTACTTCGGCTCCATGCCGTGATTGCGGAGACGCATCATGCGCTGGGCGAGCGCCTCGTCGTTCGTGGTGATGATGCCGCCGTCGCCGAAGCCGCCGAGGTTCTTCGACGGGAAATAGCTGAAGGTGCCGATCGCGCCACGCGAACCGACGCGCTTGCCGTGGATGTCCTCGGTGCCGATTGCCTGCGCGGCGTCCTCGACGACAGGCACGCCATGCTCCTTGCCGATCTCGAGCATCGCATCGAGGTCGCACGCCTGTCCGAAGAGGTGGACGGGCACGATCGCCTTGATGTTCTTGTGGCAGCGGAAGGCCATCCGCGTCGACTCGGGGCAGATGTTGTAGGTCGCCGGGTCGCAATCGACGAACACGGGCTGGGCGCCGAGGCGATGCACGCTGCCCGCGGTCGCGAAGAAGGTGTAGCTCGGGCACACGACCGCATCGCCGGCCTTGATGCCGAGCGCCTGGAGCGCGAGCAGGATCGCGTCCGAGCCGTTCGCGCAGCCGATGGCGTACTTGGTCTGGCAGTAGCCAGCCGTCATGCACTCAAGCTCTGCGATCTTCGGCCCACCGATGAAGTACTGGCTCTCGATCACTTCCTTGACGACAGGCTCGATTTCCGAGCGGATGGTCGCGTACTGCGCCTTGAGGTCGAGAAGCGGGACAGTCACGGCGGCAGCGGTCGCGGTCGTCAAGATGGACTCCTGTTCCTCCGGGATACCGGAGACCCGCCATTGTGCAGGAATCCCGATGCCTGCGAAAGGCACTTGGCGCCTTATCGCGGGTCGGATTCGCGCAACGGCCCATGCCCCATGCCAGTTGAGCCAAATCCACCCGAACCGCGCGCTGTATCCGTAAGTGCTTCTACTTCCTTGACTTGCGCGTGTTCGACGCGCGCGATCACCATCTGGGCGATCCGCGTCCCTGCCTCGACGACGAACGGCGCCTTCCCGAGGTTGATGAGTGGCACCTTGACCTCGCCGCGGTAGTCGGCGTCGATCGTTCCGGGAGCGTTCGGCATCGAGATCCCGTGCTTGGTCGCGAGTCCCGAGCGCGGCCGAACCTGCGCCTCGAAGCCTGGCGGCAGCGCCATCGCGAAGCCGCACGGGATCAGCGCGATGGCGCCGGGCTCGATGGTCACCGGCGCGTCGAGGTCGGCAGCGAGGTCGAGGCCTGCAGCGAGCTCGCTCTGGTACGCAGGCAGCACCGCGCTTGGGCGAAGGCGCTTGATCTCAAGGGCAATGCCGATGGGAGTGGCGGTCATGGTTGGAAAGGTAGCGCCTGCTGCCACGCGCCACACGCGAAAAAGCCCGCAGGGCGCCGGTGTTGGCCGACGCCCCGCGGTTTCCCCAGTGGCCTGTACGAGCCGAGAGACCGGCTCAGGCACGCCGTCGGCGCTGTCCGACGGCACCTGCGAGGCCAAGCAGCGCCAAGGCGCCGGGAGCGGGAACCTGGCTGAACTCCTGACGGATGAACGACGCGGACGCGAAGTGGTTCTCCTCCGCCGCGTAGAACTTGAAGTCCTTGTTCACCTCGAGCGCGCGGAATCCATCGGGATTCTGCTCGCAGAAGTCGCGGTAGTCGACGCGCTGCGTGTCGCGCGGCGGACCGTAGAAGTCGTAGATCGACAGCTGACCGAGGTAGGTGTTGGTGTCGAGGTCGAAGACGCTCTCGTCCACGCGGGCGTACGAACCGGTGCCCGAGGTGTCGCCGTTGAAGGTCGCCTTCATGTCGCAGATACGCAGGCCCCACGCGTAGGCATCCGGATTGACCTCGACCGTGTACTGAAGGTTCGCCTCGGAGATGCTGTCATCGCCGGGGCTGGTATCGCCCCAGCCACCCGCGAGGTCGAAGCCGACGTTGCGGAAGCCATGGCCGTTCCCGTTGAGCGACATGAAGCCGATCAGCGTGATGTCCTGCAGCGCAAAGTGCGCCGAGCTGAACGACTCGAACACGAACTTCTTGTCGTCGATGTAGACGGTGCGGTCACTGCCAGCTGCGAAGAGCTCGGTGAACGAGAGTGTGTCGCCGTTGCCGAGGGTCCAGCTCGCCTGCGCTGCCTGCGCTGCGAGGATGGTGGCGCCCGTCGTCATGAGGAACGCCGACTGCTTGGTAAATCGCATCGTTTCTTCTCCTTGGTCTTTCCGTAGGTCACCGCACCGAGGGAGCGAAGACCTCGCCACGAGCGAAGCCACGCGCCCGACGGCACGGCGTCGAACGGGGGGATCCAAGCGATGTGACGACGGCGCATCAAGCGCGATGCGCGCGAATACGAAGCGAACAAGAACACTTCCCCTCGCGAGGGAGGAAGCGTTGCGCGCGGAAAGGTCCCGGGGCGCAGATCAGCCGAGCTTCGACACCGAGGCGAGCACCTCGTCGGCGTGGCCTTCGACCTTCACGCGGTCGAAGCGCGCGGCGACGGTGCCGTCCTTTGCGATGACATAGGTCGTGCGGACGATGCCCATGTACTTCTTGCCGTACATGTTCTTCTCCTGCCACACGCCGAAGGCTGCGGCGACCGGAGGCACGCCGTCCTTTCCGGGCACATCGGCGAGCAGCGTGAGGCCGAGCTTGTACTTGGCATCGAAGGCCTTGTGGCTGTCGACCGAGTCGGGGCTGACGCCGAGAACCTCGCAGCCGAGCTTGGCGAACTTCGGGCGGTTGTCGCGGAACGCGCACGCCTCGACGGTGCAGCCCGGGGTGTCGTCGGCCGGGTAGAAGTAGAGGACGAAGGACTTGCCCTTGAGGCTCGCGAGGGTGACGGTCTTGCCGGCGGCGTTCACGGCGCTGAACGCGGGCGCGGGCGACCCGACTTCGATGAGGCCGGTGGCCTTGGCGGCGGACTTCGTGGAGGGCTTCGTGGAGGGCTTCGTGGCAGCGGGCTTGGCCGCGAGATTGATCGCCTTCTTGACGGGCTTGGCGGGCTTCTTCGTCGCGGCCTTCTTCGTCGCGGCCTTCTTCGTCGCGGCCTTCTTCATCGACTTCTTGATCGACTTCTTCTTGGTGGTGGTTGGCATGGTGCGCGGGGTTCGCGCGTGCGGCGCGGTGGATTCAGCGCGGGAGCGATACGGGCGGGACCACCGCTTCGCGCACCAAAGGGCGCGTCCGCAGCCGCGACCGCTCAAGCCACGCCGCGACCGCTCGACTCACGCATCTTCACGCCGATAGTCAAGATCCGGCCGCGGGCTCGGATGCGACTCGACCCACGGCGAGTTGAAGCAGCCGACCCAGCGCGTCGGGGCGACCTGGACGAGCGCGTACTCGTCGCGGTCACGCGCAAGCGCGGGCACGACGCCCTTCGGCGGATCGGGCCACCACGGCACGAGGTCGCCGGCAAAGCCGTGACCCTCAAACTTCGGCAACTTGAACTGCGCCGGATCGCGCACCACTTCCTCGACCGTCGTCAGGCGATGCTTGCGCGTCGTGAGCAGCGGGATCGAGTTGAAGAGGCCGCGCGTGTACGGGTGCAGCGGGTTGTCGAAGAGCTCGAACACGCGCGCGTACTCGACCACGCGGCCTGCGTACATCACGCACACGACATCCGCGTTCTCCGCGACGACGCCGAGGTTGTGGGTGATGAGCATGATGCCCATCCCCCGCGTCCGCTGCAGCTCGCGCAGGAGCTCGAGGATCTGCGCCTGGATCGTGACATCGAGCGCGGTCGTCGGCTCGTCGGCGAGCAAGAGCTTCGGCTGGCACGCAAGCGCCATCGCGATCATCACGCGCTGGCGCATGCCGCCGGAGAACTGGTGCGGATACGCGCGCATGCGCTCCTCCGCCTTCGGGATGCCGACATCCTTCATCGCCTGGATCGCGAGCTTCCACGCCTCCTCGTGCCCGACCTTCTGATGCAGGAGGATCGCCTCCATGATCTGGTCGCCGATCGTGTAGACCGGGTTCAGGCTCGTCATCGGCTCCTGGAAGATCATCGCGATCTTGCCGCCGCGGATCTTGAGCATCTGCGACTCGGTGTACGAGAGGATGTCCTCCCCATCGAACAGGATCGATCCACGGTCGAAGCGCCCCGGCGGACGCGGGATGAGCTGCATGGTGCTCATCGCCGTCACGCTCTTGCCGCAGCCCGACTCGCCCACGACCGCAAGCGTCTGGTTCGGGTGCACGGTCATCGAGACGCCGGCGACGGCCTGCACGCGCGGGCCTTGGCCGTTGTCGAAGCTGACGGCGAGGTCTGCGACCGAGAGGATCGGCTTCGTCGGCGCGGCGGTCGCTGCGCCGGAGGACTGGGCTTGGTGCGCTGGGTGCGTCATCAGTGCGCCGCCTTCCTGAGCTTCGGGTCGATCGCGTCGCGGAGCGCCTCGCCGAGCAGGTTGTAGGAAAGAACCGAGAGGAAGATCGCGAGACCCGGGAACACCGCGAGCCACCAGACGAAGGTGCCGGTCGATGCGGTCGCGCTGGAGAGGAGCTTGCCCCACGAGGCCTGACCATCGGGGCCGAGGCCGAGGAACGAGAGCGTCGCCTCGACCGAGATCGCGGCGGCGATCGCGAACGACGCGTCGACGAGGACGGGCGTCACGCCGTTCGGAAGCATGTGGCGGAAGAGGATGGCGCGCAGCGGCAGGCCCGTCGCCTGCGCCGCCTGCACGAAGTCCTGCTTGCGCAGCTTGAGGAACTCGGCGCGGGTGAATCGCGCGGCGCCTGTCCACGAGAAGCACCCGATGATCGCCATCATCACATAGGTGTCGCGCGGCAGCACGCCGGCGGCGACGATGAGCAGGAACAGCACCGGCACCGCCATGAAGATCTCGACCACGCGGAACAGCAACAGGTCGATCCACCCGCCGAAATAGCCCATGATCGCGCCGATCGTCACGCCGATGAGCAGCGAGATGCCCGTCGACACGAGGCCGATCGAGATCGAGAGGCGGCACGCCCACATCATCTGCGCGAGCACATCGCCTCCGAGCGCGTCGGTGCCGAGCCAGCTGCGGCGCTCGCCGAACTTGGTGCCTGCGAACTCCGCGAGCTTCGGGTTCTCGGCGACCGCCGTCCCGGGCTTGATCGCGCTCATGTCGCTGCGCGTGTACTGCGGCGACCACGGGATGGGCGCCCACACCGCGCGGATCTTGCCAGCACGCTCGTCGTCGATGTAGCGCTCGAAGTTGATGAGCTTCTGCCCGCCCGAGGCGAGCACCAGCGTCGCGGCGATGACTGCAGTCACGATCACGGTTGCAAAGCGCGGCGCGCGCGAGTTGAAGGTCGGCACCACCAGCGTGACGAGACCGATCAGCGCGGCGATGCCGCCGATGATCGGCCACGGACCCGACTGCAGGCGCGCGGCCTGCTTCAGCCACTCGACGCCAGAGCCATCGGCCCACTTCACGACCGAGCCCGCGACGACGACCGTCAGGCCTGCCTGCAGCATCGCGACCGCAAGCACGCCGAGACGGCCGCTGCGACCGAGTGCCTTCGGCCCAAACAGCACCCATGGCACGCCGACGACGAAACCGATCATCAGGAGCCAGTCGGTCGGAGAAAGATTGTTGAACAGCGGCCACTCGACCGCGGTCACCGCACCGGCCGCATCGAGCCGCTCGAGGCGCACGGGATGCGCGCTCGCAAGCACGGGGGCAAAGATCGCGAAGAACGCCACCACCGAGATCCAGAGGATCCCGAACACGGCGCCCTTCCGCTGCAGCACGCGCTCCCAGGCGTCGGACCAGAAGCCCTTCGCCTGCTGGGCGCCGACTCCGCGCATCACCTCGATGCCGGAGATCGCACGCGGGGCGCCGCTGTCCGTCTTCGCGTCACTCATAGCTCACCCGCGGATCCGCGACCGCATAGAGGATGTCTGCCAGAAGCAGCGCGAACAGGTTCACGCACGCGATCATGAAGGTGTTGGCGAGGATGATCTCGCGGTCGCGCAGGTCGATCGCCTCGATGATGAGGCTGCCCATGCCGGGGATCGTGAAGATGCGCTCGATGACGACCGAGCCCGCGAGCATCGCCGGGAAGATGCCGACGAACATCGTGATGAGCGGCAGCAGGCTGTTGCGGAACACATGCCGCATCACGACATCGTTGCGCGGCACGCCCTTGGCCTTCGCGGTGCGCACATAGTCGGCGTTGAAGTTCTCGAGCATCGCGGCGCGCGTCTGCTTCGAAAGCACCGCGAACGACGCGTACACGAGGCAGAGCACAGGCAGCGCCACATGCCACAGGAGATCGAGGAGCCACCCCTCGCGCCAGGTTCCGGCGTCGTCCCAGTACGGCAGGAAGGTGTAGGTGCTCGCGGCGCTGTCGTGCAGGCCGCTCACGGGGAAGAGCCCGAGATACTGCTTGTTCGCGAGGAAGCCGATCGCGAACACGCCCGCGAGCACGGTCGGGATCGAGTAGAGCGAGAGGTACATCACGCCCGAGAGGACATCGAACCAGCCGCCGCGCCGCGTGGCCGCGAGGATGCCGGTCGGCACCGCGACGAGGTACGAGATCGGGAACGCGATCAGGTTGATGAGCAGCGTGACGGGCAGCGCGGCCGAGATCAGGTCCCACACCGGTCGGTTCTTCGAGAACGCGACGCCGAGATCGGGGGAGTCGAGGTAGACGGCGCCGGGAATGACGCCGTAGCCGCTCAGCGGGTACGGCTGCGCCTTGAACGCGATGTACGCGCGCTGCCGCGCCTCCTCGGCGAGCGACCACTTCTTGTGCATGTCGTCGGCCGCCTGATGGAGCGCGCCGAACTTCGCGTTCGCGGGGTCGAGCTTGAGGTCGCGGAAGTTCTCAGGCTCCGCGCCGCCCTTCGGCTCGAGGCGGTCTGTCCACGGTGCGCCCGCCTCGCGCACATAGTCTGCGAGCGTGTCCTTGAAGAGGCGCGCCGAACCGATGTAGGCGCGTCGCGCGCCTTCCGCGTCGCGCTGCAGCTTCTTGAACTCCTCGATCTGCTGCTCCTGCTGCCCCTCGCCCGAGACCGGCGTGAAGACGACCGTCGGCGCATCCGGCGGCGTGAAGAGCCACGCCATCTCGGGCTGTTTGATCTCGCGCGGCGCGCTCACGCGGTCGCCCGACGCGTTGCGCAGGTCGCGCTCGCCGAACTTCACCGGAGAGATCCTCCCGAGCCAGCGGAGGTACTGCACGACGACCGGGTCGTTCAGACCGTAGCGGTCCTCGAGGTACGCCTGCATCTGCGCGACCTTGCTCGTGTCGCTCATCTGCCCGCCCTGCACGGCAAGCCCGGCGCCGATTCCACCCGGCGCCAATGCGAGAAGCATGAACACCATGAAGGTGATCCCCAGCACTGTGGGAACCATGAAGAGGAGGCGTCGGAGCAGGAAGTTGACCATGGCGGAAGAGGCCGTTCGGCGTGGTCGGGCTCAGTTCCCGGCAGGCGTCGGAACCGCGCTGATCTTGAAGAACTCCTGCGGCTCGAGACCCGTGCGGTAGGTCTGCACGTTGCCGAAGTCGCGCTTCACGAAGCGCAGCCATGGCGAGACGCGGACAAAGGTGTAGGGCTGCTCGTCAGCGATCACGGCCTCGAGCTCGCGCCAAACCTGCATGCGCTCGGCCTCGTCCATCGTGCGGCGGCCCTTCTCGATCAGGCGGTCGGCCTCGGAGTTCTTCCACTGGACGAAGTTGTCGCCACCCTCGCGGGTGCTCTCCGAGTGCCAGATCTGGCGCGGATCGCTCTCGGGCGCGTTGGCGCCCCAGCCCATGGTGATCGCGTCGAAGTCGCGCAGCTTCAGGAGCTCCTGATAGCGGCTCCAGTCGACGGGGCGCGTCGAGACCATGATGCCCGCCTTCTCGTAGCTGTCCTTCACGAAGCGCGCGAGCCGCTCCGCGATCTCGCCCGACGAGGCATAGGTGTATTCGAACTTGAACTTGTCGCCCTTGTCGTTCTCGAGGATGCCGTCGCCGTCGCGGTCCTTCCAGCCAGCCTCCGCAAGCAGCGCCTTCGCCTGCTCGGGATCGAACGGCAGCGGCTTCACCGACGGATCGCTCGCGGGGCTCTCGGGATTCATCGGACCCTTCGCCACGATGCCGATGCCGTCCCAGATGTCGCGGATCATCTTGTCGCGGTCAAGCAGCATCGTCATAGCGCGGCGCACGCGCCGGTCGGAGAACGGCGTCGCGGTCTTGCCCGAACGCAGGCCCGTCTGCCACGCGATGAAGCTGTAGCCGCAGCGCATGTTGACCCACTTGAGCGCGTAGTTCGTCTTGACGAACTCGGGCTCGTCCCTCAGCACCTTGTTGAACTGCGGCGAGGTCGGCAGGATCATCGAGCCCTCGCCGTTGCGGAAGGCGACGAGCCGGCCGAGGTCGTCCTTGATCGACTTGAAGCGCAGCTTGTCGAGCGCGGGCTTCTCCGCCCAGTACGACTCGTTGCGCTCAAGCACGACATCCTGGCCCGGCGTCCACTGGACATCGAGGTTGTCGGGGCCTTGCGGCAGGTTCGCGATGCGGAACGGCCCCGAGCCCATGATGAGGCCCGTCGCCTGGTTGATCTGGCCTGGCTCGAACTTGGCGAAGAAGTGCTTGGGAAGGATCGGGTTGCCGAACGCGGTGAGCACATTCGTGAAGAGCGCGTCCTTGAAGACGAACTCGACCGTCTGGTCGTCGATGACCTTCACTTCCTTCAGGTTGTCCATCGTGCTGCGCGAACGCTCCGCCTCGATCAGCGGATTCATGATGTAGTCCATGTAGGTCCAGCGGACATCCTCCGCTGTCACCGGCGTGCCGTCGCTGAACCGCGCCTTCGGGTTGATCCGCGCGCGGATCCAGAGGCCATCGGGGTCGACCTGCCACGCCTCCGCCAGCTGACCCTCGAGCTTGAGCGTCTTCGGGTCGAAGCTGCCGAGGCTCTCGCACACGCGGTCGATCACGCGGGTGCCGTAGACATCGCTCGAGATGTATGGAACGAGCTTCGCAGGCTGCGCCTCGAAGATCTCCACGAACTCGCCGCCGATGGAGTAGCCCTCCTGCGTGGTCGGGTCGGTCGCCGAGTGCGGCGGCGCCCATCGCTCGATCTTGACGCCGGGGCGCGCCCACGCGTCGTTCGCCATACCCGCGGCGCCGGCGCTCCCGCCGCCCCCGCCCTGCTGCACGACGACCGTCGGCCGCTCGGCGAAGCCCTGCTCCATCTTGCGCTGGAGCTGCGCGGCCTGCTTCTCGAGTTCGTCGAGCTTGCCGATCGCGGTCTTCACATCGAGCTCGACTCGGGTCTTCTGAACCATCGAGAGCCAGACCGTGAGCAGCACGGCGAGGAGGAGCACGATCTGGAAAAAGTCCTTGAGGCCGAAGCGATTGTTCATGGGTCGACTCCCGATTGGGGTCGACATCCTACCTTGAGCCCGAGCCTCGGCTTCGCGACATGACACATTTCCACAACCGCCTCGAACCGGCGGTCAGGCGACCCGGCGGCCGCGCATCGGGTCGAACCGCTCGCGCAGCTCGTCCCCGAGGAAGTTGAGCGACACGAGCGTGAGTGCGATCGCAATGCAGGGCCCCGCGAGCAGCCACCAGCGGCTGTCGACGGTGTTGAGCTCCCCGAGCGCGTCGGCGGCGAGGTTGCCCCAACTCGGCAAAGGTTCGCGGACTCCGATGCCAAGGAACGAGAGGAAGCTCTCCGACAGAATGGCCGCCGGCACCGCAAGGGCGGCGTAGACGGCGATCGGCCCGACCAGGTTCGGCAACAGATGCGCGGTGAACTGCCGCGCCGGGCTCACGCCGATCGCGCGGCACGCCTCCATGAAGGGCTTCGCCTTGAGGGAAAGCACCTGCCCGCGGATGACGCGGGCCATCGTGAGCCAGCTCACGCCGCCGATCGCGACCAAGAGCGTCGCGATGTTGATGACCTGCCGCGCGAAGGCCGACAAGTCCGCACCGCGTCGCTCGAGCACGCCATCGACCGCAACCGCAAGCAGCACCACGAGCAGAATCGACGGCAGGCCGAAGAGGATGTCGACGATGCGCATCATCACCGCGTCGGTTCGCCCGCCCGATGCGCCCGCAAGAGTTCCGTACAAGGTGCCCACCACCATCGCGATCGCCGCGGCCGAGAGTCCAACGAGCAGGCTGATCGAGCCGCCGGCGAGAAGCCGCGCGAACACATCGCGACCAAGCCGATCGGTGCCGAGCACGCGGCCCGGGATGTACTGCCCCGCCTCGCGAGCGGCGGCGACGCGCGCGGCGTCGGCATCGCCGAGCGATTGCCAGACCGGCGGGAGGAGATTGAGGGTGAGGTTCGAGGCCTCGTATCGAGCGAGCGTGGTGGCGCCAGTTTCGACGCGTCCCATCGACCACGGAATCGTGGCGACGCACGCGAGCAGCATGGCGACGATGAGCCCGAGCCCGATGAGCCCGGCAACACCGAGCCTCGCGCGCGGCGAACGACGCTCGGTCGCGATCGCCGTCATGAATGGATGCTCGCGGAAGCCGCTGCGGTCATCGCCGCATCGTACTCACGGCCGCGGAGGCGGCGCGCCGGGGGGCAGTTCGCCGCCGCGAGGGCCTTCGGGACCCTCGCGACCTTCGGGGGCTTCGCGAACTTCGGGGGCTCCGCGGCCTTCGGAACCCTCGCGGCCCTCGGGGGCTTCGGCTCGACGCGGACCGCGTTCGCGGGCGCGCTGCGAGAGTTCCTTGGCAAGCGACTCGACGTTTCCCCCGTCGCGCGCGAGATCCTTGCGCATGCGCTCGATGTACTGCTCGAGCGCCGAGAGTTCCTCTGCGCGCGCAGCAATCGTCGCCTCGACCTGCCGCTTCGCGCACTGGTCGAGCGCCGCACGCGCCGCGGCCAACGAGTCCTCGGTCGATGCCGCGTCCGACTCGAGTCGACGCAGCTCAGCGACAGCTCGCGCCGTCTCGCCCTGCGCCCGCAACTCGGCGACCTTGGCTGCAAAGACCTTCGGCGCACGCTCCTTGAGCGCCGTGAGCGCCAACAGGCGACGCGCGCCTCCGCGCAGCGCCTCCTTGACCTGCTCCGGGTTCTCCTTCGCGCGGACAGCGAGCGTCTCGCCCCATTCCGGGGACACCTCGCGCGCCACCGCAACCACGCGCTCGAGATCCGCGTCGGTGAGCTCGCGACGGATGGCATCACCCACCACGATCGTCTCGATCGCGAGCCCCTCCGCCATCGGTCTTTCCGGACCGAATCCGCCGGCACGCGGCCAATCCGGAGGAACAGGCATGCCGCGACCGCGAGCGCGACGGGACTCGGCGTCGCGACGCGCCTCGCGCTCGGCCGGCGGCGTCTGCGCGTCACCGGGTGCGCGCTGCGCCTGCTGTTGGGCAGCCTGCTTCCCTTCATCCTTGGAAGACTGAGCCACGGCCGCAGGGCCAAGGCCGGCTGCGATCACGACGCTGAGAATGAGAAAGTTGTTGCGCATGGCCTTTCCAGTCGGTCCGCGGGGAATCGTCCGAGGAGGATCGTCGGTGAATTGCACGCGAGCATGACGCCTTCGATCGCGCGTCAGCGCTGCATCGAGGTGCGCTGCACGACCGACGCAAGCTCCTGCGAGAGATCGTCGTAGGTCAGGTCGGAGCCGTCAAGAAGCGCGCCCGTCGAGAAGAGCGGCTCGAGTTCGTCGCTGAATGCGCCGTCGGACGCCGCGAACCCAGCGAGCGCACCCGCGCTTCGATCGGCAAGAGCCACGATGACCGCACCTGCGGGGCGCGACGCGGTGACCGCGGAAACCGAACCCTCGAGCGCGGCGTCGAAGTGCTCGACCGCGACCATCGCATTTGCGTTTGCTGCACCGCGCGGCGCCGGAGTCCGGGGAGCCTCCGGCATGACGACGGGCGCCGTCTCCGACCCCGATGCCAACTCGCTCCGCGCCGTCGTGTCGCCACCGCGCGTCGAGATCGCGAACACGATGACCGCGCCAAGCCCCGCCGCAGCGGCAATCGCGGCCGCAAGCCGCAGGAAGGAGCGCTGCGCCGCGCGCCCAGGCATGATCCGGCCAGCGATCGGCGAGACAGGCTCGAGTCCAAGCGGACGCTGCAGGTCGCTCGCCGCGAAGATCCGCTCGAGCGCGTCGCCTCCGAGATGGCTGCGCGCACGCGCGCCACGCTCGTCGAGCAACCGGACCACGCCACGAAGTTCACGCGGGGTCGCGTGCTCGTTCGCGGGGTCGGGTCCCGGCCCTGAGGAATTGTGCGGTCGTCGGTCGTTCATGTCAGTTGCTCCGGCCCTGCGTGCCGAGGCGTCGGGAGAGAAACGCCTCTGTTGCTCTGCGATTGCGAGGCTCGCCATGAATCGCTCCCGACGGTGTCGGGCACACCCGAGAATCGCCTGGATTCGTGCGAGTCATCAGCGCTCCTCCCCTTCCTGATCGATGTCGAGCCCGGCGACACCCATCTCTTCGAGGAGCGCGCGCAGCTTGCGCAGTGCGCGGTGGTGCCTCGCCAGAAGGGTGCCAAGTGGCTCCTCAAAGTAGTCCGATAATGCTCGAAAGCTCATCCCACCCGTATGTCGCAGTTCGATGATTTCGCGATCACCCTCCGAGAGGCGCTCCATCGCGACCCGCAGCTTCTCATGGATCTCGAGGTCGGCGGCCGTCGTCCGGTGACCCGCTCGCGCCGGCACCTCCCGCATGGGAGCGTCGTCGGTCGGGCGAGCCTGCCGCGCACGGCGCCGCATCTCGTCGCGAAGGCGGTTCACCGCGATGCGGAAGAGCCATGACTCGAATCGCCCCGACTCCACGTAGTCAGCCAGCTTCACCGCCACCGTGCAAAACGCGGATTGCGTGATCTCCTCCGCGAGCCCGTCATCGCGGCACTGCGCCACAAGCAGGCCGTGCACGCGCGGCGCGTAGGTCGACACGATCGCCCGCCACGCATCGGCGTCGCCGCGCGCCGCCTTCGCAAGCAGCGCCTCCGTGACGCGATCGCGCGCGGAGTCGTGTGAACCAGGCTCGGTCATCGATCCGCAGCGTAACGCCCGCGCGGCGAGGGCATTGCGTCAGGGTCAGACCGGGAAATCGTCGACGGGCTCGACGACCGCACGCGGACGCGTCGGCGCGATCACGCGGCGTGGGCCATCGTCGCGCCCCGCCCTGTCGTCGGGCGAACCGCCGTAGGCGAGGTTCTTGAACCGAGTGGTGTTTCCGTCCCAGACGAGATTCACGGTCCCGGTCGGGCCGTTGCGCTGCTTGGCGAGGATCAGCTCCGCGGTGCCGACCTTGTCGGGATTCTCATCCGCCCAGTTCGGATCGCTGCGGTGGTAGTACTCCTCGCGGTGGAGCATCATCACCACATCGGCGTCCTGCTCGATCGAACCCGACTCGCGCAGGTCGCTCATGCGCGGGCGGTGACCCTCGCGCTGCTCGGCCGCGCGGTTCAGCTGCGACAGGCAGAGCACCGGCACCTCGAGCTCGCGCGCCATCGCCTTGATTCCTCGGGAAATCTCGCTGACCTCAAGCTGGCGGCTCTCGACGCGCGAGCCCGAGCTCATGAGCTGCAGGTAGTCGATCGCGATGAATCCGATGCCGTGGCGCTCCTTCAGCCGGCGCGCCTTCGAGCGCATCGCGAGGAGCGAAAGCCCCGGCGTGTCGTCGATGAAGATCGGCAGCTTCGAGATCTCTCCGCACGCCGTCATCAGCCGGCGGTAGTCGTCGCTCCCGAGCATGTGCTTGCGGAGCCGCTGCGCGTCGATGCCGCCGAGCGCGCAGAGCATGCGCTGGATCAGCTGCTGCTTGCCCATCTCGAGACTGAACATCACGCTCGGGACATTGTGCTGCGCGATCTGCTGGAGCAGGTTCAGCGCGAGCGCGGTCTTGCCCATCGACGGGCGCGCGGCGAGGATGAGCATCTCGCCCTTCTGCAGGCCGTTCGTCATCTCGTCGAGGTGCGGATAGCCCGTCCGCACGCCCATGAATCCGGCGCCCTCGCTCTCGTCGATGAGGCGCATCGTCTCGTGGACGAGCTCGTTCGCCGTCGACATGACGCCGCTCTCGCGCTTCTGCGCGATGCGGAAGATCTTCTGCTCGGCGCTCTCGAGCATCTCCTGCGCCGGCGTGCGCGAGGTGTGGACCTCCTCCAGGATTTCGCCGGCCGCCGCGATCAGCTCGCGCATCGTCGCCTTCTCTCGCACGACCCGCGCCCAGTGCACGGCGTTGGCGGCGCTCGGCACGGCCTCCGCGAGTTGCACGAGGTAGTCGAGCCCTCCGACGGCCTCGACG
>JBEAUK010000025.1:0-9239 GCA_041161465.1 Planctomycetota bacterium | reverse complement strand
ACTTCCGCTTGCCCAGCACCCCGTTCGCGCCCAGCTCCTCGGCGATGCGCAGCAACTGGTTGTACTTCGCGTTGCGGTCGGAGCGGCACGGGGCGCCGGTCTTGATCTGGCCGCAGTTGGTGGCGACGGCGATGTCGGCGATCGTCGCGTCCTCGGTCTCGCCCGAGCGGTGCGAGAGGATCGCGCGGTAGCCGTTTCGGTGCGCGAGGTTGACGGCTGCGAAGGTCTCGCTGAGCGTCCCGATCTGGTTCACCTTCACCAGGATCGCGTTGCCGCAGCCCTGGTCGATCCCCTTCTGGAGGAACTTCGAGTTCGTGACGAAGAGGTCGTCGCCGACGAGCTGGACCTTGCCGCCGAGCTTGTCGGTGAGCTTCTTCCAGCCCGACCAGTCGTCTTCGGCGAGGCCGTCCTCGATCGAATGAATCGGGAACTTGGCGCACCAGCTCGCCCACATGTCGATGATCTCGTCGCTCGTCGCGATGCGGTCGGGGTTCGACTTGAAGAAGCAGTAGCCCTGCTTCCCCTTCGCCTTTGCCTCGTTCGAGAGCTCGCTCATCGCCGGATCAAGCGCGATGAAGATCTGTTCGCCCAGCTTGTAGCCAGCCTTCTCGACGGCGATCGCGATGAGCTCGAGCGCTTCCTCGTTCGACTTGAGGTTCGGCGCGAAGCCGCCCTCATCGCCGACGGCGGTCGAGAGATGCTTGTCGTGCAGCACCTTCTTGAGCGCGTGGTAGCACTCGACGCCGGCGCGCAGGGCCTCTTCGAAGTCGAAGAACCCCCACGGTTGAATCATGAACTCCTGCATGTCGACGGTCGAATCCGCGTGCTTGCCGCCGTTCAGGATGTTCATCATCGGAACGGGCAGCGTCTTCGCCGCCACGCCACCGAGGTAGCGGTAGAGCGGCTGGCGCGTGGCCGCCGCGGCCGCGTGCGCGACCGCCATCGACACCGCGAGCGTCGCGTTCGCGCCGAGGCGCGACTTGTTCTCCGTGCCGTCGAGCTCGAGGAGGACCGTGTCGATCCCCTCCTGGTCGGTCGCGTCGAGGCCGAACACGGCCGGCGCAATCTCGTCGTTCACATGGTCGACCGCCTTCGTGACGCCCTTGCCGAGCCAGCGGCTCTTGTCGCCGTCGCGCAGCTCGACCGCCTCGTGCTCGCCCGTCGACGCGCCCGAGGGCACCGCCGCGCGGCCGCCCATGCCGTTCTCGAGCACGACCTCGGCCTCGAGGGTCGGGTTGCCGCGGGAATCAAGGATCTGGCGTGCGTGGACGGACTCGATGGCGAAGGTCGACATGGCGGGGCTCCGGGGACTCGCTGGTGCGAGGCCGCGGAGTCTACCCGCCATGCCTCGTCACGGGCAGGCGCCCCACGCCGAGAGAATCGTGGCGAGGTCGAAGGCGTCGACCGCGCCGCTCTGGTCGAGGTCTGCCGCGCAGGCCGCGCCGCACGGGCCCCACGCCGAGAGCAGCGCAGCGAGGTCGAGCGCGTTCACGGCGCCATCGCCGTCGATGTCGCCGACGCACACTCCTCCGCACGGATCGACGATGCCGATGTGCGAGCCCGGGCCGTTGCTGCGGGCACCGATCGCGCCCACGACATGCAGCGACCGCGTGCCGTCCTGTTCGAGGTCGGCCACGATCGCGGGCGCGGAGATCGCGTCAAGATTCGTGGCGACCGTCTCCCAGGCGAAGCTCTCGAAGCGATGGATCGAAGACCTGTTGAAGCCGAACGGATTCTCGTTCACGAGGTGCAGCGTCTCGACTCCGTCGCCGTCGTGATCGAACCGTACGAGCGAGCCTCCGGCCTCATACGACCCTTCGCTCGAAACTGGACCGAACGACGCCCACACCCCCGCCTGCAGCCGCTGCACCCAGCCGACCGCCCCCGCCGTGAGCATCTGTCCGAACGCGAAGAGCGAGGACGCGCCGTCGCCGTCGTGGTCGAAGACCTGCAGACGGAACACATGTCCCTCCGTGATCGTGCCGAGGTTCGACCACGAGGTGCCGTTGAACTTGCGCACGCGCTGGAAGAAGGCGTTTGGGGAATAGTTGCCCATCGCCACGATCAGGCTCGGAGTGCCGTCGCCATCGTCGTCGAACGCAACGATCGAGTTGGCCGACTGACCTTGCCCCGGGTTGAAGTTCGTCCAACCAGAGCCATTCCAGCCTGCGAGCCTGCCGTTCGCAGCCCCTGCGATCTGGGTGAAGTAGCCGCCCGCGAACAGCGTCGGCTGGCCGTTGCCATCGTGGTCGACGGCCGCGAGCGTCACCACAAGATCGTTGAAACTGCCGCCAAGCTGCGTCCAGGTGCCGCCACCCTTCGACGGGTTGTAGACGGCGATCGTGCGCGCGGTCCAGATCGGGTCGTAGGGCAGCCCCGTGTCGCCAGCCGCGTAGAGCGACTTCACGCCATCGCCGTCGAGATCGGCGACAAGCAGCGCCTCGACGGCCGCGCCCCAAGGATTTGCGATTGCCGTCCACGAGGCGCCGTCGAATGCGGCGAGTCGCGGCGCCGGCACGCCGCCCGCCTGCGAGAAGACGCCACCGACGATGAGCGACTCGCGCCCGTCGCCGTCGTGGTCGAACAGCACAGCCGAACTCGCCTCGGCGTTGAGCCCGCGGGTCGCAGCCATGACGCCGACGGCGCTCCACGCGGCGCCGTCGTACGCGGCGACGCGGTTCACATTCGTCCCGCCCGCCCGCACGAAATTTCCCACACAGATGAGTTCCGCTGCGCCATCGGCGTCGAGATCGTGCCCGAACAGCCCTCGGTAGGCGCCGAGGTTCGCGCCGGGGAACCCCCCGCCTGCGTCGACCCACGCCTTGCCGTTCCAGCGCGCGATGCTCGCGACCGTGACTCCGCCGACGAGGTCGAAGAACCCGGTCGCGAAGAGCGTGGGGCCCGAACCGTCGCCCAAGTCGACCGATGCGATGCGCTGCACAGCCGCAGCGAGGTTCGTGGGCGACTGCGTTCGGAAGAAGGTGCCACCGAGCGAGTTCCACGAGCTTCCATCGAACGCGACAACCTGCGAGCCGCCGGTCGCACCTGGCGAGAGGAGCCCGCCAACCACCAGTTCGGCGGCGCCGTCGCCATTGGTGTCGGCGGAGCACATCGAGTAGACGCCTTGAGAGATCACCTCAGGCAGCGCGCCCGCGCCGACCGACGACCAGGTGAAGCCGTCCCAGCGCGCGATCCCGCTCGCGATGGTGGATCCGCCCGCGCTCACGCTGACGGTCGCGAAGAGTTCCTTGCGCCCGTTGCCATCCGAGTCGTGCGCGACAAGCGGAATCTCAGCCGTCGTGAACGGTGACGCTGGCAAGATCGCGTTCTCAGGCGACAGCGGCACCCAGCCCGAGGGCGTCCAGCGGAGGATCACCTGCGCGGCGTCTGGCGCGTTTCGCTGCGAACCGATGAAGCTCGGAATCCCGTCGCCGTCTGCGTCGATCACGACGGCGTCGCTGAACCGCTGGTTCACGGCGCGCCCGACCCACGATGCGCCGTCCCACTCGAGCATGCCGTAGAGCGGCCCGCTCGGCTCGAGACGAAGCGCTCCGAGCACGATGAACGACGGCGCGCCGTCGCCATCGAGGTCGAACCGCTCGAGCTTCGCGATCGTGCCGGTGAACGACGAGCCGAACTGCTGCCAGCGGCCGTTCACGAGCTGCACGAGTCCGGTGAAGGTCGTGCCCGACGCGGCACCAGAGCCAGCGACGAACAGCGACGGAACCCCGTCGCCGTCGTGGTCGATCGACGCAGAACCCGTCGGAAGCGTGTCGAAGCCGATCGGCAGCTCGAGCCCGCTGCGCCAGCCGAGAGACGGGCAGTCTGCCTGCGCCGCCGCCGCCGCGAGCCCAAGGACGGTTGCTCCGATCACGATCGATGTGGAGATGGAGTGAGGAGTCTTCATACCCTTCGGTACGCAGAATGAGGGACGCCATCGCGCAAAGCAAGCCCCGCGCCGAAGATTGTTGACCAAACAGGCATTCGGCCCCGAATTCGGGGCTGCGTCCGGGCGCCAGCACGGCCCCCGCCGCTTACGCGTACGAATGCAGACCCGTGATCACGAAGTTGATCACGATCCAGTTGAAGAGCATCACGGCGGCCCCGATCAGCGCGAGCCACGCCGTCCACATGCCCTTGTCCTTCACCTTGAGGCGCACATGGACGAGGAGGAGGAACACGATGAAGGTGTTCAGCGCGAACACTTCCTTCGGATCCCAGCCCCACGGCCGGCCCCAGGAGTGATCGGCCCAGATCGCGCCCATGACGATGCCGGCCCAGAGGAGGACGAAGGAGATCTCCATGAGCACCATGGTCACGCCGTCGAGCACCTCGCCGAAGCTGGCGCGGCCCTCGACCATGCGCTGCTCGCCGTGCGGACCCGTCACGATCAGGCTCGCCGCGCCGCCGACCTTCGCGTACGCGGGCGCGCCGCCGAACCAGCGGTGCACGATGTAGATGCCCGCCGAGACGGCCGCCATGAAGATGAGCACATAGCTGAAGATGATCACATTCGTGTGGATGTAGAGCCACACATCGTGAAGCACCGGCATCATGTTCGTGATGTTCGGGTTGAGCTGGACGGGCAGGAAGTGCGCCGCCATCAACGCCACCATCGCGCTCACCGCGCCGCCGAGCGCAAAGAGGCCGCGCATCGCGGTCTTGCGCGTGAACCACTCGATCACGATCGCGCCGAGGCAGCCGAACCAAGCGCTCGTGGTCACGGCCTCGAACATGTTGGAGTTTGGCCAGCGGTCGGCGATGTACCAGCGCAGCAAGACCGCGAAGGTGTGCAGCAGCACCGCGATGCCGAAGACGCCGAAGCCGATCCAGGTCGCCGTGCGCCACTTCCACACGAAGCCGAGCAGCAGGAAGATCGACGCAGCCATGTAGACAAGCCACACGCGCGTCATGTGGTCGTTCTTGAAGTACCAGTGCTCCCAGGACAGGCGGTCTTGGTCGGGATAGTTCGCAAGATCGATCTGCGCGAGCTTCGTGTTCAACCCGGCGATGGCACGATTGACGCCGGCGGCGTCGGCCGCCAGCCACGAGTTCACGAAGAGACGCCACGCGTCGGCGATGGCCGCGCGCTGCTCGGTGCTGAGGTCGGCGGGCGGCTCGCCCTTCTGCGCGAGGAGCAGCATCGACCCGGGCACAGGCTCCTGGCCGCCGTCGGCGAACATGAGCTCCTCGATCCCGTGCCACGGCTTCTGCACATCGCCGTCACCACGGGGAACGATGCGCAGCTGCTGGAGCAGGAAGCGCGGGTCCTTGACGCCGAGCGCCGAGTCGATCGCGTCGACGACCTTCGCGGTGCGGATCAGGTCCTTGCGCATCTCGCGGAGCAGCGCGACGACCTCCGGCTTCACGATCAGCGTCTCGCTGATGAGCCCATGCTCCTCGAACGCCTTCATGCGCTCCTGCATCGCAGGCGAGTTGTCGGTGCGCAGGACGGTCTCGATGATGTTCTTGCGAGGTCCCGCTCCCTTGACATAGATCACATCCGCGTCGCGGTAGGCGTCGGGACGGAACAGCATGTCGAAGTAGGTGAAGAGCGGATCCTGCCCTGCGATCGCGCGCGGCCCGGCCACGAAGCCGACCATCTCGTTCGCGAAGCTCGACATGCTCTTGATGCGGCCGTCGTTCTGGACGGCGATCGTGCCGAGCGTCTTGAGATCGATCTGCGAGGCGAAGTCGCCGCCCGACCGTGGCGCAGCAGGCGAGCTCTCCTTCGAAGAGTCCGGCAGCGCAAGGTCGCCGAACCGCGGCTGCGCCGGAACGGTCGCCGATGCTTCGGGCTTCGAGCCGTCGTCCTGCGCCGCCGAAGCGGGCGGAGCGAGCAGCGCCATCGGGAGGACGAGCGCAGCCAGTGCGGCCGCGATTCGGGTGAACACGCTCATGCCTTCACTCCTTCCGCGCCGCGGCCGCGGGCGAGTCCTGAGAGGACCTCTTCCTGGCGGCGGCGCTTGATGACGGGCTTCACATAGAACGCGTAAATCATGCCGAGCACCGAGATGCAGCAGCCGAGCAGCTGGGTATACACGCCGTTGCGGTTGCCGACGCCCAGCACCGTGTAGTTGAGGCCGAGGCTCGCGCGCTCACCCTCCGCCACCGCCGTGTCCGGTGGATCCCACTGCGCCTGGAAGTACCAGAGCCCATCGTGCTCGACGGGGTCGTTCACGCTCACCGAGACGGGCTCACTCCACGATGCGTCGCCTTCATCCTTGAAGCGGACGCGGCTCATGTAGTCGCGGATCGTCCCCTGCCGGCCCGTGAATCCGCCGACATGCGCGGTCAGCACGAACTCCTCGAGACTGATCTTGGTCTCGAGCGGGATGCGCTGGCGCGAGAAGAGCACCTCGACCTCGCGGCCGTCCGCGAGTCGGACCGTGCGCGGCTCGTAGGGCGACTTGCGCAGCACGCGCTCGGGCGCATCGAACACCCAGCGGTTGAACGGCACCCACTGCGGCTCGCCGTTCGGCGCGGCAAGACGGATCTGCGAGAAGATCTCCATCGCGTCGCGCTCGCGCTGTTCCTTCGGGATCACGAGCGGCTTGGCCTCGAGCACGGCGCGCTCCATGAGGTCGTCGACGCGCACGGTGATTCCGCCCTCAAGCTCGATCGGCTCACGCTCGCGGAGATCCATCACCTTCGGCTCGCGGCCGATCGAGGCCACAAGCCGCATGCGGCCGGACTCGGGTCCGTGCACGATGGTGACGAGCGACAGCCCGTTCCCGGGCTGATAGGTCGCCTGGATCGAGTCATCCTCGATCTTGGGTGCACCGTGCGCATCGGACGCATCGGGCGCAACCACATCGCGCGTCAGCGTCGGATCGCTGAAGATCCAGCGACGGAACAGTCCCTTCGGCGTGCGAAGCTCCACGATCGCAACGGACACGGTTCGCCCTGCGACGGGAAGGTTGTCGCTGACATTGATCACGCGGTAGGCATATGGCGCCTTGCCATCGTCCGCTGCGCCGTCGGGGGTCTTGATCTCGACGAACGGCGCGTCGGGATTCACCGCCGCGACCTCGCGGATCTCCTCGCGGACCGTCACGCCCTTGCCGGGAATGCTGATCTCGATCGAAGGCTGCTTGAGGAGCGGCGCAAAGTCGGCCTCGCTTGCGATCGACGCCATGCGCAGGAGCCCGCCGTCCGCCGTCGCGCGCTCGCGATCGAACGCAATCAGCCGGTAGTCGGCGCGCTGTCCGCGGTCGCTCTCGATCGTCACGAGCGCGATCGGGTTGAGCGGCGAGCCCGCGGATCCCTCCACGAATCGGCTGCGCGGAATCGCGTAGCGCAGGTATCCACTCACATCGAAGACGACATCGGGGAAGGGATCCTGGGGGTCAACCGCCGGAACCTTGATGTCGAGGCCACGCTTGGGGAGCTCGATGTCGCCCGTCATCTGGAACACCATCGACGGCTCCGCGACATAATCGTTGTACATCGGCATGCCGTGGATCGGGCGCTCGGTCCACTGCTTCTCGCCGGGCTTGCGCACATAGAGAGCCCATGACTTCACGAGTTCGTTGCGCAGGTACATCCACTGCTGCGGCTCGTACTCGAGCGCCATCGTCATCGATTCATCGAAGATCGGCTTGCCGGTCTCCTTCACCGCGCGCTTCATCGGCTGCTGGGGGTCGGCGGTGAAGATCAAGTCCTCGGTGAGATCGGCGTGCCCCGCGAGCAGCTGGCGCATGTAGCGCTTCCCGTTGCGGTCGACCGCGACGGTGACGCTGTAGACGCGCTGGCCCTTGCTCTCGCCGGTGAGGAGTTCCCAAGCCGGATCGACCGACATGACCTCGAAACTGACGGCGTTCTCGCCCGAGCCGCGCGCGAGCTTGACGCCGGGCGCCGCCAGGAAGTCGACCGTCTCGGTGCGAACAGTGCCGTCGTCTCCCGTGACGGTGAACTGCGCGACGATCTTGCGGCGCGCGACGGGCGTGTCGCCCTCGAGCTTGGTGCCGAAGTAGATGAACGATCCCACGATCAGGATGATGATGCCCGTGTGGATCATCCACACCCCGTAGTTGACGGCCTTGAACGGGATGCGCCGAATCGTCGTGACGATGATGTTGATCGAGATGAGGATCATCATCAGGTCGAACGGCCACCAGTGGAACCATTCGAACTCGGTCATCTCGAGGCCACGCCACTGACGGATCTGGTCGTGCGCCCAGTTCTCCGCCTTCAGGATGTTCCAGTGCTCGGGGTAGACGATGCCCGCGGAGCCGATCGACGAGTAGACGAAGAGGATCGCGAGGAGCCAGATGCCGAACTTGACGCTCGAGAACAGATCGAGCAGCCACCCGGCCACGCCAACGCGCCACCACGGTGCTGCTGCATCTGCTGGAACCGCGGTGTTCTGAGGGTCGTTCATCGCGAGATTGGTCTTGAGGGTTGGCTGGATCAGATCCGCCGACAGGCGCCGGATCGCGGGGCACGATGCTATGCGAGCCGACGCGTACGCGCTGCGCAGGATTCGGTTGCGCCGTCGACATCGTGGGCTGCAAAGGCTGCGCTTCGGCTATCATCCGCGCCTTCCTTCCCACGGAGTTTCCATGCGCCTGATTGCCTCGATTGCCGTTGCAGCGTTCTCGATCGCCTCTCTCGCGTCCGCGCAAGGAACGCCTCCGGCCGCGCCCACCGCGCCTGTCGCCCCCGCGGCGAAGGCCCCCGCCGCCGCCGAGTCGTTCGAGTACGCCGTGCTGCGTACGAACAAGGGCGACATCGTGATCGAGCTCGATCGCGCAAAGGCCCCGATCACCGTCGAGAACTTCGTCGGCTACATCAAGGACGGCTTCTTCAACGGCACGGTCTTCCACCGCGTGGTCCCGAACTTCGTGATTCAGGGCGGTGGCTTCACGGCAGCCGGCGAGCAGAAGCAGACCAAGGCGCCGATCTCGAACGAGTGGCAGAACGGTCTGAAGAACAAGCGCGGCACGCTCTCGATGGCGCGGACCAACAACCCGAACAGCGCCTCGAGCCAGTTCTTCATCAGCCTCAAGGACAACGACATGCTCGACCAGCCCATCTCGGGCGGCGCCGGCTACGCGGTGTTCGGGTCGGTGATCTCGGGCATGGACATCGTCGACGCGATCGCCCGCGCACGCACCACCGTGCGTTTCGGCATGCGCGACTGGCCGGTGGAGGATGTGACCGTCACCAAGGCCGAGATGATCTCGAAGGCCGACGCGGACAAGATGGTCGCGGACGCGAAGGCGAAGGCCCCCGCC
>JBEAUK010000011.1:0-72150 GCA_041161465.1 Planctomycetota bacterium | reverse complement strand
GGGCGAGCCCGACCATACGGTGCCGCTCGGCCGCGCCGGATCGCGCGTCACGACTCGATCGCCCGAGAGCGGACGAAACGCGCCGTCGATGTAGTCGCTCGGAGCCTGCGCGAGATACGCCTCGGAAAGAAGCATGATTCAGCCCTTCTTCGCGCCACGGCGCTTCGGAGACTTCGACTCCGGCAGCGGCGTGAAGCCAACCACGGCGTCGTGCGGCGCGCCGATCGCCTCGAGCGTGGCGACCGGCAGCGTCACGCGCTCGCCTGCGAGTCCGTAGCGCGTGCGCACGGCGCGGAAGCCGGAGCGGCCCTTGTAGCTCACGAACGCCTCGCTCGACGACTCGACTTCCTTCGCGGCGGCGATGTGCCGCGTGCAGGTCGCCTTCACCAGCGGGATGTCGGCGATCGCGGCGTCGAGATACGGGCCGCCGTCGAACGGATCGACATGGCCATGGTGCCGGAAGCCCTGCTTCTCGAGCATGCGCTTCGCGGGCTCGGTCTCCTCGCCGACCTTTCCGATCAGCGCGCGCGCCTCGGGCGGCAGGAGCGATGCGTAGATCTCGCCCTTCGGCCAGAGCGACAGCAGGAACTCCTTCGAGCGCGAGCTGAAGAGATCGGCTTCCTTGTACGAGAGATTGATGAAGCGCCGTCCGAGGTACTCCCAGAGGAGCGTGCCGGAATCGGGCGTGAGCGGCCCCATCATCTCGGCGAGGATCCGCTCGGCGAACATGTCGCGGTTCAAGCCGATGAAATGGAAGCGGATGAGCGACAGGAGCGAGCCAAGCCGCTCAGGACGCCCGCGGAAACCCGGCGCAAGGATCAGGCCACCGACCTCGCTCGGACCGCTTGTGTCGGTGCCGAGTTCAAGCGTCACATGCGTCTGCCCGAGCTGCAGGTCCTCGCTGTAGAACGAGCGCTTGCCGGTCTTGAGATAGATGTGCGGCCGGCCTTCCCATGACACGCAGCAGAGAATCGAGCAGGTACCGACCACCTCGTCCGACTCGCTGTCCTCGAGCACGAACATGAACTCGCGCTGGCGGATGTCCTCGACATCGCCTGCGAAGCTGCGGCGGCTGCGACCGACCTTCGCTGCGAGGAGGTCCTTGTCGGCGGGCAGATTGATGAAGTGCACCATCTTGGCGAGCTTCAACAGCGTCGGAAGGTCGTCGAGGATGGCCGGGCGAATCACGAACATGACGGCTTCTTTCAGGCGGAAACCCGCGTCTGACGCTGGTTCACGCCGTACGCGCGAACGACTTCTCCATGACCTCGAACACGGGGCCGAACTGCTCCGGCTTCATCACGCCGACCGGCGGGAGGAAGCGCAGGTGGTACGGGCCGTGGCCGCAGCTGAACGCGATCACGCCGTCCTCGAAGAGGTTGTTGAGGAGCTTGCCGATCTTCTCGCGGCTGCCGCCGAACGGCGTCAAGCGCATCATGCCGCCCGTGCCCGCGACATACGCGTTACTCGTGCGGCCGAGCGAGTTGACGACGGGCGGGAACCACTCGGGATGCTTCGCCACGAACGCGTTCGCGTGCTCGCGGTACGCGGCGTGGAGCTTCGCGATCTTGCCGGTCGGTCCGTAGTAGCCGCCCGACTGAAGGCGCTTGAGGATCGAGAGACCCGTCGTGAACGCGCTCGTCGACGCAGCGAAGGTGCCGGAAAGGAGACCGGCCTTCGGATTGAGGTCGGCGGTGTAGAGGCACGCGCAGGCTTGGGTGATCTTGCCGACGGTGACGACATCGATGTAGTCGCCGAGACCGAGGCGCTCGAAGCAGAACATGCTCTCGGTGCGGCCGAAGGTCTGCACCTCGTCGTCCCAGATCGGGATTCCCGCCTTCTTCGCGGCCTCGAAGAGCTTCACGAAGAAGTCGCGCGGCGCGGTGTTGAAGCCGCCCTCGCCCTGCACGAGTTCCGCGATCAGGCAGCAGTGCTGGCCGGGATAGCGGTGGATGAGCTGCTCGAGGTGCCACAGCGTCATGTCGATCGAGCGCTGCTCGCCCATCGATGCGTCGAAGAACGGCAGGTAGTCGACATGGATGTTGAGCGCGAGGCCCTGGCGGTACGCGGCGGTGTCGCCGATCTGCGACATCGTGGTCGAGCGTCCCATGAAGCAGTCGGCGAACGCGATGATGCGCGGGGCGCCATTGGTCTTCTGCTGGCAGACCTTGAGCGCGGCCTCGTTCGCCATGCATCCCGAGTTGGTGACGAAGCAGTGCTTGAGACGCGAGTGACGGGCGGCCTCGTGCGCGAGGAACTCGCCGAACTCGATCGCGTCCTGGTTGTACTGCAGGTTCCCCTGCATCACGAGATCCGAAATCGATCCGCGCAGCGACGCCTCGATGAGCTCGGGGTCGCCGTGGCCGAACATGTGGACGCCGATGCCGTTGATGAGGTCCCACTTCACGCTTCCGTCGACGAGCTCGACGAGCGCGCCGTTGCCGGCACCGGAGCCGAGGTACGGATAGAGCGGTCCACGACCGCGAACCTCGGCGGCGCGCTTGAGCCAGCCGTCGAGCGTCTCCTTGAGTTCCGCGCGCGCGGGACGCGCACCCGTAAGCGCGCGGCTCTTCGCCTCGACCTCGGAGCGGATCGTGCGGATCGCCGCCTCGATCGCGGGGCTCGTGCGGAGGGCTTCACCAACGGTGGTGGTCGATTCTGTGAGCGTGGTGGTCATCGCGGTCTTTCGAAAGGTGAGGCGGTGCGACCGCCTTCGGGGCCGACGCCCCTCGTCTGCACGGTTTTTCGTCCGTTCACGGAGGGGGCCTGTAGCGTAGGCTGTTCGATTTCAGTGAGTTACGGGACGCGTGCGGCTCGCGCCAGCATGATCGCGAGGGTCGCGGCGCGCGGCGACATCGATGGAAGCTCGATGTACTCGTCCGTCCGATGCAGGTTCCCCCCCCGAGGTCCCATGGTGTCGAGGGTGGGAAGCCCCTCCGCCTGCATGAGGTTTCCGTCCGAGACGCCGCCGGACTTCCCGAAGCCGACCTTCTCGCCGAGCGCCTCGCCGATCGCGCGAACCTCCTCGGCAAGCGCACGGACCGCGGGGATCTCGGGCTTCGCGGGACGATTGGGTTCGTAGTCGACGCGCGTGCGCGGAAGCGGCGCGTCGGGGGCGGTCGCGAGCGCGAACAGCCCCTGCTTCGCCGACTCCTCGCGCGTCGCGTCGCGGAAGCGCGTGTTTCCCCATGCGCGGGCGCGGTCGGCCACGATGTTGGTCGCCTTCGCGCCCTCGAGCGGACCGATGTTGACGACCGTGCCCGCGTCGAGGTCGACGAGCTTCGCTGCGTCGAGGATCTTCCCGGCGAGCGCATTCACCGCAGAGACTCCCTGCGCGAAGTCGCGGCCAGCGTGCGCTGCGCGTCCCTCGCATTCGATCCGGAATGTGGCGCTCCCGAGCCGCTCGAGGACGAGCGAACCATCGGGAAGCGATGGCTCCATCGCCAGGCCAAGCCCCCCGAGTGCGGCGCAGGCGCGTGCCTCGGCGCGGATCACGCGCTGGCTGTGAAGACTGCCCGTCTCCTCGTCGGAGTTGAGGAGCACCGTCCACGCGGGCGCGACGCCGGCTTCTGCCAGCACCTCGAGCGCGTGGATCATGATCACGAGCCCGCCCTTCATGTCGATCGCGCCCGGTCCGACGGCGCGTCCATTCGCCTCGCGCGCAAGCGTCTGGAACGCACCGAACGGGTCGTGCACCGTGTCGAGGTGGCCGGTGATGAGCACGGGTCGTCCATGCCCGCCGCGCGCGGCGGCGCGAAGCGCGGGTGGAGGCGGCGCGTCGGCCGACTGGCCTGGCTGCACGATCCACGCGGGGCGCGGGTCACCCGCGAGTTCAGAGAGATCGGCACCCAGCGCCGCAAGCCGCGCGCGGAAGATCGAACGCAGCCGCGCGAGACCGGCTTCGTGCCCCGTCCCCGTCGGGATCGCGACGAACTCCGCCAGCTCAGCCTCCATGCGCGGCTGCCGCGCCGCGAGCCGCGCCGCAAGCTCGCGTTCGAGCGTCTCGAGCGACTCAGGCATGCATCGCTCCTGCGCGCGATGCGTCGGCGGTCGATCCGCGCAGCACGCCGTGCATGATCAGCTTCGACTCGAGTTCGTCGAGATCAACCTCGCCCTCGAAGACCTCCGTCGCCGGACCGGTCATGCGCACATCGGCGCCGTCCGACGGCCACTCGAGTTGCAACGGGCCGCCCGGAAGCCGCGCATCAAGCGTGCGAGCGCTCTTCCCGAGCAGGACTCCCGCCACACAGACGGCGCTCGCGCCCGTGCCGCAGGCGAGCGTGATGCCCGAGCCGCGCTCCCAGGTGCGCATCTCTGCCTCGCCCGAGCGCGGGCCGAAGCGGACGAAGTGCACATTGATCCGCGCGGGGAACCACGCGTCGCGCTCGATGCGCGGGCCGACCGACTCCAGCGGAACCTTCCAAGGATCGTCGCACGCAAGGATCACATGCGGGTTTCCCATCGAGACAAGCGTGATGTGCGGTTCGACGCGCGCGTCGTGCCACCAGCCGTCGCCCGTCGAGTCCTGGCCCCAGCGCGAGAGATCGACAGAATGCCCCACGACCCGCGCGTCGGACGCGATCCGGTCGACGCGCGCGGGAATCCGCGCGTGCTCGAGGATCGGCGCGCCCATCTTCACGCTCGCGCGCGCCACGCGGCCGTCGGCGTCGCGCTCCCACCAGACCTCGAGGATGCCGCGGCCCGTCTCGATGCGCAGCGGATTCACCGAGGCGATGCCGCGGTCGACGGCGAACTTCGCCACGCAGCGGATGCCGTTGCCGCACATCTCGCCTTCGCTGCCGTCGGCGTTGAACATCCGCATGCGGAGGTCCGCGTCGTGCGAGCTCGGCGGACAGACCGCGATGAGCCCGTCGCTTCCGACCGCGAAATGACGGTCGCTCACGAGCCGCGCCGCGCGCGAGAGGTCCAGCGACGCGTGCTGCGAGCCATCGATGTAGACATAGTCGTTGCCGAGGCCATGCATCTTCGTGAAGCGCATGGCGTGAGTGTACCCGTCACGCTGCATCGCGCAGGACGATCGCCGCCGTCAGCATCGCGAGGACCGTGACAATCGCAAGCGCGCAGATCGCCCGCACGAGCGCGTCGATCCCGAGCCCTGCGTGTGGCCGCCCCGTCAGCGTGCGCAGGTACGCCTGCCGCCAGGCGATCGAGCCGTGTCGCCAGCTTGGGCGCTCGATCGGCACATGGTTGATGAACGCGACCGTCGTCAGCGCGCCCGTCATCGCGCTCACCGACGCCGCCGTGGTGTCGCGGCTGTCGTCGCGCTCGCTCAGGAGTCGCACCGCGTAGGTGTCGGCCTGCCGCTCGAAACGCCGGCTCACGAAGCCGAACGCGAGGAGCCCGAACGCCGCGATCGCGATGTCGCGAACCAGCGCGACCGTCTCGGCGAACGGCGCGGCGGCTTCGGCGCCTTCGCGCTGCACCAGGCCGTCGTAGACCCAGAGTGCGAGCGGATCTGCGAGCAGCGCGCCGATCCACCAGCCACCGAGGATGACCGGCAGCATCCACGCGAGGTGGCGGTGCGCGACATGCCCAAGCTCGTGCGCCATGACCGCGAGCACCTGCTGGCGCGGGAGGCACTCGATGAGCGCGTCGGAAAGCATCACGCAGCGAAGCCCCGGGAAGACTCCCATGACCGCCGCGTTCGCGACGAGGCCATCGGTCGGCCACACCCAGATCTCGCGGACGCCGATCCCCGCGCCGCGCGAGAGTTCCTCGAGATCGTCGCGCAGCTCCCCTTGCGGAAGCCGCGTCAGGCCGAGGAGCCACGGGATCATGACCGGCACCACGAGGAAGAGCGCGAGGACGCCGACGAGCCCACCGCCGAGTTGCGCGGCGGTCTCATGCTCCGGGAAGTGCGTGCGCGCGACCGCCACCGCGACCTCGCCGAACACGATCGGGACGATGAGCGGCGCGATGATCGGGATCATGCCCGCACGCGCCTGCGCGATGACATAGGCCAGCCGCGAAGGGATCGGATGCAGCGAGCGTCCGGTGTCGAGCGTTCGAATCGTCGACGACTCCCGCACGCGTGCCTCGATCGGATACGCGTGCCAGTGGCCGACGAGGATCGAGGCGATGCCGCAGGAAAGCAGGTACGCCGCGACGATCGCTCCACCGAAGGGTGGCGGCAGCGTGGCGGGCAGCGCGCTCGACGCAGCGACCGCGATGAAGAGCGCGCCGATCCAGCCGGAGCGTGCGGTGAACCGAAAGATCCGCTGCGCGGCGTCCGGCTCGCGGCGATCCATGCCCTGCATCGCGCGCCGCGACGCGATGGCGCCGAGCACGAACACGGAGAGCGGCCCGCACAGCGCGATCGCCGCGCCACCGAGCGCGCCGATCGGAAGCCCGCCCGCGAGTTCACGCGCGAGCATCGCGATCGAGAGCTGGACGATCAGCGCGAACTGCATGGAGCGTCAGCCTTCCGGTCGCTCGACCGCACCAAGGTCGACGACGAGGCGTCCATGGCGATAGAAGTCGACTCCGAGAAGGTCGGCGGACAGGAAGGTGAAGACCAGGCCGTTGCAGCGCGCGCTGTCGCTGAAGGCGAAGTCGCCCATATGCGGGCCCGCGTACTTGTCGTTCTCGTAGTTCTGCGCGTGGTAGTGCACGTGGTAGAGGCCCGTGTAGAGGGCGTCGAAGAGCGCCTGCGGGCTCTCGTAGCGGATGTCGCTTGCCTTCGCGCGCGGCTCGAACTCGAGGAACTCCGCCGGCGAGCCGCTCGCCGACGAGAGCGAGACCACGCCGCCGTACTCGGTGGTGCGATCCTCGCGGTCGCGGTCGGCGACCTCGAAGAGATGCGTGCGCAGCGCCTGCTCCGACAGCACATCGAGTGCGAGCGCCATGGCAGCAAGATCGGACCACACGAGGCGGTCACGCACCTGGAACAGGGTCTCGGTGAATCCATCGCCGTAGCCGGTGAAGTCGGGCGAGGCCTTCTTGCGTCCCTTCGTGCGAGAGTCGATCTCGGCGAAGAGGTCGGGCTCCGTCGCGGCGAGGAGCGACGGACGCCGCTTCATGCAGGCGACCGCGACGGGGATCGCGCGCAGCTCGAGCTGCTCACGTCGGGCGGCCGGCATCTGCGCGAGCGCGGCCTTCGCGTCGGCGAAGAACTCGGCGCGCGTCGGTTCGCACAGCTTGCGCGCCCAGAGGATTTCCTCGCGGGTGGTCGGGAGCACGCCGAGTTCATTCGCGACTCGAGCGAGATCGGTGAGCATGGCGTCGCCCCGCGTCGACTCGGGATCGGCAAGCAGCGCGCGGAGGCGCGCCTCGTCGCCGGACTTCATCATCAGCTCCCAGCAACGCGCGCGCAGGTTCGCCTGCGTCGTCGGACTCGCCTCCTTCATCGTGCGCAGCAGCGTCGCGCTCACCTGATCCTCGCCCACGATCGCGCCGAGCGCCGCACGCTCAGGCCGTACCTCGTCGCCGGCGAGGCCGGGCACCGGGTTCGCCCACGCGCGAATCAGGGTCGGCACGAGCTCCTGCATCTTGCGCTCTCCGACCAGTTCCGACACGCGCCGCCGCCAGGAGACATCTCCCATCCGCGGCAGGCTGTTCTCGAGCGCCGCCACCACGGCCTTCGGATCGGTCTCGTAGAGGAGGTCGAACGCCCGCTCACGCGCATCGATCGCGAAGCCGTCGGCTGCGATCATGCGCCGAAGCGCCGCCTTCGTCTCGTCATCGACCCCCCGCTGGCGCGCAGCCTCGAGCGCGTCGAAGTAACGCTCGCGCGACTGCCCGCCGACCGAGAGCACCGCGGCGGGGTTCTCGACCGACTCCGGGCCGCTTGAGCAACCGGCGGCCAGTACCGCCGCCGCCAGCGCCGTGCGGGCGAGGACCGCGAAGACGCCGCGAGGGGCGGAGGGTTGCGGACGCAGCGCGAGTTGGCGTGGGGAGAAGGTGTGCATAGGTGCCTTGAGACCGTATCATCGGAGCCTGATGGCCGACTCCGCCAAACGAGCGAAGGCAAACGATTCGGCGCCCGTGACACCATCCACTGGCTCGGGGGATGCCGCGTTCCGCGAAAAGGTCGAGCGCCTGCTCGATCGCATCCGGCCGGCCGTCCAGGAAGACGGGGGCGACCTCGAGCTCGTTTCGGCGAGCGCCGATGGCCTTGTCCAGATCCGCCTCCACGGCGCCTGCATCGGCTGCCCATCCGCCCACCAGACCCTCCACCACGGCATCGAGCGGACCCTCCGCATGGAGCTTGGGCCGTCCGTCCGGGTCGAAGCCGTGGCCTAAACGCACCCAAACCCCTGCCTCGGCACATATTGCGCGTCGCAAAGTGGGGGCTTCCCGCTTCCGATTCGGCCAATCCTCGGGTAGTCTGACTGCGTCAGCCATGTGGCAGACGGGTCGCTGCATCCGCGCGTCCTGGGCAGGAGGTCCCCGATCATGCTTGTCATCACTCGTCGTGAAGGTGAAGAAGTCGTCATCGGAGACCCCTCGTCTCCGATCGGGGTCGTTCGCATCGTCGCGATCAAGGGCGACCGCGTGCGCGTGGCCTTCGACTTCCCCCGCACCGTCGAGGTGCACCGCCGCGAGGTGGCTGATCAGATCCTCTCGTCCAACGGCACCGCCAACGAGACGACCCGCGATGTGATCGGGTCGATCCGACCAGCAACCGAAGGCGGCTGATCCACGCGACATCCCGAGACCCACCGCACGCGCCGAATGGCGCGTGCTGTCTTTCCCAAGACCGGTGCAAAAAGAAAGCGGCCCCGGTCCGCGAGGACCGAGGCCGCACTTTGCGCAAGCCGGCAATCCATGCCAGCCCCGCTGAAGGCCTGGCCGTCCTTGGCCAGGCGGAGCGAAACGCTCGGGACACCTGCGCGCACCCGTGGCGCAGGATTTCTGCTGATTTTCAGCCGTTGCCTCAACGACTGCGTCGACGCGCATCCTTGCGCATCCACGGTTCAGCCACCGTTTCCGGTGTTCCCTCGCGACTGGACCGGACCGCGATCCATGCGGTCCGCCAGTGTGTTCGTTCCAATCGCCTCCGAGCCCTTTCGGGCGCGGCCGCGGCATCCACCGAACTGTCCTATCTTCGCTTGCGTCGCGTCCGCCTTAGGCGGCTTCCTCAGCAAGTTCCTTCGCGCGCTGCTCGGGGGTCACGAGCTCCAGGTGGTCGCGCACGCCAAGGATCACAACTGTTCCAGTCAACCCGTACTCGGCAAGCAGCCGATCAGGGATCCGGATGCGACCAGTGCTGTCGAAGGGAACACGCGCTGCGCGCGAGAAGAGCCTTCGATTGAACCGGGTCACTTCCTCTGTCGTCACCAGGCCGCTCTCGATGCGGTCGGCGTACTCCTCGAACTTCTTCTCTGGCCAGAGCCAGAGCGAACCCGTCTGGCCAGGTGCCGCGATGAACATCTCACCGTGCCGCTCTGGCTTCCACTGCTCACGAACCTCAGCTGGGATCGCCAACCGCTGCTTCGAGTCGAGGGAGTGCTGGAACTCTCCGAGAAACATGGTGGCGCCTTGGTGAGGCGAGGGTGAAGATACTGCACCTTGCCCCACCTTTCAACACCTTGATGCACTTTCCTGCACTTTTTGGGCAACATTTTTGCGCCCGATTTGGACAAGACGGTTGGTCAAGCTCCGTAACCGCTGCATATTCGAAGAGTTAGGCTCACACGCTCGGTCTCAGGGGTTTCAGAGAGGACGCCCCCGCTTCCGGCCGGTTTGCCCCACTTCCGCATGCTCCCACCACCCACCGAAGCGACGATCGCAGCCCTTGGACGCATCCCAGCGGCGCAGTACCTGATCACGACCGCCTACGGCGAGATCCGTGACGGCCGCCTCGTGGAGCGCGTCCAGCAGTGCGGGACCTCCCCGCCGATGCTGCTCGTCGCCATGGAGAAGGGCCACCCGCTGTCGCCCCTGATCCGCGACAGCCGGACCTTCGCCCTCTCGCTCCTCGACCCGAACGAGCGGCTGCTTCAGCGCGTCTTCGGCCCGGATCGCCGCATCGGCGAGGATCCATTCCTCACCTACCCGCACCAAGTCGGCGTGCTTGGGGCACCGATCGTGACCCGCGCCACCGCATGGTTCGACTGCGAGGTCGTGCGCCACCTCGACATGGAGACGAACTTCGAGCTCTATGTGGGTGTGGTTCACGCCGCCGGCGCCGGCAGCGCGCCCGCACAGCGGCTCAACGCCGCACTGAATCTCACGCGCACGCCCGAGGGCCGCTCGATGCGCCCGCGGCTCGCCTCAGATCGCGCGCCCGCCGCGGAATCGCCCGCCGATCGTCCGCGCTCAGGCTCGGGCGCCGCTGCGCGCACGCGTTCGAAGTAGTCCCCGACCTTCCGAACCTACTACGATCGCGGCTTCATGCTGCGGCTTCCTCCGACGCCCCCCGCGCTTCGTGACGATCCATCGAACCGGCTCGGCCTGGACTACATGGCCGAGGCCGCGCGCCTGCCGAAGCTCGGCTACGGCATCATCGATGTCCACGCGCACATCAACGGCCTCGAGGCGAGCGCGCTCTGGGCGCCGATCGCGAAGGCCTACGGGGTCGAGCGCACCTTCTCGATGAGCCGCGTCGAGGACATCCCGGCGCTGCGCGAGCGGCACGGCGACCTTCTCGAGTTCATCGCGTTCCCCGACTTCATGCACGCAGACCGCCGCGAGGGGCACGGAGAGGGCTACCTCCGCCGCATCGAGCGCTATCGCGAGCACGGCGTGCGCATCGTGAAGTTCTGGAACGCGCCGCGCATCACCGACATCGCGGCCGAGGCGAACGACCCCGTGCACGGCAAGGACCTCTTTCATCTCGGCGGCCCTGTGCGGCTCGAGCAGATGAAGCTCGCCGAGAAGCTCGGCATGATGTGCATGGTGCATGTCGCGGACCCGGACACCTGGTTCGCGACGAAGTACCAGGACGCATCGCGCTACCACGCGAAGCTCGACCACTACACGCCGCTTCGGCGCGCGCTCGACCGCTTCACGATGCCGTGGATCGCGGCGCACATGGGCGGATTCCCCGAGGATCTCGCGTTCCTCGACGCGCTGCTCGAGTCGCACCCGAACCTGCATCTCGACACGAGCGCGACCAAGTGGATGGTGCGCGAGCTCGGGCGTCACCCGCGCGACGAGGTGATCTCGTTCCTCATGAAGTGGCGCGGGCGCATCCTGTTCGGCACCGACACCGTCACGACCGACGACCACCTGCGTGCGGGCGACAAGGCGAGCGAGATGGCGAAGAAGGCGACGAGCCGCGAGAGCGCGCACGACCTCTACGCGAGCCGCTACTGGGCGCTGCGCATGCTGTGGGAAGGCGACGGCGAGTGCGCGTCGCCGATTTCGGATCCCGATCTCCACATGGTCGCGCCCGATCGCCACACGCCGCTCGACGCACCGCCGTTGCGCGGGCTGGCGCTGCCGCCGGAGTTGCTCAAGAGCCTGTATCGCGACGCGGCGATGAAGTTGCTTTCCTGAGCGGCGGCTGCTGCGGTCGCCACCTCTGGCGATACGGACGGCATGGGTGCCGGCAGGCTTCAGCCTGCTGAACCACCAACGCTCGAGTCGAAGGCTGACACCACCCGTTCCGCAGACTGAAGTCTGCGGGCACCCAAGCACTCTGCGGGCACCCAAGCACTCGGTCGCGCCAGCAGGCACGGCCGCAGCCACTCAGATCAGTAACCGCGCCAACGCCGCGATGTCGCGACCAAACCGCTTCACCAGCGGATGCGCCGCATGCGCGCCGAGATCGATCGACTCGTGCACGAACACCGGCACGCCGCACGAAAGCGCCCACAGCGCGGGCAGCGGCGACGCGCTCCACGAGAGGCGCTGCCACTCGCCGCTGCGCCAGCCTGCGCATTCGACCGGGCGCTCGACCGCGCCGTCGCGATCGACGATCGCCGCGTCGAGCGCAGGCAGTATCTCCCACGGCCGGTCGGCGCGTGCGTCGACGATGAGCGGCGCAAATCCCGTGGCCTTCGCGAGGAATCCGTTGATCTCCGCGATCCGCGGCGCACGCGGCGAGACGACGAGTCGAAGCGGCGAGCCGCCGACGAACGCCATGCCGACGGCACGCGCGACGAACGAAAGGTCGATCCACTCGCTCGGTTCGCCCGCAACGAGAAGCGCGCGGTCACGCGTTGCGATTCCAAGTTCGCGGCGGAGGCGCGCGCGCCGGGTCTCAGGCCACTGGGGCGCAGCCGGCAGCGCATCGTGAACCGTCGCGAGCGTCGCCGTGCGGTCGGTCAGCCGCTTCGCCTGAGGTCCGTAGCAGAGCGTGCGCCCGTCGGGTTCCGAGCCCATCGAGGGGAGGGCGAGTCGCCAGATGTTGCCCGCGCGGCCGAACCGCGCGACGGGGACCTCGCGCGAAAGGCCGAAGGCGCGCAGCGCGTCGACCCACGGCTCGGGACCGAGCACGACGACGGCGTCACCCGCGACTGCCTCGCGCGCGATGCGCTCGAGCGTGCACTCCCCCGCTTCCTCGAAGCAGACGACATGCCGCACGGCCGACGGCGGATGGAGGCTCTCCGCGTGCATCACTGCTTGCGCGTACCGAGGTTCTCGCCGAGGTCGATGCGGTCGTGCTTGTAGAAGAGCTGCGAGATCTCGATCGCGAGCTTCTTCGCGAGCGCGTCCTCGAGCTCGGTGCGCCCGGCGCGCGAGCGAAGCAGGTCCGAAGACGCCTCGCGGATCGTCGCCGTGACTTCGCGGCCTTCCGGCAGCACTTCGGCCACCGGGTAGACGCGGGTCTTCGTGTCGATGTCGATCACCTTCACGCGGGCGATCGCGGTCGGACGGATGCCCTGCATGTCGCTGCGACCGGCGATGTCGAAGATCTCAGGCTGGATGTAGATCACCTGCGCGCAGTCGAGCGCGCGGCCGATCGCCTCGATCGAGATGAGCCGGCCAGCGTTGCCTTCGGACCTCGAGCGGGAGATCGCGATGGCGTCGCGGGTCGGGACGGTCGAGGAGAGGACCTCCTGACCCATGAGCGTGAAGCTCACCGAATCGCCGAGCGAGGCGCGCAGCGCGGTGCGGGGGAAGATGTTGTTCGCGTCGTCGACGAAGACCACGGTCTTCTTGTTCGGCAGCGTGAACTCTGCGTCGATCTTGCCGGGGCCCTCGATCGCGTAGGCGACGGGCGTGATGATGTTGCAACCGCCTGCGAACAGCGCGCAGCCGGCGCCGAGCGCGAAGAGAGCGGCGGAAGCGAGGAGACTGCGCGTGGTGGAGGTGTCGGTCATGGGTCAACCCGTCTGCCGTGGAGGCAACGCTCAGCTCTTGTCCGGATACTTGTCCTCGATGTGGCGGTAGAAGAGCCACGAGGTTCGCTGCACGAAGAGGGTCAGCAAGCCGCGCTCGATGTCCTCGCGCCGCGCCGACTCGCGGCCGACGCCTTCCTGGTCGGGGAATCGCTCGACCACATTGCTGGTGTAGACGAACTCATCGGGCGCAAGGCCGTCGGCCTCGATGATGCCGATGTTCGCGCCGGCCACGCCGTCCCAGAGGTAGCTGTTTCCGACGGGGTTCAGGCGGTACTCGTAGAGGTCGATGTAGACGAGCCGGTCGACGCCGAGTTCCTTCGCGACCTCGCCGTAGGCGAGCGCGCGCCACTGCGGGGTGCGGTACTGCCAATCGAGGACGGCGCCGGGCGGAAGCACGGTCGAGCCCTTCACATGACGCGCGATGCGCACCGCGACATTCGCGGTGATCTGCCCGACGACCGCGGGGTGCTCCACGAGCGTCGCGTAGTCGGCGTTGACGATGACGGCGACCGAGCGGTCCTCGAGCCCGTCGTACTCGGCCGGCACATCGAGCTTCTTGCCGCGCTCGATCTGCTGGCCGATCGCGCCCACCGCACCGGCGATGCAGCCGCTCGAAAGCACGGAGAAGCCAAGCAGCGAGCCGACGGTCAGCGCCGCAGCGACCCGGCGGGCGAAGTTCGTGGTGGCGTTGGTTGGAGTCATCATGGGATCGACCGTCAGGAGCTTCACGGGCATCTGCTTCACGGGCACGGGCTTTTCGGCATGGGCTTCGCGAGCACGAACTTCACTGCATCCAACCGCGCATCAACGCGATCTTGTATCCCCACGCGAGCAGCGCGGCGAGGCCAAGCAGCCAGAGGCCGCGCGCGTTCCACAGCCGCTCGTACACAGGCCAGACCGTGCGGCCGGTGACGAGCGTCCAGAGGGATCCGACCAGAACCATGCCCGTGAGGATCGCAAGGATGCAGCCCATCGGCTGCGTGGCGAAGCTCGCGAGGAGGTTGCCCTTCGCCGCGTGGGCGAAAGCGGTCGTCATCCCGCAGGAAGGGCATGGTACTCCGAAACGGCTCGGCCACGAACATGGCGGCAGTCCGAGCGCTTCGTGCGTCCCAAAACCTGCCGAGGCGGGCCTGAGCCCCCACGCGACCGCGAGGAGCGCCCCGCTTCCAAGCGCAAGGATGAGCGACGCGAAGCGACGGCGGCGCAGCTCCTCGCGTCCCATCGCCACATCGACGGGCGGGAACTGCGGAGGCATCACGCGCATGTCGCTGGCGGGCTGCTGCTGGTCGGGCGCGACGGACATCGCTCGCAGCGTAGCCGCACTTGCGCGGCAACGGCTACCTTTCGCCGCACGATGACGAACTCTCCGGCGACGAACTCCCCCGCGCAGCGACCCTTCTGGGCGGATGGCCACCTCGATCTTGCGTATCTCGCGGTGAATGGCCGCGACATGCGCGCCGCGGCTCCGGTCGACGCGCCCTACTCGGTCACGCTCCCGGCGATGCGCGAGGGCAGCGTGCGCGTTGCGCTCGGGACGATCTTCACCGAACACGGCGGCGACCCGGCGAAGGACCGCGCCGCGTACCGCGACTCGAACGATGTCGAGGGCGCGCACCGCGCCGGACTCCTGCAGCTCGAGTGGTACGAGTCGATGGAGCGTGCCGGCGACATCGCGATCATCCGAACGCGCCGCGATCTCGCGCGCGCCGCCGCGGGCGAAGGCGCCCCTGGCATCGTGATCCTGATGGAGTGCGCCGACCCGATCCGTTCGCCCGACGAGGTCGCATGGTGGCACGCGCGCGGCCTGCGCGTCGTGGGCATGAGCTGGGGTCACGGCAGCCGCTACTCGGGCGGCAACGCGCGCGCGGGCGGACTGACGGCGACCGGCCGGCGACTCGTCGAGGCACTCGACGCGTGCGGCATCCTGCACGATGCGTCGCATCTCTCGCGCGCTGCGTTCGATGACCTCCTCTCCACGACGAATGCACGCGTGATCGCATCGCACTCGAACGCGCAGTCGCTCCTCGCCGAGAGCGAGCGACACATCACCGACGCGCAGATCGCTGCGATCCGCGACCGCGACGGCTGGATCGGGCTCAACCTCTACGGCAGGTTCCTCGCGGCCGACCGACGCGCGACGATCCTCGACGGCGTGGCGCACACGATGCATGTGGCGCGCCTCGCGGGCGCCGAGCGCGTGGGGCTCGGCAGCGACCTCGACGGCGGCTTCGGACGCGAGGCGTATCCGGTCGAGATCCACACGATGAACGACTACCGGAAGCTGCTCGATGCGCTCGATGCGGCTGGATTCGCGTCGCTCGGCGGCACGCGTGCAGGCTTCGCCCACGCGAATCTCATCCGCGTGCTCGAGACCGCGCTGCCGGCGTGATCACTCCGGCGCGATCTGCGCGAGGTAGCCGCGGCGACCTGCGATCTCGACGAGCGTCAGCACATGCACCGTGGCGCCATCGATCGCGCGGGCGTCGCGCAGATCGGTGACGACGAGGTCGATCACGGGTTCGGTGCGCGAGATGCGCGGGTCGGCGAGCGAAAGGAGCTCGCCATGTTCGCGCGCCCATCCACGCGCGCGGAGGATCGCGGTTGCGTCGGTGGCGCGACCCACGATGTGGAGACGGCCCTCGGCGTCGATCGCGAGCTCGATGTGCTTGTCGCGCGGGGCGCGCATGGCGATGGGCTCGAGTCCCGCGAGTTCGGGAACGAGTTGCGCGGGCAGCTCGCCCTTGACGGTGCGCGCGCGTGCGGGCGTGATGGGTTCAGGTGGCAAGGCAGCGGGAAGACCCGCGGTGCGCGGCGCCGCGGCGACGCTCGCAGGTGCAGGCGCTGGCGCAGAGACAGGCGCAGGCGCAACCACGGGCGCAGCGACGGGCAGCGGCGCGGTTGTCACCGGCATCGGCGGGATCGTGGCCGCACGGGTGAACGGAATCGGCGCGGGTTCGACGAGCGCGCGGCGCGGCGCGAGGCGCTCGCGGCGCGGCGTGAATCGCTCGCCGCGGTCGAAGCGCGTCGACGAGTCGGTCGATGCGCTCATGTCGGTCGTGCTTGCTGCTTCGGCGGCGCGGATCATGGCGAAGACATCCTCAACGAGCGGCGAATGGGCGTCGAAGGTCCCTCGGAAGGCGCTCTCCGTCGGCTTGACTTGCTGGAGCCCGCCGCGCACCGGAAGCTCGACCTGGAGGAAGGCGCGCGTCGTCTTGTCGAGCGTTCGCTCGACGAAGGCGCACTCGTCGTCGTTCGCACCGAGCACCGCCACCGACATGCGCGGATGACCACGGCCTTCGCCGCGCGACTTGATCGCATCGACGCAGCGTCGGACAAGCGTGTACGCCGCGATCACGGCGGGTTCATCGGCGCCGGTGAGCACCACGACCTCGCCGACATCGGCGGCGATCTCGATCGGATCGGCTGCCCGCGGCACGACGAGCCACGCAGACACCACCGGCGCGACGGCGCGCAGCGCCTCGGCCAAGGTCGCCTGCGGTCGAATCGACGGCCGACGACCGTTCGCGACGAAGAGCTCGATCTGCACGGCGTCGTCGTCGATCCGCAGCATGCACGCGGCTCCGCGCTCGCGGGCCTCGCGGTCGGCGTACTGCGAGAGCCACAGCCCGCTGAGAACCGGCAGGTTTCCGACGAGCACCAGCGTGCGCGAGGCGCTTGCGGAGCCCTTCCGTTCAGGCGTGCGCGTTCCCAGGAACGCGTCGAGGTTTCGGTCGAAGGGGTTGTCTTGGACGGCGCTCATCGCGTGCGCTCTCCGTAGGCGGCTGCTCCAGTGCGGGCGTCGCTCCGCACCGGCACCTCGACGAGGTTGGCGCCGAGCGAGTCGGTCGACTCGAGGCGGTGCAGGTTGAACTCGTCGAGCGTCTCCGCGCCGTCGACGACGATGCGGTACGCATGACGGCCGGGCGGGAGCTCGATCACAGCCTCAAGCCGCGTGCCGTCGGCGCTCGGGCGAAGCGGCGTGAGCCCCGGCATCCATCCGTTGAAGTCGCCCACGACGCTCGTCTCGCGCGCGGACAGCGGCTGCATGAAGAGCACGACGCCCTCGCGCGTCGCGCGCACGCCGAAGCCTCCGCCGGCGGGGACGCTGCGCGCGCGGTCGTTGAGCCCGCGAAGACGCGCCGCGAGTTCGGTGGCGCGGTCCTGTGCAGGGGCCGGCGCGAGCGACGCCGCGGGCGTGAAGAGCCCTGCGCCGTCGCTGAAACGGGCTGGAGCGTGCGGCTCGGCCGCGGCGGCGGGAGCGGGCGCATCCGAGCGGAAGGTCTCGATCAGCGGCGGGTCGAAACCGCCGAAATCCGCGAGCGCGCGACCCTCGACGAGATACTCGCCGAGCCACGCAGCGAGCGCGTTGAAGTCGCTCTCCGCACCGGAGCCGGGCGCGAACTCGGTGATCGCCTGGCCGTAGCTCGCGGCATCGCGCAGTTCCTCGTGCTCGCGCACGCTGAACGGCAGCAGCGCCTCGGGGAACCGCTTGGCAAGCGCTGCAACGACATCGCGCGAGAGGGCGCGCGAGTCGTTCACCAGCGTCGGAAGCAGGCGGAAGGGAATGTCCCGCCCGAATCGACGCACGACGGCTTCGATCGTCTCGATCTGGCGCTCGGCGCCCTTGAGGCTGAAGTAGCCGGTCTCGACCGGAACCAGCACCAGGTCAGATGCGCGCAGCGCGTTGAAGGTGAGGAGTCCGATCGTCGGCGGACAGTCGATGATGCACCAGTCGAAGCCATCGCGCCACGACGCAAGCACGCGGCCGAGGCGGCGGTCGCGGTCATGACGCGCCGCGAGCGGGCCGTTGGGCGCCTCGAGTGCCGCGAGCGCCACGCTCGAGGGCGCGAGCTTCAGGTTGCGGCCGACATCCCACAGGAACTCGTCCATGTCGGGTGGGCCGTCGTGGTCGGCGAGCATCGCCTCGCCGATCGTGCGGTCGAGCGTCTGGTCGGGAACGCCAAGGCCGGCGGCGCAGTGCGACTGCGGATCCATGTCGACGAGCAGCGTGCGACCGCCGTCGCGCGCGAGAACGGCGGCGAGGTTGACGGCGGTCGTGGTCTTGCCACAGCCACCCTTCTGGTTGACGATCGCAATGACTCGCATCGCGGCAGATATCGGTCAAAGCAGAATGGTTTCGGCACTTTTGAAAGTCGTGCCGTTCGCCTTCAGACGCGGGCGCCAATCGATGCGAGGCCTGCTGCGACCGCATCCTCCGCCACGCCCTCCACGACCTCGATCCGTCCGACCGCGCTCGGCAGGACAAGTCGCAGCACCCCTGCCGCGACCTTCTTGTCGAAGCCCATGCGGCGACGGATCTCGGCCGCCGCGACCGGCTCTGACAGGCGCGTCGGGAGTTGCAGTGCGCCCAGCAAGCCGACGATTCGGTCGGCCGTCGACGGCTCGAGTCGACCGAGTGCGACCGCCGTGCGGCAGGCGGCGACCAGTCCGATCGCAACTGCCTCCCCGTGCAGGAGTTCGAGCGACGGGATCGTCTCGATCGCGTGACCGAAAGTGTGCCCGAGGTTGAGGATCGCGCGTTCGCCCTTCTCGAACGGATCGCGCGAGACGATGCCTGCCTTGACCGCGGCCGACGCAGGAACGAGGCCGTCGATTGCGGCGGGGTCGCCCATCGACAGCGCCATCGCGTCGCGCTCGAGCGATCCGAACAGCGGTTCACCCGCGATGACCGCGTGCTTGGCGCACTCGGCGAGCCCCGCGCGCAGTTCGCGGATCGGCAGGGTCGAGAGCGTGTCGGCGTCGGCGATGGTGATCGTCGGCTGCCAGAACGAACCGGCGAGGTTCTTGCCGAGCCCGCCGCCCGGGAGCTCGAGATTGACGCCGGTCTTCCCGCCGATCGAGGCATCGACCATCGCGAGGAGCGTCGTCGGGACCTGCACGAGTTCGACCCCGCGCAGGAAGGTTGCCGCGGCGAAGCCGCCGACATCGCCGACGAGCCCGCCTCCGAGCGCGATGAAGAGCGCGCCGCGGTCCGCACCGCCTGCAAGCGCGTCGGACCAGATGGTCTCGACGGCGCGCATGGACTTCGCGCGTTCGTTCGCGATCGTCGGCACGAGGTTCACGCTGGCCCCCGCCGCCGTAAGTGCCGCTGCGGCACGGGCACCATGCGTCGTCCGGACCGCCTCGTCGACAATCAGCACGACCGCCCGGCCACCGATCCTGACTCCCTCGCGGGCGAGAACCTCGCCGAGCCGAGCAACCGCCCCGCGCTCGACCAGGAGGGCTGTCGGGGCGTTGGGGGCGTCGATCGGGATGCGGGTGGCTGGCATCAAGGGCGCTGCGCTTCGTCGTCGGCCCTTCGCCGCAGCGCAGCGAGCGCCTCGGCAGGTTCGGGCGGGAGGTCCACCTTCATCGGCGCAGGCTCACGGGGGTGTTGAACCATGCCGTGTTGAGCCATGCCGTGTTGAACCGGCCGCCGCTGCGCCAACCGTTGGGCGGGCCGACCCTTGCGTACGCGCATCCGAAGCGCCGTGTGCGCGATCGCGAGCACGATCACGAGCACCAGGAGCGGCCGCAGTTCGACCGGGAAACCGATCGTGACGGAGGTTGTCGACGCAGGGTCTGGCATGCGGCACCTGCGTCGAGCCTATCCGCTCCGACCCAGGGGCTCAATCGCGCACCCTTGGGCGGGTCGATCGGCGCGGATGTACCCGACTTGGGTCTCTCGGACGCCAAATCATCAAAACTGAACCAAACCCGTGAGTGGCCAGCGCCTCCGTTTGCGCGTTCAGGGAGTCCACGGAGCGACTCGGATGTCCGAGCGTCCGTGGTTCGTCTGAGAGTCCCCCACTCAGTTGGAATCCACATGACCAAGAGCCTGATGACCGCAAGCATTGCGGCGTTCGTCGCCGCAGGCGCCAACGCATCGATCGTGACCCAATGGAACTTCGAGGGCGACTCCACGGTTGCCTCGACCGGTTCCGGCACCGCCAGCCTGTTCGGCGGAACCACCGCGACCTTCGCGACCGGAAGCGGAGGCGGCCGCGCATGGAACACCGCGACCTACAAGGCGCAAGGCACCGGTTCGGGCCAGGCGGGCGTCCAGTTCCTCGCGAGCACGGCGTCGGACGGCGGTTTCGAGAACATCCAGATCACCTTCGATCAGCGCGCCTCTGGCACCGCCTCGCGCTGGGCACAGGTCGACTACACGCTGGACGGCGGAGCGAGCTGGGTGACCGGCTTCTGGAACAACGCCGGCGCCCTCAGCCCGAGCGACACCTTCTACAGCTTCACCGTCGACTTCTCGTCGGTGACCGGTGCGAACAACAACGCCGACTTCGGATTCCGGATCGTCTCGATCTTCTCGCAGCAGGCGTTCGATCAGAACAGCACGCTCGCAGCCTTTGCCGCGAACACCGCCTACATGCGGGCAAACGCGGCGGCGGTCTACTCGCCGAACGAAAGCACCTCGACGGGTGATTACGGCGTGAGCGGCTCATGGCGCTTCGACAACGTCACGATCTCGGGTTCCGCGATCCCCGCGCCCGGCGCGCTCGCGTTGCTCGGCCTCGCAGGTCTCACCGGCGCGCGTCGTCGCCGCCGCTGAGGTCTGATTCGACGCGTGCGTTGCATGCTTCCAATGCACGCAACGCGCGGAGATGTACCGCATGCCGGCGCAGTGCGGGACACGATCCATCAAACGAAGCAGCCCGCGGCGTGCCGCGGGCTGCTTCGTTTCAGTGACCCCAAGGGGATTCGAACCCCTGTTCTATCCGTGAGAGGGATATGTCCTGAACCAGGCTAGACGATGGGGCCAGTTGGGTGCCATTTCTGGCGGGTGTTGCGCACGGGGCGCTCCCCCGCGTTGGACTCTCACCTCCAACGCGGACGGAGAGTATAGCGCACCCGCCAATCCTTGTGCAAAGTCCAAGAAGTGGCTGGATCGTCGCGCTGGCGCCCGGCGAGCCGCCTCCGGGGACGACTCGCCCGTGTTTTTCGCTCGAGACGAATCCCAGCCGACCCATCTGCGTAGTCACATGTCCATGCCTCGCGCCTTCCTGTCGCCCCTTCTCCTCGCGTCCAGTGTTCTCGCGGCGGTCGTCCTCGGAACCTCCGCGGCATGGGCGCAGTCCTGTGGCGATCCGAAGACAGGCAGTTGCTGCGTCGAGCAGTTTGGCCCGTCGTGCAGCGACGCGGACTGCTGCGCCGCGATCTGCAAGTCGGACGACTTCTGCTGCACCGTGCAGTGGGACGACCTCTGCGCCGCTTCGGCCCGCCAGCTTTGCGCCGGCTGCGAGACGAACGTCTGCGGAAATCCCCTGGCCGGCGGTTGTTGCGAGTCGAACGACACGCCAGGCTGCCAGGACGCGCAATGCTGCGAGCAGGTCTGCGGGGTCGATCCGTTCTGCTGCGACGAGATGTGGGATTTCACCTGTGCCGAGCGCGCGATCGCCAGCTGCAGTGCATGCTCGAACCCCGCCGATCTCAACGGCGACGGCGTCGTGAACTCGGCGGATCTCTCCATCCTGCTGAACGCGTGGGACACCCCCGACGCCGACCTCAACGGCGACGGCACGACGGGGTCGCCGGATCTCGCCGTCCTTCTCAACGGCTGGAGTTGAGCGCGAGGCCAGCGCGAGGCCAGCGAGCGTCCGTGCTATAGGACGATGTTCGCGGTCCAAACTTCGCGCGAACGCCGAGATTTCAGCCAATCCGAACTCACCGTGGCGAAAGCGCCGCGCGGTCGCCTCATACTGCGTTCTCAATTCGCTTCCGTGACGGAGTTGCCGGAGCATCGTGACGCCCGCAGCTCCCCGGATGGTTCGGACGGCGCGGCGCGTCGTCGCACGAGGAGTTGTTGCGGTGCGGCTCTCCCAGATCATCTCGCTCCTCATGCTTTGCGCAGCAGCCTTCGTCGGCTCGCTTGCAGAGGCTCAGTGCGGTGTGAATCCGAGCAACTGCTGCTTCGCCAACAACGGGCGCGGCTGCGTCGAGCCAACATGCTGCCAGGAAGTCTGCGCGATCGATCCGTTCTGCTGCAACACGCGCTGGGATGCGATGTGCGCCTCTCGTGCGCAGGCAAACTGCGGCGTGTGCGGCGTCGGCTGCGGCAACCCGTCGGCCGGCAGCTGCTGCGCGGCCAAGACGACGCCCGCGTGCTCGGATGCGCCATGCTGCACGCTGATCTGCGCGCAGGATCCATTCTGCTGCGATGTGCGATGGGACGAGTACTGCGCGGCAGCCGCCGAGACTTCGTGCGGCGCATGCGCCAACCCCTGCGGCGACCCAGACGCGGGCGACTGCTGCGTGCCACAGCAGGACGGCGGCTGCAACAACGCCGACTGCTGCGAAGGAGTGTGCACCGTGGATCCGTTCTGCTGCGAGACGCAGTGGGACCTGCAATGCGCGCAGACCGCGCAGCTCGTGTGCGGCGTGTGCGGCGTCGGCTGCGGCAATCCCGCGGCGGGCGACTGCTGCGAGGCGCGCACGACGCCCGCCTGCGCGGATCCAGCGTGCTGCGTGCCGATCTGCGCGGCGGACAGCTTCTGCTGCGATGTCGCGTGGGACGAGACCTGCGCGGCGTACGCCATCGAGTACTGCGGCAGCTGCGGCGACGAATGCGGCAGCCCGATCACAGGCGCATGCTGCGTGCCGCACAAGGGGCCGCTCTGCGATGACGCGACCTGCTGCAACGCGGTCTGCGCGGCCGATGCCTTCTGCTGCAGCACCGAGTGGGATCAATCCTGCGCCAGCGCGGCGCAGCAGCTCTGCGGCGTCTGCGGCATCGGCTGCGGCGTTCCAACCGCCGGCAGCTGCTGCACGGCGCGCACGACGCCATCGTGCTCCGATGCGCTGTGCTGCGAAGCGATCTGCTCGCTCGACGGATTCTGCTGCGACACGGAGTGGGACCAGACCTGCGTGGATGCCGCACTGATCCTGTGCGGCGACTGCGGAGGCGCGTGCGGCGATCCCGCCGCCGGCAGCTGCTGCACGGCGCACGCGACGCCTGGCTGCTCGGACGACCGCTGCTGCCTCTCACTCTGCGTGATCGATCCGGTGTGCTGCATCGAGTCATGGGACAACATCTGCGCGCAGACCGCGTCGCAGGCCTGTGGAAACTGCGGTCCGGGTTGCGGCGAGGCCTCGAGCGGCGATTGCTGCACGGCGCATCCGACGCCATCGTGCTCGGACGACGCGTGCTGCATGATGGTGTGCGCCGAGGATCCGTTCTGCTGCGAGTCGGAATGGGACGAGACCTGCGCGGCCACGGCGCTCAAGAGCTGTGCCGGCTGCGCGGGGACCTGCGGCAACCCGACCGCAGGCGACTGCTGCAGCGCGCACGATGGGCCGGCGTGCAGCGACGCGGCATGCTGCGAGCTTGTCTGCGCCGGCGACGCGTTCTGCTGTGACATCGAGTGGGACTCGATGTGCGCGACCACCGCACGAACAAGTTGCGTCGCATGCCGAACGCCCGGAGACCTCAACGGCGATGGCGTCGTCAACTCTGCCGATCTGACGCTCATCCTGAACGCGTGGGGCACGCCGGACGGCGATGTCAACGGCGACGGCTTCACCGGATCGGCGGATCTGTCGATCCTGCTCGGCAACTGGAGCTGAGGGAGGCAGTCTTGAACGGCTTCCGCGATCGCGTCAGTGCCGTGCCGGATGGCCTCCGCGGACGACCCCTCCGTGACCAATATTGCCGCACGATCCTTCGATTTTCACGCCGAAACTGGAATTCACCCGAGAATGCGTCTTCCGCGGATCTATCCCCCCCCTGACGGCGGATAGCCGCGGACACCATTTCGACCGACCACCGCAGGCGCCCTACCTGCGGCTGATCTGTTTGCTAGAGACAGGCTTCCCGCCCGATGACGACCACCCTCGAACCGCCTCGCCGTATTGCCGCGGTCTCGGTGATTGCGATGACGATCGCGGGAGGCGTCGCGCGAAGCAGCACGCTGCTTTCCCAGATCCTGGTCGGGCTTTTCGTCACTGAGCGCGAGGTGGGAACCTACGCCGTCGCCGTCGGCATTACAGGTCTGACCTGTGTCTTCCGCGGCGGTGGCGCCTCGTTGTATCTGCCCTCGATCCGCCGCGACGAGTTCGACTCGAGCGCAGGCAGGATCTTCTGGTGGGGCCTGGCGTTCCGCATCCTCTGCAGCATCCTGACATTCGGTGCGGCGCTCGCGCTGCCGCACCTCGATCTGGCGGACCCCCCGCCACGACTGGCCGAGACCCTTCAGATCTTCGCGGTCAGTCAACTTGTGCTTGCTTTCTCGATCGTCGGCCGCATCCGGATGTCGGTGCAGCAGCGCTTCACCGAGCTGGCGAGGCTCGACATCGTGACCTCGCTGTGCCGCGTTGCGGCGACAGCGATCCTCGCGTGGGGCGGCGCCGGACCACTCGCGCTCGTGATCCCGATCGCGCTCGCGCCTCTCGTCGAGCTCGGCTACTACATCCTCAACGGCACCTTGGGCTCGATCTCGTATCGCTGGGTAGGCGGCACCCTCCGGCAGACCGCCGTCCTCATGGCCATGCCTGCCGTGGCTTCGATTCTGATCGCCCTCAACTCCCAGCTCAACTTCCTCATCGTGAAGCCGATGCTGGTGCTCGCGAGCATGGGGGTGTACTACTTCGCGTACCAACTTGCCTCGCAGCCGTCGCTGCTCATCGCGACGCCGCTCACGAATGTCCTGGCGACGCACTTTGCGGCCGAACGCGGCGATCCCGAGCGCGAGTCCCGCGCGATCGTGTCGATCGGCGGTGGCGCGGTGCTCTTCTCGTCGTTGCTCAGCTGCGGAATGATCGCGGTCTTCCCCGCCGCGGATCGGCTGCTTTGGGCGGGAAAATGGTCGGAGGCCGTCATCCCGATCGTCGCGCTCGGCGGCTCGGCCTGCTGGTCGACCGCGGTTGGCATCATCAGCCCAGCGCTCGCGGGCTTGCGCCGATTCCGGGCGATGGCGCTGTTCGAGGCACTCAAGGGCATCGGCATCTTTTCCGGCGCGGCGCTCGGCGCGTTGGTCGTCGGACTCTCGCACGAGGGACGAATCGAGCTTCCCGAGAGCCTGGCGCTCGACTCAACGCTCGTGAGCATCTCGACCGGCGCGATGGTTTCAGTGATGAGCATCGCGCAACTCATGTGGCTCATGCGCACGCACGGCGCGGGCGCGACTGCGGTGGCGAAGGTGCTCGTCCAAGGCCCGGTGCTCAGCGCGGTCGCTGCGGTCGTGGCGTACACCGTGGCAACGCAATCGGTTCAGTACCTGCCCGCAGCCATCTCGGGTGGATCGGTGCGTACGCTGGCCTTCGCCGAGTGCGTGATCGGCGGCACCGTCTACGCCGTCTCGGCGCTCTTCATCCTTCGCTTCGCGGCCGCTGGCTCCCTTCGAGACGCGGTGGCAGTCCTGCCCGGAAGACCGCGATCGCTCGCCGAACGCTTCCTTCGCCTGTGATGGGCGCAACCAGTTGCCGGGGAAGGCCCGAGGGCCGAGCCGCGACGCCACGACAGCACGGAAGCGCCACGGCGCCGTGAACTCGGCGATCTCTCGATGCTGCTGAACAACTCGAGCTGGGCGTCGGCGCCTGCATGTTCCGCACGCCCCACAAGGGCGGCACGATCCGACGCCGGCCGCCGCGATTCGCGAGCATCGCCTTGCGCGCGGCGATATCCGACGGCACGATTGGAGAGGGTCGAACCGGCCGGAGCCTCGCCTGGCCGGATGCGTGACGCTGGCGGCGGGCTGGGCGGGTCGACCGAAGGCGCAGCGGCTTCACAAGACGCACAGGCCGTGCAAGGAGAAACGATGCTGGTCGGAGAAGAGTCGATCGCGTTGCGGATGATGAAGCTCGTCCTCGTCGGCGCAGCGGTGCATTTCGCACCGACGGACGCCTTGGCTCAGAGCGTTCCGCAGGGAGGCGGCGCTTCTGCGCCTGTGCCGCGCCAGCCCTCGCCGGTCGAGCGAAGGGACCTCGAGATTCTCGATTTCATCCTCGGCATGAGGTTCCCCGCCGACCCCGCCGAGCTGCCACCTGAGCTTCAGATCGTCGGGGAGTTCTATCGAGCGAGGCCTCCAACGACCGCGCCTCTCGAACCCGAACTGCCGGCGCCGAGGGATCATGCCGACTGCATCGAACGACGGGCGGACGCGATGTCCGAATGCGACCGCGTCTATCAGGACGCGATCGCCGAATGCGACCGCATCCATGCGATCGAGGAAGAGAAGATCGTCGCGTGGTATCGGTTCCGGATCGAGCAGAATCGAAGGATGATGGAGTCCTGGCACAAGCGAAACGACCAGGCGGAATACGAGAAATGGTGGAAAATCAAGCTCGTCGAGAACAACAACCGTCGCGATGCCGGACATCGGCGGGCCGCGGAGGAACGGGACCGATGCCATGATTCGGCGATCGAAACCTACTACGGCTGCGTGAAGGACTTGCCGTCGCCCGCGACGCGCTGAAGGCTGCGTGAACGAGCCCCGCCGCGCTCGAGACACCGTCACTTGCAACGAAAGCGCCCGCGGCGTGGCCGCGGGCGCTTTCGTTGCAAGTGACCCCAGAGGGATTCGAACCCTCGTTACCTCCGTGAAAGGGAGGTGTCCTAGACCAGGCTAGACGATGGGGCCAGCTGGAACCGAACCAAGATCCGGTCTAGGGGAAGGCGAAGATGATAGCGGCTCCCCCGCGCCTGTCGAGTTCGCTTCCCGATACGCTCATCGCCATGGCGCCCGCGGGCCACAGCCCCGATGAGACCCTCAAGCAGGCCGAGCCCCCGCTCGTCTTCTGCCCGCTGGGCTTCGAGCGCCGCGCGTTTCTGCGCTTCGGCAAGCTGCCGGTGGTGACGACTGGACCGGGCCCCGGCGGCATCCGTCGTGCGTTCGCCACACGCGACTCCTGGCCCGTCCGCAACCCCCGCTTCGTCGTCCTGCTCGGTCTCGCCGGATCACTCGACCCGCGTCTCGAACCGGGCACGGATCACGGTTGCGCCGAGGTCGTGTCGGGCGGTTCGGAAACGCCCCCACTGCGGTCGTCGCTCGTGCCGGGCGCGACAGCGCGCGTCGTCGAATGCGCCTCAGTCGCGACCACTCCCGACGCGAAGGCGCGCCTCGCTGCGGCAACCCGCGCGCAACTCGTCGACATGGAGTCGCACGCCTTCGCCTCTTGCGCCGAGGCCGCGGGCCTGCGCTGGGGCATCATGCGCGGCGTGAGCGACGGCGCCGACGAGTGGCTGCCGCCCGAGCTCGCTCGCCTCGTCGATGCGAGCGGCGAAACACGAGTCCTCCGCGTGCTCGCGGCGATCGCTCGGCGTCCATCGCTCGTCCCCGCGCTCATGCGAATCGGCCGAACCTCGCGCCTCGCGCTGCGCAACGCATCGTTCACGGTCGACGCGCTCGGCGCGCGCAGCGCGCTCGAACTCTGCGACGCAGCGCACCCGCTCATCCTCTACGGCGGATCGTTCGACCCGCCGCACGCGCGCCATGCGACCATGCTCGCCGACGCGATGCGCTCGCTAAAGTCGCCGTGCGCGATCGTGATGCCCGCGCGCATCAATCCGTTGAAGAGCGACACACCTCCCGCCGATGGCGACGCGCGCCTCGCGATGTGTCGCGCCGCCTTCGGTTCGATCGGCGCGGAAGTCGGTGGCGAGATCCGCCTCTCGCGCCTCGAGCTCGACCGCGAAGGCCCGAGCTACACGATCGACACCGTGACGGCGCTGTGCGATCGCACGCCCTCGCTTCGCGGCGCGATCCGCTTTCTCGTCGGCAGCGACGCGATCCGCTCCATCGAGCGCTGGCACCGCTGGCGCGAACTCCTTGAGCTCGCGCGGCCCGCCGTCGTCGTCCGCCCGCCCGACACACGCGACGCGGTCGCCGCATTTCTCGCCGAATTCGCGCGCTCGAGCGGATTCGCGGACGCTCCGTCGTGGCTTCTCGACCTCGCGCCGGTCGAAATCGCCTCGACCGACTTGCGCGTGCAGATCGCGCGCGGCGAGCGTCCAAGCGGCATTTCCGACGCGGTTTGGCTCGAAATCACGGCGCGGCGGCTCTATGGCTTCGGCGGCGGTCGCTAGCCGATCTACACTGTCCGATCCCCGATCCGATCCGTGAAGCCATCCATGACCGCGAAGACGCCCGACATCGCCCGTGTGAGTTTCGTCAGCCTCGGCTGCCCGAAGAACCTCGTCGACAGCGAGAAGATGCTCGGCGTCCTCAAGCAGTCCGGCTTCGAGCTCGTGAACGAGGACCAGCGTCCCGACGCGATCGTCGTGAACACCTGCGGCTTCCTCGAGGCATCGAAGGACGAGTCGCTCGAGGTGATCCACGACGCGATCCGCCGCAAGGAGAAGGGTGAGATCAAGCGCGTCGTCGTCGCCGGCTGCCTCGTGCAGCGCCACCGCGCCAAGCTCCTCGAGTGGGCGCCCGGCATCGACGCGATGGTCGGCGTCTTCGACCGCGACCACATCGTCGACGCGGTCGGCGGCGAGGGCGCGGCCGATGTCGCCGAAAAGGCCCCGAAGTACTGGATCGCGGGCAACGCGCTCCAGGCCGCCGCCGAGCGCGGCATGAAGACCGTCGGCCTGACCGTGAACGGCGCCGACGGCAAGGGCATCGGCTACTTCGAGGGCGACGACAACCGCGTGCGCCTGACGCCGCGCCACTGGGCGTACCTGCGCATCAGCGAGGGCTGCAACCAGCGCTGCGCGTTCTGCACGATTCCGTCGATCCGCGGCAAGATGCGCTCGAAGCCGCTCGAGGCGATCGCGGCAGAGGCGCGCGGCCTCATGGCCTCCGGCGCGTTCGAGCTCAACCTCATCGGCCAGGACACGACCTCCTACGGCATGGATGTCGGCTACGACGGCGGCCTGCCCGGGCTCCTCAAGACGATCGACGGCGTCGCGCGCGAGTTCGGCGGCGGCTGGATGCGCCTGATGTACGCCTATCCGTCGAAGTTCGACGACGCGTCGATCGACGCGATCGCGAGGCTCGACAACATCGTCAAGTACATCGACATGCCGCTCCAGCACGCGAGCGACCCGATGCTGTCGGCGATGCGGCGCCATACGACGCGCGCGCACACCGAGGAATTGCTCGGAAAGCTGCGCGAGCGCGTGCCGGGCATCGCGATCCGCACCACCTTCATCGTCGGGTTCCCGGGCGAGACCGACGACGACTTCGAAGAGCTCCTCGAGTTCGTCGGCGAGCAGCAGTTCGAGATGCTCGGCGTCTTCCGCTATTCAGCCGAAGCGGGCACGCCCGCCGGCACGATGGAGAAGGACCCTGCGCTCGCCGTGCCCGACGCAGTGAAGCGCGAGCGCGAGGAGCGCCTCATGCTTCTCCAGCAGGAGATCGCCTTCGAGAACGCGAAGCTGCAGGCCGAATCCAAGGTCCAGCTCGATGTCCTCATCGACTCGGTCTCGGCCGGCAAGTCGAAGTCGCGCGCGACGACGGGCGTGACGAAGGGCGGCACGCTCTACACGGGCCGCGCCTACTTCCAGGCGCCGTCGATCGACTCGCTGACCTATGTCCAGTCGACCGAGAAGCGCTCGCCCGGCGAACTCGTGCGCTGCACGGTGGTCGACGCGAACGGCTACGACCTGATCGCGGTCCCGACCGACGAGCTCGAGAAGAAGATCTCGCTGCCGATCGCGCATCGGCATTGATGCACGCATCGATGCGTCCGGCGGCGTCGACCGACCGTCGACGGCGCGTCGAGCGTCTTCGAGTCCCTGCGTCGGGGGACTTGGCCGGGCCGAACCCGTGCGGCGGCGGCCCTGCGTGCGTTTATGCGCGATGCGCCGAAAAACAGCTGATTCCTCGCGCGTGGGCCCATGACCGGCACGAAGCGGTTCGTCCGACGCCCGAGTCGGCGCGCGATCGAGTACCCGTGTCGCGCGACTCGCTTCACGCGATTGGCGAGACGGCGCGACATCGCTTGATCGCATGACAGACGCAATCCATGGTTGACGCACTCTCGCGTGCAGGACGACGACGGCGAGCCGTTTCCCGTCGCGTGCTGCGTCGAAGGCGCCACACCATCGCGCTGCAACAAGCAAAGGAATCCAACATGCTTCGAGTGTCTCTCTCCGTTCTGACGGCCGCTGTCTCCATCGCCGCCTCCGCCGCCCATGCCGATCTCGTGCCGATCCAAGGCCTCTTCAACACTGGCGCCACCGCTGCGATGGGTGCGCAGGACCCCAACTGGATGGTCCTCGAAACCGGTGCCGCAGCGGTCGTCCGCTCGAACATCCCAAACACCTACCTGCCGAACACCGCAGACTCGAAGTGGATCTGGGAGTCTGCGAACGGCCAGCCGGGAAACAACACGCGCACCTTCCGCCTGACCTTCGACCTGACGGGGCTGGTCGCCGGCACCGCGCAGATCACCGGTCGCTGGTCCACCGACAATGTCGGTCAGGCGATCCTGATCAACGGCGTGTCGACGGGGCAGAGCGCGAACGGCTTCACGGCCTGGACGAACTTCAGCGTGAACTCGGGCTTCGTGGCGGGCGTGAACACCATCGACTTCGTGGTGCGCGACCTCGGCTTCCCCGGTGGATTCCGCGCCGAACTCTCGGGCACGGCGCAGGCCGTCCCCGCGCCGGGCGCGATCGCGCTGCTTGGCGCCGTGGGCCTCGCGAGCCGCCGCCGCCGCTGACGAACGCTCCTCTTTCTCTGCCGCGTCGCGCCCCGGATCCGTCCTCTCTCGCGGATCCGGGGCGCTTTCCATCCGCGCCGCGTCGCGCGCTACAGTGCGACCGATGCGTGCGTCCGAAGCAGAAGACCTCGTCCGCCCACTCCTCTGGATCGGTTTCGACGGGAAGATCCCGCCGCCCGAGACGGCGAAGCTCATCCATCAGGGCGTTTCAGGCGTCATCCTCTTCGTGCGCAATGTCGGCACGCGCGACGAGACGCGCGCGCTCATCAAGGAACTGAAGTCGATCGCGCCGGGGCCGCTGATGCTGTCGGTCGACCAGGAGGGCGGCCGCGTCACGCGGCTCACCGAGGGGTTCGAGCGCTTTCCGTCGCTGCGCGAGATCGGCGGGAAATCCGCCGCCGAAGTGCGCGAAATCGGCCGACGGCTCGGCGCGCAAGTGCGCGACGCGGGCTTCGACATCGACTTGGCGCCCGTCGTCGATGTCGACTCGAACCCGGCGAATCCCGTGATCGGCGAGCGGTCGTTCTCGCGCGACCCGGCGATCGTCGCCGAACTCGGCGCCGCGATGATCGCTGGCCTCGAGCAGGAACTCGCCGCCTGCGCGAAGCACTTCCCGGGCCACGGCGACACCGACAAGGACTCGCACTACGACCTGCCGCGCCTCCCGCACGCGCTCGACCGTCTGCGCGCGTGCGAGCTCGTCCCCTTCAAGGCCGCCGTGCGCGCGGGCGTCTCGTGCGTGATGACCACGCATGTCGTGTTCGACGCGCTCGACCCGGGCGTCGCCTCCACGATGAGCGCCCCCGCCATCTCGCTCTTGCGGGGCGAGGTCGGCTTCGACGGCGTCTGCGTGAGCGACTGCCTCGAGATGAAGGCGATCAGCGAGCACTTCGGCTCGGGCAAGGCCGCCGCGCGCGCGGTCGCGGCGGGCGTGGACGCCCTCCTCGTCTGCCACACGCACGAGGCGCAGCACGAGGTGATCGAGTCGCTCGCGGCGGCGGTGGTCGACGGGCGCATCCCGGAGTCCCGAATCCACCAGGCACGCGAACGCCTCGCACGGCTCGCCGCGCGGCACGCCAGGGACATCGAGCGACCGCAAGGGGACCGATGACGCCGTTTGGACTCGACGACGACGAGTGGCTCGCTGCGCAGTACCTGCTGTTCTTCGACGAGACGGGCGACGAGGCCGAGGCGCGCCGCCGTGTCGAGCAGTTGCGAAACCAGCGCGCGGCGCAGCGCCATCAGCCGATTCCGCCGTTCTTGCCGCCCCCGCCGCCGCCGGCTCCTCTGCAGCCGCAACGCGGACTTTGGCAACGGTTCTGGGCTTGGGTCAGGAGTTAGGTTCCGTTTGGAACAGCCCTCGCGTCGACACCGCCTGCTCGGCTACACTGTCCGATTCCCGTGAAGATCCGTAACTTCTCCATCATCGCCCACATCGACCACGGCAAGTCGACCCTCGCGGACCGACTGCTGCAGGCGACGAAGGCCGTCTCCGAGCGCGAGGCGCGCGCCCAGTTCCTCGATTCGATGGACCTCGAGCGCGAGCGTGGCATCACGATCAAGGCCTCGGCCGTGACCGTGAAGCACACCTACAACGGCGAGGAGTACGAGCTCAACTTCATCGACACGCCGGGCCATGTCGACTTCACCTACGAGGTGTCGCGCGCGCTCAAGGCGTGCGAGGGCGCGGTGCTCGTCGTCGACTCGACGCAGGGAGTCCAGGCGCAGACCGTCGCGAACGCGTACCTCGCGGTCGCCGGCGACCTCACGATCATCCCCGTCGTCAACAAGATCGATCTTCCCGCGGCGAACCCCGATGCCGTCGCGATGGAGATCGAGCAGGTCTTCGGCTTCCCCGCCGAAGAGTGCATCTATGTCTCCGCGAAGACGGGCCAAGGCATCCAGCCGCTCCTCGACGCGATCTGCGAGAAGCTTCCCGCGCCGAAGCCGCCGACCACGAAGAAGCTGCGCGGCCTCGTCTTCGACGCGAAGTACGACGAGTACCGCGGCGTCGTCATGTATGTGCGCGTCTTCGACGGGCACCTCAGGCAAGGCGACAAGATCCGCATGATGGGCACGGGCCGCACCTTCTCGGTGACGGAACTGCTGCGCTACACGCCCTTCCCGCAGAAGGTGAAGGAACTCAACTACGCGCAGGTCGGCTCGGTGTGCGCCGGCATGAAGACCCTCGGCGATGTGCGCGTCGGCGACACCATCACGCTCGACCTCGACCCGGCGGAAGTCCCGCTCGAGGGCTACGAGGAGCCGAAGCAGATGGTCTTCTGCGACTTCTATCCGTCGAGCGCGGACGAGGACGGCAAGAAGTCCGACTTCGAGCAGCTGCGCGAGGCGATCGAGAAGCTGCATCTCAACGACGCGAGCTTCACCTTCGAGCCCCAGCACAGCGAGGCGCTCGGCTTCGGCTTCCGCTGCGGCTTCCTCGGCCTCCTGCACATGGACATCGTGCAGGAGCGCCTCGAGCGCGAGGGCGGCGTGTCGATCGTGCAGACCGCGCCGACCGTGTCGTACATGATCGACCTGATGGACGGCACCGAGGTCGAGATCCACAACCCCGCTGATCTCCCCGATCCGTCGAAGATCAAGGCGATCCGCGAGCCGATCGTCAAGATCGAGATCATCTGCCCCAACGAGAACATCGGCGACCTGATGAAGCTCGCCGAGGCGCGCCGCGGCATCTTCCAGACGCAGGAGATGATCAGCGAGACGCGGCAGATCCTGAAGTACGAGATCCCGCTCGCCGAGATCATCTACGACTTCTACGACAAGCTGAAGTCGGTGACGCGCGGCTACGGCACGATGGACTACCAGATCACCTGCTACCGCGAGGATCGCCTCGTGAAGGTGCAGATCCTGGTGAACGGCGAGGCCGTCGAGGCGCTGTCGCTCATCTGCCACCGGAACAACGCCGAGCAGCGCTCGCGCGCGATCCTCCAGAAGCTGAAGGAGCAGATCGACCGCCACCAGTTCGAGATCCCGCTGCAGGCGGCGATCGGCGGCAAGATCATCGCGCGCGAGTCGATCAAGGCCGTGCGCAAGAATGTTCTCGCCAAGTGCTACGGCGGCGATGTGTCGCGCAAGCGCAAGCTGCTCGAGAAGCAGAAGGAAGGCAAGAAGCGCATGAAGCAGATCGGCTCTGTGTCGATCCCGCAGGAAGCGTTCATGGCCATCCTGGACCAGGGCGATTGAACTCGAGCGCGCAGCGCGAGCGCAGGGCTGCGGACTCCGACAGCCAAGACGGGTGCCACTACCTCTCGTAGTGGTTTCGACCACTCATCGAAGACCGCCCCCGAAACCGACACCGACACCGAAACCGAAACCGACACCGAACCGACACCGGCCGACTCCGCACTACTGGAAGCAGTGCCACCCATTTTGGCTGTCGACTCGCGCGCAACCCGTCACTCGCTCAGGTTGAGCGCCTTCATGACATCCGAGGTGATGTCGATCGACGCCGGGTACTTGAGGAAGGTGCGCGACTGGATCTGCGAGAGCGCCTCGCCCGTCCGCTCGCTCTTGAACGGCTCGGCCGTCGGGTAGAAGCGGAAGACGAGGTCGATCGACTCCTTGTCGGAGACGGTCTCGACCGCAGCCACGAGCTCGCGGTACGCCTGCTCGAATTGCTCGGCGCCCAGCTTCTCGCCGCGTCGACGCGCCGACTCCATCCACATCTGGTACTCACGCTGCAGCGCCATGACCTCCTGCTGCGCCTCGGGCGGCGGCGGCGCGTTCTCGGCCATCGGGTACTTCGCCTTGATCGCCTCGAGCCGCTTCTCGAACTCGCCTTCCTCGGCCTGCGTCTTCTCCTCGAGCTCCTTGCGCGCGTCCTGATAGGACTCGCGGTCGAGCAGCTTCTTCATCACCGTGTCGATGTCGACGCTCGCCACGCTCCACACGCGGTTCGTCGCACGGTCGCCCCACGCGATTCGGCCATCCTTCGACGCGACGCGCAGCGGGTCCTTGCCTGCCTCGGTGTTCAGCAAGAGCGCATCGGCCGGGCCGAGGTCGCTGGCAAAGATCGGATCGGCCACCGCCTGCTGCGAGGGCGCGCCGCGCAGCGCGATGGCGAGCGCCACGGAAGAAAGGATGAACGACGACGCGACGGCGAGGCGAGAGATCTTGCTCATGCGGCAAGTGTAATCACTCGACGCGGGACTCGCGGAGGCGCACCTCGACCTCGCGCGCGAACCACGCCGCCACGCGCTGCTTCACGGTCTCGAGCGATGGCGCACGCGCGCCGAGCTCGGCGGCGAGGCTCGTCACGGGGCGCGTGAGCCCGCACGGCACGATCAATCCGAAGTGAGCGAGATCGGGCGCGACATTCAGCGCAAACCCATGCAGCGCGACGAAGCGCGAGAGCCGCACGCCGATCGCGGCGATCTTGCGCTCGGCGCGCCCGTCGGCGCCCACCCACACGCCCGTCGCCTCGGGGTCGCGCATGCCGGCGAGCCCGTCGTGGGCGATCGTGTCGATCAGACACTGCTCGAGCCAGCGCACATACGGATGCACCTTCAAGCCGAGCCGCTGGATATCGAGGATCGGGTAGGCGACGAGCTGACCCGGACCGTGGTAGGTCACATCGCCGCCGCGATCGGTCTCGATGCGCTCGATCCCGTGTGCGGCGAGCACGGCGTCGCTCGCGAGGACATGGGCGGCTGCGCCCATGCGCTTCGTCACGGTCACGACCGGCGGATCGTGCTCGAGAAGAAACACCGTCATGGGCGTCTCGCCCGCACCAGACTCTCGCGCGGCCACGAGCGCCGCGTGCGTCTCGCGCTGGATCGCGAGCGCGTCGGCGTACCCGACGCGACCGAGGTCGACGACGCGGAGCGAGGATGTTTCGGCGATCGCACGCATGTGGATGAGCGGTGAACGCAAGCGTACGCCCGCAACGCGAATCCGTACAATCGCGCCGTGCCGAAGATCCACCCGACCGCCGTGCTCCATGGAGAGATCGACCTCGCCGACGATGTCGAGATCGGACCGTATTGCGTGCTCAACGGCCGCATCAGGCTCGGCGCCGGCTGCGGGCTCGTGGCGAACGTGCACCTCCAGGGCACCCTGGCGGCCGGCGCGGGCAACACCTTCTATCCAGGCTGCGCCATCGGCTTTGCTCCGCAGGACAAGGGCTTCCCCGTCCACAAGGAAGGCGCAGGCACCGTGATCGGCGACGGCAACATGTTCCGCGAGCATGTCACGATCCACCGCGCGACGCGCGACGACCGCCCGACGCGGATCGGCGACCGCAACTACTTCATGGCCTGCTCGCACGCGGGCCACGATGTCCAGGTCGGGAACGACTGCGTGATCGCGAACAACACGCTCTTCGCGGGCCACGCCGAGATCGGCGACCGCGTGGTCACCGGCGGCGGCGCGGGCGTGCATCAGTTCGTGCGCATCGGCCGCGGCGCCATGCTCGGCGGATTGTGCGGCGCGTCGAAGGATGTCTGCCCCTTCTTCACGCTGAGCGCCACCAACTACATCGGCGGCTTCAACCGCGTCGGCATGAAGCGCGGCGGATTCTCCTCCGCCGACATCGACCTCGTGCGCGAGATGTACGGCATCATCGTTCGCAGCCGGCTCCCGTTCTCGCAGCGCGTCGCGCGGCTCGAGAAGCTCGCGGGCTCGCCGCTCGCCGACGAATTCCTCGCGTTCGTGAAGGGTTCGAAGCGCGGCATCTCGACCCGCCACGGCCGCGTGACCAGCGCTCGCTCGGCGGGGGGCGCGGAAGGCGAATGAGCGCGGTCGAGCCACCGCGAATGCCGCTGTTCGCTGCGCTTCCGCGCCGCACGCGTTGCGGCCAGGCGACGCTCGAGTTCGCGGTGCTCGGCTCGAGTTCCTCGGGAAATGCGAGCGTCCTGCGCGTCACCACCCGCGAATCACGCCGCCAGATCCTGCTCGACGCGGGCCTTTCGCCTCGCGCGACCTTCGGCGCGATGCGCGCGCTCGGCTTTGTGCCCGAAGACACCGCTGAAGTGCTCTTCACCCACTTCGACCACGACCACGCACGCGAAGGCTGGGCGCGCGTCGCGGCGACGACGGGTCTCCGCCTCCGTTGCGCTGCGTCGCACCGCCCCGCCGCACTCGCGCGCGGCTACCCGTCGGCGTGGGTCGAGACCTTCGATCCGCGCGCGGGCGGCTTCGACCTCGGTCCGATCCGCGTCGAACCCTGCGTGAACCCGCACGACGAAGCCGGCACCGTGTCGTTCCGCCTCGAGACCGATGCCGGAAGCCTCGGCTTCGCCACCGATGTCGGCCGTGTGTCCGACGCGCTCGTCGACCTCTTGCGCGGCGTGGATCTACTCGCGATCGAGTCGAACTACGACCGCGGCATGCAGCTCGAGAGCGCGCGCCCCAAGTTTCTGAAGGACCGCATCATGGGCGGCCGCGGGCATCTCTCGAACGAAGAGTGCATCGAGGCCGTCCGCTCGATCGCGTTCCCAGACGAACCCGCGCAGGTCGTGCTCATCCACCTCTCGCGCGAATGCAACCACCCCGATGTCGTGCGCGGGCTGTGGGACCGCGCGCTCCCCGCGCTTGCACCGCGCGTCGCCTTCGCCCACCACGCACAGCCGACGCCGATCTTCCGCCTCCGCGGCGGCACGCTCGAGGGCGCCAACCGGTGAGCGACCAATCGACCGCCAGCGCCGCGGACGGCGAACTTGGCCCCCTCGCGTGGACGGCGCTCGTCGCTCGCTGGGTCGAGGTCGCCCGCGCCAGCCGCGCGATCCCGCCCGAGTTCGCGCAACTCCGCGACTCGATTCCCCACCTCATCGCGATCGAGTCGACGACCGCCGCGCTTGGAGAACTCGCGAAGGTGCCCGAGGTCGACCGCCCGCACGCCCGCGCGGTCGCCGAGGTCACGGTTCGCCGCGCCGCCGCCGAACTAGACCGCCTCTGGCGAGGCGAGGAGTGGCCGCAGGAGATCACGGACGCCTGCGAGGCCGCCGAGCGCGCGCTGCAACGCGCTGTCTACGCAGGGCTTGACGCGTTGGTCGTCACGGGCGACCGCGCCATCGTGGTCCCCGAACTCGACCTCGGCCTCGATCCCTCAGACCCATCGACCGCCCGCGGCACCCTCGCGGCGATGCCGCCCGGGTCGCTCGCGATGCCCGGGGAGCCGATCTGCTGGTGGTCCGGGCGCGCGGCGCCGCGGCTGCTCGATTCCGCGGCGCCTGCCGAGCGCCCCATGGATGAGCAACCTGCGTCTGAACACCTCGTGGTCGAGCACAACGCTGCTCCGCTTCAGGTCTATCGAGGCCTCGATGAGCGCGGACGGTTCACGGCCGACACGCTGGCGCCGATCTCCGCCGAGGTGCTCCCCGGCCTCCCCATGCTCGTTCCGATCCTCCTCGAGGGAACCTTGATCGGGCGATTCCTCCATGGACGGGACGCGTGGCTTGCGATGCAGCGCGCCGCGATGGACGGCCGCGACACGATTCCGGTCGGCTGAGCGCAACGCGCCGCGAAGCCCCCCACCCCACGCGCCTCTCCGCTACCCTCCGCACCCGATGTCCGATGCGTTGACCCATGAGTGCGGCCTCGCCTTCGTCCGCCTGCGGAAACCAATCAGTTGGTTCCAACAGGAGCGAAGCGACCCGCTCTGGGGGCTTCGCAAGCTCTACCTGCTGATGGAGAAGCAGCACAACCGCGGCCAGGATGGCGCGGGCATCGCATGCGTCAAGTTCGACATGCCGCCCGGCGACGCGTTCCTCGAGCGCGAGCGCACGGCGAAGCGCAACCCGATCGAGCGGCTGTTCGACGACGCGCTCTCGCCCGCCGCCGAGCTCGATGAAGCGGAACTCAACGGAATGCCCGAGACGGAGCTCAAGCGGCGCTTCCGGCTGCTCGGGGAGGTGCTTCTCGGCCATCTCCGCTACGGCACGCACAGCGGCCGCTCGAGCTCGATGTGCCACCCGTACCTGCGGCGCTCGAACAGCGAGTCGCGCTCGGTCGCGATGGCGGGCAACTTCAACCTCACCAACTCGAGCGAGCTCTTCGCGAAGCTCGTCGAGTACGGACTGCACCCCGTCGGCGACAGCGACACGGGCGTCGTCCTCGAGAAGATCGGCTACTTCCTCGACCGAGAGCACTCGCATCTCGAGGCGACGATGGGCGAGGGCTCGTTCATGAACCTCGAGGGAGCGACCCTCGCGGCCGAGATCTCGCGGCAAATCGATCTCGCGCGCGTCCTGCGCAAGGCGACCGAGCAGTTCGACGGCGGCTATGTCTTCGCCGGGCTCCTCGGGAACGGCGACAGCTTCGTCTGCCGCGATCCCGCGGGCATTCGCCCGGGCTTCTTCCTCGTGCTCGACGAGTGCATCGCCGTCGCCAGCGAACGCGCGGCGCTCTCGACCGTCTTCAACATCGATCCCCGCGAGATCGAGCCGATCCCTGCGGGACACGCGCTCATCATCAAGCGCGACGGCTCGTACGCGCTCGAGCGCTTCACAGAGCCGGCGCGCCTCCGCCAGTGCACCTTCGAGCGCATCTACTTCTCGCGCGGCAACGATCCGTCGATCTACCGCGAGCGCAAGCAGCTCGGACGCAACCTCGCGCCGCGCCTCGTCGAGCTCCTCGACGGCGACCTCGAGCGTGCGGTGTTCGGCTTCATCCCCAACACCTCGGAAACCTCGTATCTCGGGCTTCTCGAGGCGCTCGGCGAGGAGCGGCAGCGGGTCGCGGCCGAGACGATCTGGCGGATGGTCGAGTCGGGCAAGGCGACGCGAGAGGCCATTCACAAGGCGCTCGTGGGCCGCATCCGCGGCGAGAAGGTCGCGCACAAGGACCAACGCCTGCGCACCTTCATCACGCATGACGCCGCGCGCAAGGACCTCGTCAACCACATCTACGACATCACCCGCGGAACCGTCTATCCCGAGGACACGCTCGTGGTCGTCGACGACTCGATCGTGCGCGGCACGACCCTGCGCGAGTCGATCATCACCATGCTCGCGCGCCTCAACCCCAGGCGCATCGTGGTGGCAAGCTCAAGCCCGCCGATCATGTACCCCGACTGCTACGGCATCGACATGAGCCAGCTCGGGCGGTTCATCGCCTTCGAGGCGGCCGTGTCGCTGGCTCGCGACCGCGGCAACGCGGCGGTACTCGACGAGATCGAGGCGAAGTGCAAGGAGCAGGCCGACCTCCCTGCCGATCGCATGAGAAACCATGTGGCGCTGCTCTACGGTCTCTTCACGCTCGAGGAGATGGAGGGCAAGGTCGCCGAGCTCATCCGGTCGAAGTCGCTGGCCTGGGGCGGCCGCATCGATGTGCTGTACCAGTCGGTCGACGGACTGCACGCGGCGATGCCCGAGCACACCGGCGATTGGTACTTCACGGGCGAGTACCCCACACCCGGAGGTTATCGGGTGCTGAATACGGCGTATCTCAACTGGCGCCGCGGCGCCGAGGGCAAGCGCGCGTACTAGAGCGCTGGCGCCCTGCTCTGCAGCGTCCTCGCTCTGGTGCCGAGGACGCGTTTCAAGTGCCTCGGGCCATACGGTCACCTCGGGGCGCATCCGCTGTCCGCGGGCGCGACCGCCTCGATACGACTTGACGCAACCCGCCGTTTCCGTTCTACTTGTCGTTCCCCCCAAGGTGGACCGAAGGCGCGTGGGCGCCCTCGGAATCGCTGTGAACCGCCCGTCTGCTGCGCTCGAATGCGCACCGAAGGGCTCGTAGGAAACTGGAACACTCATGTCGCGCTATCTCGGTCCGAAGGTGAAGCTCTCGCGCAAGGTCGGCGTCCCCGTCGCGGACATCCCGAAGCACACCTCGAAGCGTCAGCTGACCACGCCCGGCATGCACGGCTTCCGCGGCCGTCGCCAGAAGGACTACGGCATCCGCAAGGATGAGAAGCAGAAGCTGCGCTTCCACTACAACGTGCTGGAGCGCCAGTTCCGCCGCTACCTCGAAGAGGCAGGCCGTCGTCCGGGCAACACGGGCGAAGTGCTCCTCAGCCTCCTCGAGCTCCGTCTCGACAATGTGATCCGCCGCGCCGGCTTCTCGCGCACCATCTGGGGCGCCCGCCAGCTCGTCGTCCACGGCCATGTCAAGGTCAACGGCGAGAAGGTCGACCGTCCGTCGTTCTCGCTCTCGATCGGCGATGTGGTCACCATCAAGGATGGCCTCCACAAGCTCTGCCGCGAGCAGATGGAGTCGATCCCGGGCCACCAGGTCCCCGGTTGGCTCGCCGTCAACCCCGCCGAACTCTCGGCGAAGTGCGTGGCGAACCCGACCTCCGACCAGATCCCGTTCGATGTGAACCCCAACCTGATCGTCGAGTTCTATCGCTGAACCCGACAGGACTCGGACTCGGACTCAGACCTGGCCTTCGGCCGTGGGGCTGAGATTGCTGATGAATCCAAGAGGCCGAGGCGCACGCTTCGGCCTCTTTGCTTAGGCGACGCGGTCAGATCGAGAACCGACTCGCCCTTCCCTTCGGATACCCTGAGCACGCCATGTTCAAGCTGCTTCGACAGTACAACCAGTGGATCCTCGCGGTGGGTGGCACCCTGCTCCTCATCGCGTTCCTCATGCCGTCCGCGATCCAGAGCTGCGCGCAGCAGAGCGCGATCAGCGGCGCGCCGTGGGCAACCTACGGCGACGGCAAGGAGCTCACGGGCGAGGACCTCGACCAGGCGCGCAAGGAGCTCGCGATCGTCGAGCTTCTCCGCGGGATGAACCCGCAGAACGATCCCATCGGCGCCGTGGGCGCTCACGAAGATCCGGCGCACTGGTGGCTGCTCTCCGAGGAAGCGAATCTCGCCGGCCTCGTCGGCGGCGCAGGCGAAGGCGAGGCCACGCTCGCGGCGATCGCAGCGGCCAACAGCGCCGTCGATGCAACCGTCACCGCCGACACCATCGTCCGCAACCTCATGCGCGCGAGCGGCGCCAACCGCGACTTCGTGCTCAGCACGACCGCGAAGTGGCGCGGCGCCGCGCGTCTCGTGACGCTCTGCCAGTCGGTCGACCGCATCAGCGACAAGCGTCTCGAGCAGTTCGTGGCGCGCGGCGTGCTTGGCATGTCGGGCGACATCGTCGTCCTCGATGCGCGCAAGAACCCCGCGATCCCGACGGGGCTTCCCGCCGAGGCTCAGCTCGACGCGAAGCTCGAGGAGCAGCTCAAGAAGTACGCCGACAAGCCGGCGCCCTTCGAGAGCGGCAAGGACAACTTTGGCTACCGCCTGCCCGACCGCGTCAAGATCGAGTGGCTGACCATCTCGAAGTCCGCGGTCGAGGCGACCGTGCAGAACTCGCCCGAACTCCAGTCGCTCGCGCTCAAGAAGCGCTTCGCGCAGGATCCGGCGAAGTATGGCGCGGACCCCGCTCTCAATCCTTCGTTCTCCGCCTACGAGGCCACCGTGCGCTCGCGCACCGTCGAGGACCTCACCAAGGCGAAGCTCGACGAGGTCGCGAAGTTCGCGAGCGATCAGCTGAGTCTCGCCCAGCGCGCGCTCAAGCGCCGCAACTCGTACTTCGAGCTGCCTGAGAATTGGGCGACCCAGATGCCAACCTTCGATTCGATCTCCGCGGCGATCGCGTCCGAGTTCGGCGTGCCCGCGCCGATCGTGCGCACCAGCGGCGATGCTCCGATCGCGCTCGAGGCCATCGGCGCGCTCGAGGGCCTTGGCTTCGCCACCACCCAGCGCTTCGGCTCGCAGATGCGTGCCACGCAGCTGATCGGCGGCGCCAAGGAGCTGAGCAACCCGAACATCACAGCGCCCATCCAGGCGCGCGTCGCAAGCCCGGCGCTCGCCGATCAGAACGGCGATGTCGTCTTCTTCCGCATCACCGAGGCGCTGCCGTCCACCCCCGCCACCGAACTTGCGTCGATGCGCGAGAAGGTGCTCAGCGATGTGATGGCGCTCGAGCGCTTCCAGTGGCTGTCGCAGAACGAGAGCGCGATCACCCAGCAGGCCGCCGCCGAGGGCCTGCGTGCCGTTGCCGACAAGTACGGCGCCAAGGTCGAGTTCGCGAAGGAGATCCGGCAGTTCGCTCCGCAGTTCCTCGCCATCGGTTTCCGCATGCCGTCGCCGCTTCCCGGCCTTGGCAGCGAGCCGAAGGCGCTCGAGGCGCTCATCGACAAGGCCAGCGCCCTGCCGCTCACGACCGATCTCTCCACGATCCCCGCGGCCGAGCGCACCTTCGTGGTCGCGTCGCCTGACCGCCTGTCGCTCGTCCTCATGCAGGTCACCGAGCTCTATCCCGTGAGCCGCGAGACCATGGCGGGCCTGCTCGCCAAGCCCGAGATCATCGGGGCCGCGCGCGAAGATCTCGCGATGCAGGACCTCCAGACGATGTTCGGCTTCGACGCGCTCGCCTCGCGCCTGAACTTCAAGCGCATTCGCGTCGAGGGCGAGGATGACGCCGATGCCAATCCTGCGGAAGTCGCCGCAGGCGAGACCTCGAAGCCTGCGTCGTCCACCTGATCGCGCCGCGCGCAAGCAAGAACGCCATGACCACCGAACCGCTGCAGACAATCAAGTTCGAGGATTTCGCGAAGCTCGACCTTCGCGTCGCGACCGTGCTCTCCGCCGAGCCGCACCCGAACGCCGACAAGCTGCTCAAGATCCGCCTCGACGACGGCACCCCCGAAGGCCGCCAGGTCTGCGCGGGCATCAAGGCGTGGTACGACCCTGCGTCGCTCGTCGGCAAGCAGGTCGTGATCGTCGCGAACCTCGAGCCGCGCCAGCTGCGCGGCGAAGTCAGCCAAGGCATGATCCTCGCCGCGAGCGACCTCAAGCCGCTCGCCGAGGGCACCGCGCCCTCGGGCGAAGCGAAGCCCGGCGCCGACGAGCGCGATGTCGTGGTCCTCACGGTGCAGAAGCCCGTGAAGGCCGGCTCGCGCGTGTCGTGATTTGAGCGGTCGCCGCTGCGGCGGCTCCCTCTGGCGCGTAGGGCGCCGGACCGCCCGCTCGGAACTACAGCTCTTCTTCTTCCGGGCTCGTCTCCGGCGCGGGCGCGGGCGAACTGCCCGTATCCACGCGCTCCTGGCGCGTGATCTCCGCGTCGTGGATGCGCCAGCCGCCTTCTTCGGCGGCGACGGTGAAGCGGCCGTCGTACTCGTTGGTGCGGTCGTGCGAGTGGCCCCAGTGGGTCACGCGGCCATCGACCTGCCAGGTGGCCTCGACCTTGAACGCGCGCACGCGACGGCCGTCGTCGAGCGCGATCTCGCCTTGCGAAACCAAGCCCGTGCGGACGGGGCGCACCGCGACCACGCGGCTCATCGCGCCGCCTTCCTCCTCCATCACCAGCGCACGGCGCACGCCGAGGTAGGTCTCCTCGAGCAGGCCGCCCGACACGCTGCGCGCGAGCGCGTCGTAGATCGCGCTCTCCTGCTCGTAGTCGAACGCCCGGTAGAGGTTCGCCTGCAGCGCCTCGAAGGTCGCGGCCGCCTGCTCGGCGGGCAGTTCGCGCGGCGCGCGCGTGCCGAAGGCGAGGAACCCCGGCCCGCTCGGGCGAAGGACAAGCACGATCACCGCCGCGAAGAGCCCGGACCCAAGCGCCGCGCGCGGCGACTGGCGCGAGAGCGCTGCGCCGATGAACCCCACGATGAAGACGAGCATCGCGAGCGTCGCCCACGCCGGCACGAGCGGTTCTGGCGCGGGCGGCACGGGCACGCGCTCGAGCCGCGACTCGATGCCGCCCGTCGGCCGGCGCCAGGTGAAGCCCGGTTCCGCGCGCGTGAAGGTGTGCTGCGAGCGAAGCCCATCTGCAGTCCACTCGGCCGCGATCTCAAGCGGCGGCTTCGAAGGCAGCACGGAGAGGAGGTCGGGCGGATAGGCGGGCCACACCACCGAGATCGTGTCCGGTGCGGCCTTCAGGGGGTAATCGAGCGAAAACTCGACCTTGCGCAGTCCACGCCAGCCGCTGATCGGGAAGAGCGGCAACAAGACCTCGTCCGGATCGTTCAACCGCAGGTCGCGGAGGATCGGCGCGACGCGTACGCCGTCGATCTCAACGGGCATCTGCGCCGCGAAGTACGCCTCGAGTCGAGGCGCGAGCACAGTCAACTCGGTCGGATCGACGCGCTCGAGGTCCTCGCGCGGCACCTCGAGCATCCAGTCGAGGAAGACGAGGTTCATCGAAAGCGCAGCGGTGAACGCGTCCTTCTCCAGTCGGAACCGAAGGTCGACATGCGGCCCGTCCTGCGGATGGCGCGCGGCGGACGCGGAAAACGCTTCCCTTTCGCAGGAAACGCGCGATCCGAGCGCGGGCAGCGTGGTACAAAGAAACACCCCGAGCGCGAACAACGCGCACCCCGATGGAGCACCCGATGACCAACCCCGCCACGAACAGCGCTTCCGCCTTCCGCACGCTTGCCTCGATGCTGGCTGGCCTTGCGCTTTCATGCCCCTTCATTGTCGCGAGTCCGGCGGCGTTTGCACAGGAGGGTGCGAACACCGGCGCCCCTGAGGCGACCACCGAATCGACGGCAACTCCGACGGACGCAACCACGGGATCGGACACCGCCGTCGCCGAGAAGCCGAAGAAGATCCACGAGGTCATTGGCGCCTCCGACCCGTATGTCCAGGCGTTCAACGAGCACCTCACCATCCTCGCAAGCCCGTGGATGGAAGGCCGCCTCCCGGGCACCAAGGGCATGGAGCGGGCGAAGGACTACATGGAGGACTACTTCCGCAAGGCCGGCCTCCTGCCTGCGTACCAGCCCTCCGACGGTGGGCCGAAGACCTATCGGCAGCCCTTCTCGCTCGGCTCGCAGCGCGAGGTGTCCGACGAGCAGATCAGGATCCTCTGCGGCGGCAACGAGGTCGCCCTCGAGAATGAACGCGACTTCCGCTTCACATCCCTCGGCAAGGGTGGTTCGGCCGAAGGCGTGCTCGCGTTCGTCGGCTACGGCATCGAGGACGGCCCCGACGGCTACAACAGCTTCGCGGAAGGCCACTCGCTCGAAGGCAAGATCGCGCTCGTGCTTCGTTTCGAACCGATGGACGAGAAGGGCAACAGCCTGTGGTCGGGTGGCGAAGGCTGGTCTGGCCGCGCTGGCTTCCAGGGCAAGATCGCAGCGATCGCCAAGCGCAACCCCGCTGCCATCATCGTGGTGAACACGCCGGGCGCGAATGACCCGCGCATCACGAGCCTCGGCACCGGCGGTGGTCGCGCGATGACCGATGCGCCCGTCTTCATGGTCAGCACGGAGGCGGGCGAGCGGCTCGTCGCCGCTTGCGATGGCGAGAAGCGTTCGCTCATGGATCTCCGCAAGCTCGCCGACGCGAAGGAGGCGACGAGCCCGCGCAGCTTCGATCTCGAAGGCTCGAATGTCGCGGTCGGCGCGACGGTGAGCGAGAGCCCTGTGCGCTGCGAGAATGTCGTCGCCGTGCTCCCCGGCCGCGGCGACCTCGCGAAGGAAGTCATCGTGATCGGCGGTCACCTCGACCACCTCGGCCAAGGCGACTTCGGCTCGCGCGAAGGCCCGGGCAAGCTGCACCCCGGCGCCGACGACAACGCGTCGGGCTCGGCAGGCATCATCCTCCTCGGCGACATGCTGAAGAAGCTCTACGACGCGGAGCCGGCGGAGACGCCGCTTCGCACCATCGTCTTCGTCGGCTTCACCGCGGAGGAAAGCGGCCTCAACGGCAGCCGCTACTACGTCGACAACCCGATCTACCCCATCAAGGACACCGTCCTGATGATGAACTTCGACATGATCGGCCGCATCCTCAACAACCGGCTCGCGGTCACCGCGGCGGGTGGCAAGGGCATCAAGGAGTGGGCCGAGCCCTTCTACGGGAAGTCGGGCCTCACGGTCGTCGAGCGCGGCGCGGGCGGCGGCGGCAGCGACCACGCGAGCTTCCTCGCGGTCGGTGTGCCGATCCTGTTCGCGATCATCGCCGACTTCCACGACGACTACCACACCTCGCGCGATGTCGCCGAGCTGATCGACCGCGAGTCGTCGGTGATGGCGGTCAACCTCTGGCGCGAGCTTGCGTGGGACATGGCGAGGCGCCCGCAGCGCTTCGAGGCCGAGACGACGGGCGGACCGATGCGGCCGCAGCCGATGCGCGTGCGCGTCGGGCTTCGCACGCGCGCCGCGGACGACGGCTCGGGTCTCGAGGTCATCGATGTCACCAAGGACGGCAGCGCCGCCAAGGCAGGCATCGAGAAGGGTGACAAGATCGTCAAGTGGAACAAGAAGGAGATGAAGGACCGCGAGGCCTTCGTCGCTGAACTGCGTCTCCACGAGCCCGACGAGACCGTGCAGTGCGTGCTTCTCCGCAACGGCGAGGAGAAGACCGTCTATGTGAAGCTCGATGGCGCCCGCGCCGGGCAGTGACCGCGCGCATCGCGCCGACTCTCACAACCGCCTGAGTTCGTCGCGCAGGATCGCGGCGAGTTCGTAGTTCTCTGCGCGCACGGCGGCCTCGAGGCGCGCCTGCAGCTCGCCGCGCTCGGCGGGCGGCAGTTGCGGAACCAGCGACTCACGCAGCGTCCGAAGCGCACGAACATCACCGAGCGAGTCGAACTGCTCGTCGATCCCGAGCCGTTCCGCCTCGATGCGGAGCCGACCGAGGCCTTGGTCGATTGCGGAAGATGCCTCCCGCTGCCGACCGACCCGAACCAGTGCGGCGACCATTGCCCGGGTTCGCAGGACAACGACCGAGAACCTTGCGCTCTCAGCCCACTCCCGCTCCGCCTCAGGTGCCTCGTCTGCGAGCCGGTCGAGCGACGCGAGGATCGACTCCGTGTCGCGCAGTGCCCGGACAGGGTCGCCAGCGGCGAGGTACGCCACGGTGCGCTGCTCCAGCTGCGCCACCTCCAGACGCCCTGCCGCTGCGCCCGCTGGCGTGGTGAGGTCGTGACCCGGTCCAAAGGCGCTTTGCAGTCCATCCGGGCGGCCGTCGCACTCCAATTGCAGGATTCCCAGTTCCACGCGCACCTGGAGCACCTCACGGCCATCCTGGGCACGGACGAGGCGCGCTCGAACGCGCCCCGGCTCGTACGGGAACCCCCGAAGCGCCTCGGTCAGGTCGGGCGCGGATCCATCGGAAGCCGAGGATCCGCCCGCACTTGAGCCGGGTTCGCTGGGGTCAGGGATTGGGTGCGTCTCGTCCGACATGGGGAAACCTCGGAATCGAAAGAGCCTAGGACTGGGGACCGACCCCGGGTGCCTTGAGCGCCGTCATCCGAGTGGAGGGCATCGGACGCCAAACTGCCGAACTAAACCGAAACTTCGCCAAGGCTTGCGTGATCGGAACCCGACCTACTTGACACGCCGTATATGCTGTGAAGCGTCGGCACGGCTGAGCCGACCCACCGAATGGAGGTTGTGTTCCACGGTCAGGTGAACTGGGTCTGAACGCGCATGCGTCATGATGGTCCACTCACCTCGAGAGTCCGCCCACACGGAAGTGCGGCGTTCAGGGAGCGAAAGGGACTTGCGCAGTGCGCCTGTCTCTCGGTGTGCCCGAGCCTTGGCTTGGGCTTCTGCCTGACGCCGACATCGTGGGTCTCTCGGTTCGCGCGCTGCGTTGTCGCGCGGATTGATCGGTGAACACATGTGTGTGCTCGTCGGTTCCAGCATGCGCGCAGCAGTGTCGCGCGTGCGAGAGCGAGGTATTCATGGGTCGTTCCTCACTTCAGTCAGACCTTCATCTCTATCTGCGTCAGATCAACGAGGTCCCCCTCCTGAACGCAGAGGAGGAGAAGACCCTTGGTTGGCGGATCATCAACGACAACGACGCCGGCGCGAAGGAGCGGATGATCCGCGCCAACCTGCGCCTGGTGATCTCGATCTCCAAGAACTACGTCAACCGCGGGCTGTCGCTCGCCGACCTCATCGAGGAAGGCAACATCGGCCTGATTCGCGCCGTCGAGGGCTTCGACCCCGCGCAGGGCGCGCGCTTCTCGACCTACGCATCGTGGTGGATCAAGCAGGCGATCAAGCGCACGCTCATCAACGCGGTGCAGCCGATCCACATCCCCGCCTACATGGTCGACCTCATCGCGCGCTGCAAGGAAGCCTCGCGGCGCCTCGAGGAGAAGCTCGGCCGACACCCCTCGGTGCAGGAGCTCGCCGACGATCTCAAGATCCCGGTGCGCAAGCTCAATGTGGTCCGGCGCGCGCTCAAGGCCTACAACGCCCCGAGCCAGTCGCCCGCAGGCGAGTCGGGCGAAGGCGCCGAACTGCATGAACTCTTCGAGGATCACCGCCACGGCAAGCCCGAGGAGTCGGTGACGAAGCGCGAGGAGTTCATGCTCGTGCTGCGCCTTCTCGACCAGATCGACGAGCGCGATGCGCGCGTCATCCGGCTGCGCTACGGCCTCGAGGGCAAGGAGCCGCTGACGCTCAAGCAGATCGGCCGCGAGGTCGGACTCACGCGCGAGCGCGTGCGCCAGATCGAGGTCGAGGCGCTTCGTCGCCTGCAGGCGAAGATCAACGAGGAGAAGCCGCTGCGGTTCCTGCGCCAGATGATGCAGGAGCGCTCGGATGGCTCTCCCTCCGCGCAGCGCGGCGGCCGCGATGACGAACCGACCCGGTCGCTGCCGCGGTCGATCCCGATCCAGCGCCGCGGGCTCGCGTGATCGCCTGAACCGCCAACGCCGACATCTGTCGACATCCAACGTCGTCATCCAACATGGGCGACACTGCTTTTTCAGTCGTGCGAAGATGTGTGAATGAGGCCAAATGCGGCACCGCGAGAAGCAGCGGCGCCCATGTAGGCTGTTGACTCGGACGCAGGCCGCTCGGGTTTCGCCCTCGACCAGCCGCCGCTCAGACCTTCGACACGAACGGCAGCTTCGTCACCACCGCGGGCGTCGTGCCCTTGCCGGCGAGGTCGATCTCGAACTGGGTGCCTTCCGCGGTCATCGACGCAGGCACATACGCCATCGCGATGCCGCGGTCGAGCGTCGGCGAGATGCAGCCGCTCGTGAGTTCGCCGACCTGCTTGCCGCCCGAGAGGACCTGCATCCCCTGCCGCGGCGAACGGCGTCCTTCGACGAAGAGCCCGACCAGCTTGCGCGCCGGCCCCTGCTCCTTGATGCGGCGCAGCGCCTCTTGCCCAATGAAGGTTCCGGTGCGCTCATCGTCCGGGCCGCCGGTCATGCCCTTGTCGAACTTGATCGCGAACTCGAGGCCGGCCGACACGGGGTCGATCTCCTCGGTGATCTCGTGGCCGTAGAGCGGCATTCCTGCCTCCATGCGCAGCGTGTCGCGCGCGCCGAGGCCGACGGGCTTCACCACGCTCGTCTCGCTGCCCATGTCCTTGAGAACCATGCCGAGGGCGAGCTTGGCCATCGACGACGGCAGGATCACCTCGACGCCGTCCTCGCCCGTGTAGCCGGTGCGGGAGACGAGGAGCTTGATGATCACGAGGTTCTTGACCATGAAGCGGTAGCGCTTCATCGAGGGAATCGTCGAGGACATCTTCGAGATGAGGTCCATGGCCTTCGGCCCCTGGATCGCCACCATCGCGGTCGACTCGGTCTCGTCCTCGAGCTTGAAGGCGAACTGCCCCTTCGCCTCGGCGAAGTGCCCGAGCAGCTTGTGGCGGTTCGCGGCGTTGCAGACCATCAGGTACTCGTCTTCGTCCACGCAGTAGACGAGCACATCGTCGCGGCAGCCGCCGTTCTGGTTGCAGATGAGCGAGTAGCGCACCATGCCCGGCTGCATCCCGAAGATCTGGCGGGTGCACACATGGTCGAGGAACTTGCGCGCGTGGCGGCCGCTGAAGCGCAGGCGGCCCATGTGCGAGACATCGAAGAACGCGGCCGAGTCGCGGCACTGCTTGTGCTCCTCGAGGATCGAACCGTACGCGATCGGCATCTCGTAGCCCGCGTACTCGACCATCCTCGCCTTGTGCTCGAGGTGAAGGGCGTGGAACGGCGTGCGCTTGAGCGTGGCTTCGGCGGTGGTCATGCGACGGAGGGTACCCACCACGCGCGACGCACGCTAGGTTCGATCGCGCCCCGTGCACCCCGCAACCCGCTATCCTGCGGAAATGTCCCTTCCCGCCCGCGACCCTGCGCGCCTTGCCGCCCGCTCGAGCCGTCCAGACGGCTCCCAGCGGCGGCTCGCGACGCTTGTTGCGGCCGCGATCCTCACGCTGCCCCTCGCATCGGCAGGCGCGCTCGCGCAGTCGTCGCCCATCGATGACGCAACGCTCGCCGACCGTCCCATCGCGAAGGTGACATTCCAAGGTCTCTCGCGCGTCTCCGAGCGCGAGGTGCTCAACAACATCCGCGTCGCCGCCGGCCAGCCGTTCGAGTCGGCCGCGGTCCGACAGGACGTCGCAACCCTCTATCGGCTCGGGCAGTTCGACACGGTGGACGCCGTCGCCACCGTGCTTCCGGACGGCTCGATCGAGCTCGCGTATGTCCTCGTCGAGCAACCGATCGTCCGCGACCTTCAGGTCGTCGGCAACAAGCTGATCTCCGACCAGGAACTGCGCAAGGTGATCCCGCTCTACGCGGGCGGTCCGCGCGATGACTTCCTGCTCGAGCAGGCCGTCAGCCGCATCAAGGATCTCTACCGAAAGCGCGGCCACTACCTCGCCGAGGTCACCGTCGACGAGACGCGCCTCAAGGAGACGGGCATCCTGATCCTGCGCATCGTCGAGGGACCGCGCGTCAAGGTGAAGGAGCTTGAGTTCGTCGGCAACGCGTCGTTCACCGCGCGCGAGCTCGCGGCCGAGGTCAAGACCCAGACCGCCGTGCCGCTCTTCGTGAAGGGCGAGCTCGACGAGGACCGCCTGATCGACGATGTCGCGGCGGTCGACAAGTACTACAAGGATCGCGGTTTCGTCGATGTTCGCGTCGATCGCCGCATCGAGATCTCGTCCGATTCCAAGGAAGCGAAGGTCGTCTTCGTCATCAGCGAGGGACGCCGCTACCGCCTGCGCTCGGTGGTGTTCGAGGGCCGTGGCGGCGAAGGGCCGAAGCCACTCGGCGTGTTCGACGAGCGCCAGCTCGACGACCTCCTCTTCATCCACCCCGGCGACATCTACTCGCGTCTCAAGATCGACAAGTCGATCGCGAGCGTACGCGACAGCTACTACCTCCTCGGGCATGTCGAGGTCGACATCGACGACCGCACCGTGCGCGTCGGAGAGGAGCCGGAGGTCGACCTGGTGCTCTCGATCCGCGAAGGTCCGCGCACGATCGCCGGCCTCGTGAACATCCAGGGGAACTTCCTCACGAAGGACAAGGTCGTGCGCCGCCTCGTGCGCATCCAGCCCGGCCGCGTCCTCGACGGCCGCGAGCTCGAGCGCTCGAAGGAGCGCGTGCAGGCGACGCAGCTCTTCAACGATGTGCGCATCACCGTGCAGCGCCCGCGCGAGGACGAGCAGGACGCGCTCGACCTCCCGAAGGGCGCGCCAGGCGACGCCGCGCAGCCGGCGGATGTGCAGTCCTCTGGCGGGCAGAAGACCGCAGATCAGAAGACCGCCGATCAGAAGACCGCCGAGGAGCGCGCGGCGCTTGTCCGCACCGAGGTGCGCGACATCCTCGCCGAGGTGAAGGAGCGCAACACCGGCAGCGTCAACTTCGGCGTCGGTCTCGGCACCGACTCCGGCGTCTTCGGCGAGATCAGCGTCAACCAGCGCAACTTCGACATCGACGACACGCCAGAGTCGCTCGACGAGCTGATCGCGGGCCGCGCATTCCGCGGCGCAGGGCAGCAGTTCTCGATGGCGATCGCGCCCGGCAACGAGGTGTCGAACTTCTCGATCGACTTCCTCGAGCCGCACCTCTTCGAGACCGACTACGCGTTCCGAGTGTCGCCGTTCTACCGCCTGCGGCTGTACGAGGACTACAACGAGAACCGCGCGAGCCTGCCCCTCTCGCTCTCGCGGCGACTCGGCGACTTCTGGACTGTTGGCCTCAACACAGCCCTCACCTGGGTCAAGCTCGACAACTTCGACCCGGATACGCCGATCGAGGTCTTCAACGACCGCGGACCGACGACGCTCGCGTCGATCGGCTTCAACGTCAAGCGCACCGATGTCGACCGTCAGTTCCGCCCAAGCCGCGGCTCTGCGGCGGACTTCTCGGTGAACCAGTTCGCGAGCCTCGACTCGGTCGACCCGTTCACGGTGTTCAAGGCCGGCTACACGCAGTTCTTCACGGTCTCCGAGGACTTCCTCGGACGCCGATCCACGCTCCGCGTGGCGACCGATGTCGGCTACATCATCGGCGATGCGCCTGTCTACGAGAGCTTCTACCTCGGCGGCCGGACCTTCCGAGGCTTCCGGTTCCGCACCATCAGCCCGAAGTCGACGGGCAACATCGACCCGCTCATCCCGACCTCGAACGATCCCGTCGGCGGCAGCTGGCTCTTCTCGCTCGGCACGCAGTACGAGCAGCCGATCTTCCAGAACTCCTTCGCGGGCGTGGCGTTCATCGACTCAGGCACGGTCACCGACGACATCGGCTTCGACCAGTACCGCGTGTCGGTGGGCATCGGCCTGCGGCTCTACATCCCGCAGTTCGGCCCGGCCCCGCTGGCGTTCGACTTCGCCGTGCCCCTCCTGAAGCAGGACACCGACGAGACCCAGGTCTTCAGTTTCTCGGCGGAAATCCCCTTCTGACGCATCCACGCCCCGCGCGACCGCGCAGCGGGGTGGAACACCTCGCGCGGGCCGCGCGTCCGTACAATCCCGACCTGCGTCTCGGGGCGGGCACGAAAGCGCCCTCCGAGTCCACCGACCGCTCTTGCAAGTCCGCTCATTGAGGATCACACCATGAAGTCCAACACCCTCGCAGCGTTCGCCCTTGGCTCGGCCGTCGCCGTCGCGGCGTTCCTCGCCGGCAACGCCGAAGCGCGCCGAGTTCCCGCGATGTTCGCGCCGCCGAGCGCGATCGGCATCGTCGACATGGCGACCGTGTTCGACAAGCTCGAGGAGAGCGCCGAGTGGGATGTGAAGATCAAGGCCCTTGAGGCGCGCGCGGGCGAGGAGATGGGTCGCCGCAAGGCCGAGCTCGACGCACTCGCCAAGGAGCTCGAGGCGATGAGCGATGGCCCCGAGAAGGAGGCGAAGCTCGACAGCCTGCGGCTCAAGCGTCTCCAGGCCGAGCAGTGGGCCGGCTTCAAGGAGCTCGAAGTCGACCGCGAGACCAGCCTCAAGTGGCAGTCCGTGTACCGCTCGGTGCGCGAAGGCGCCAAGAAGCTCGCCGAAGCCGAGAAGTACGACCTCATCGTCGTCGACGATTCGCGCGTCGAGATCCGCACCCAGCGCGCGCAGAACGCGCCGAGCCTCACCCAGCAGGCGCAGTCGCAGATCGCGCAGCTCCGCGTCCTCTACGCCGGACGAACCGTCGATGTCACCGACAAGCTGATCGTCCAGATCAACAACGCGCGCAGCCTCACGCCGGCCCCGAACGCCAAGCCCTGACCGCGCGCCACGCGCCCTCCGGAATCACCGAGCCCCCTATGCCCAACCGACTCAACCACATCGTCTCGCGAGTCCTTCGCGTCGAAGTGCTCGCAGCGCTCGCGCTCGCCGCGGGCCTCGCGGTGCACTCGTTCCGTCCGCAGGCTCCCGCGGTCGAACCTTCGCGGATCGCCACGATCGACCTCGAGAAGACCTACAACTCGATCGAGCGCTTCACCTCCGCGCAGGCCGCGATCAAGGCGTCGGCCGATGAGCTCGACAAGAAGGTGAAGGCGGCCGAGGCGACGGTGAAGGACCTCGAGGCGGAACTCGAGAGCTTCCAGCCCGGTTCCGATGCGCAGGCCGCTGCGATCCAGAAGCTTCAGATCGCCGTCGGCGAGTTCCGTGCGGTGCAGGAGTTCTCCCGCGCCAAGCTCGAGCTCGAGCGCGCCCGTGCGCTGCGCGACACCTACCTCGCGATCAAGGACGCCGCGCGCCGCCTCGCCGAGCGCGACGGCTACGACTACATCCTGCTCGACGACTCGCTGCCGGAGATGGACCTGAAGAACGCCTCTCAGACGATGCAGCAGATCTCGGCGCGCCGCTTCATCTTCGCAACGCCGAAGGCAGATGTGACCAATGCACTGGTCGCCTTCATGAACGACGAGTGGAAGGCGTCGAAGAGTGGCTGACGGCGTCAGTCCCGCCACCGGCGCGGCCGACCTCAGCGTCGCAGCGCTCGCAGCGCTCGTCGGCGCGAGCCTCGATGCCCCCGAGGGCTTCGACGCATCCCAGGTCGTCGAAGGCCTGAACACCGTCGACCGCGCTGGCCAGCGCGAGATGACCTTCGTCGGCAACGGCAAGTACGCGCGGCTCCTTGAGTCGAGCAAGGCGCTTGCCGCCGTGGTTTCCGACGGCGTCGAGCTGACCGCCGCAGCAGCCTCGCGCGCGATCCTGCGCGTGAAGAGCGCCGACCACGCGATGATCGCGATCCTCGAGCGCTTCGCGCAGCGCGAGCTGCTCCCTCCGATCGGCGTCGACCGCACGGCGCGCATCGATCCGACGGCCCGCATCGGCGAAGGCGTGCGCATCGGTGCGTTCGTCAGCATCGAGCGAGGCGCGACCATCGGCGCGCGGACGACGCTCTTCGACGGTGTCCGAATCTACCCGGGCGCGTCGGTCGGCGAGGACAGCGTGCTCCACTCGAATGTGGTCGTGCGCGAGCGCTGCTCGATCGGCAGGCGCGTGATCCTCGCGTCGGGCGTCATCATCGGCACCGACGGATTTGGCTATCGACCAAGTCCGGACGGCCGAGGCATCGCAAAGGTGCCGCACATCGGCACCGTCGAGATCGAGGACGATGTCGAGATCGGCGCCAACTCCTGCGTCGACCGCGGCAAGTTCGGCGCGACTCGGATCGGCGCAAGCACCAAGATCGACAACCTCTGCCAGATCGGTCACAACTGCGAGATCGGCCGATGTGTCGTGATCAGCGGCCTGACAGGCATCGCCGGCTCGACCAAGGTCGGCGACGGCGCCCAGATCGGCGGAGGCTGCGGAATCGCCGATCACCTCAACATCGGTCGTGGGGTTCGCCTCGCGGCACGGTCGGGCGTCATGAGCGACATCCCCGATGGCGAGACCTGGGGAGGGTTTCCGGCCCAAGACATCAGGCTCGCTTTGCGGGAGGTCGCGCTCGTCCGTAAACTCCCCGAGTGGCATCGCCAGCTCAAACACCTCCTCGAGCCGCCGAAGGCGCCCTGACGGCGCCCCCCGCTTCGGCCTCTAGTCCCGACCAGACCGCCCTCACCGCGGCGCCGCGCCAGCGGACGCTTGCGCGTCCCGTCACGGTTCGCGGCAAGGGGCTCATGCTTGGCGCAGACGCCACGGTCGTGATCCAGCCGGCGCCCACCAACAGCGGCGTCAGTTTCCTCCGCACAGACCTCAACCCGCCTGTCCGTATCCCGGCGACCGTCGAGCATGTCGCCGCGCGCCCGCGTCGCACGACACTCAAGTCGGGCGATGTCACCATCGACACGATCGAGCACTGCATGTCGGCGATCGCTGGCCTTGGGATCGACAACGCGACCATCGAGATCAACGGGCCCGAGCTGCCCTGCGGCGATGGCTCGGCCGCGCTCTTCGCAGAGCCGATCCTCGAGGCAGGCATCGTCGAGCAGGACGCGCCGCGCAAGGTCTTCAAGATCCGCGAGCCGATCGTGATCGAGGAGCCAGAGGGCATGATCGCGGCAATGCCGTTCGACGCGCCCGGCATGCGCGTCGTCTACGACCTCGACTACGGCAAGCAGGGCCACCGCATCCGCCACCAGACCTTCAGCTACAACGTGGCCGACGGCAACTACATCGAGGAGATCGCGCCCGCGCGCACCTACAGCCTGCGCGAGGAAGCAGAGGCGCTGCAGGCCGCCGGCCTGTGCAAGCACCTCACGCCGCGCGACATCCTCGTGATCGGCGACGACGGCAACCCGATCGACAACGCCTATCGCTTCGACGACGAGCCGGTCCGCCACAAGACGCTCGATGTGATCGGCGACCTGTCGCTGATCGGGGCGCCGATCCAGGGCCGCGTCCTTGCGGTGCGCTCGGGCCACGGGCTCAACCGCAAGCTGGCGATGCGCATTCGCGAGCAGATGCTCGCCGCCGACCTTCGCCGCACGATCGTCGACGGAAAGGTGATGGACATCCGCGCCATCCAGAGGCTGATGCCCCACCGCTACCCGATGCTCCTCGTCGACCGCGTGGTCGAGGTCGAGGGCTCGCGGCGCGCGGTCGGCATCAAGAATGTCACGATCAACGAGCCGTTCTTCCAGGGCCACTACCCCGGCACGCCGATCATGCCGGGCGTGCTGCTCGTCGAGGCGATGGCGCAGCTCGGCGGCCTGCTCCTTGCCAATGTGCTCGAGCACACGGGCAAGATCGCGGTGCTCCTCTCGATCGACCGCGTGAAGCTGCGCAAGCCGGTCGTGCCGGGCGATCAGGTCGTGCTCGAGGCGGAGAACATCCGCGCGACCGCGCGCACGGGTCACCTGAAGTGCCGCGCGATGGTCGGCGACAAAGTCGCAGCCGAGGCGGAGCTCCGCTTTATGATGGTCGACCCCGACATTGAGTGAGCGAGCACGATGCCTTCGATCCACCCCACCGCCGTCGTCGACCCCTCCGCGATCCTCGCGGACGATGTCGTCATCGGACCGTGGTGCGTGATCGGCCCGAAGGTCTCGATCGGCCCGCGCACCGTGTTGCGAAACCATGTGGTGATCGAGAGCCACACCCGCATGGGCGCCGACAATGTCGTCTACCCGTTTGCGTCGATCGGCGGCACGCCGCAGGACCGCAAGTACCGCGGCGAGGAGACCTGGTGCGAGATCGGTGACCGCAACCACATCCGCGAGCAGGTCACGATCCACCGTGGCACCGCGACGGGCGGCGGCAAGACCACCCTCGGCAGCGGCAACCTCCTGATGGTCGGCGTGCATGTCGCGCATGACTGCCGGCTCGCCGACGAGGTCACGATCGCAAACGCGGCGCTCCTCGCGGGCCATGTCCATGTCGGGACGGGCGCCACGATCGGCGGCAACGCGGCGTTCCACCATTTCGTCACCGTGGGTACGGCGTCGCTCGTCGGCGGCCTTGCGCGCGTCTCGAAGGATGTGCCGCCGTACCTGATCGTCGAGGGCTCCCCTGCCCGGATCCGCGGTCACAATCACATCCAGATGACCCGCCGCGGCTCCTCGAACGCCGCGATCGAGGCTGTCCGCACCTGCTACCGCCGCCTGTTCTGCGAGGCAGGCGCGACCATGGCGGTCCGGATCGCGGAGCTCCGCGCGGAGTTCGCCGCGATCCAGGAAGTGCACGAGCTCTGCGACTCGCTGCAGGCGAGCGCTGCGGGCGTCCATGGCCGTGCCCTGGAGACCCTCCGGACCGACGACAAGCGCTCGGTTCCCGCCATGTGGCAGCCGAACATCCGCCCTGAAGGCGCCTCGGCCGAGCACTGACCCCCGCCGGGTCTCCCCGCCCCGCGCGCCAGCGGCCGTTGGGGCCGCATAAACCGCAGAAACCACCCGATTGGCTCAATCGGACCGAAATCCCGACCGATAGCATTCCGACCGGGTGTTGTCACGATGTCGTGGCCCCTGGCTCCCTGAAAGGCGATCCAAATGCGCATCCTCCTCGACGAATCCGAAACGACCCTCGCCGCCGACACCGTTGGCGATGCGCTCCGACAGGCCGCCGCCCTCGCCGGCGAGCGCGGTCGCATGATCGTCGAGATCGAGGTCGATGGCATCCGCTGGTCTGAAGAGGACCTTTCGACCCCGGAGACCGCCCAGCGCGCCGCGGGAGAGCTCAAGCTCCTCACCGCCCATCCGGCGGAACTCCTTCGCGAGACCTTCGAACACTCGGCCGATGCGATCGCAGAGGTCGAGGAGATTCAGCGCGAGGCCGCCAAGCACTTCCAAGGCGGTCGGACCAAGGATGGTCTCAACCAGCTGCTCGAGGCGCTGGCCCTCTGGGGCGCGGTGCAGACGGGCCTCGGTCGCGGACTGAACCTCGGAGTCCTCTCCCAGCAGGCGCTGCAGGCTCGCGGCATCGATGTCGATGGCCCGGTGCAGGCACTCGAGACGAAGCTGCGCGAACTCCGCGAGGCGATCATGTCTCAGGACTTCACGACGCTCAGCGACTGCCTGATGTACGAGTTCCCGGCGGTCGCCCAGCGCGTCGCAGCACTGCTCCGCGCGCTCGCCCGCGAAGCCGATGCGGTCGCAGCCTCGTCGAAGCGCTTGTCGCACTGAATTCCCAGCCCAAACCCCTCGGTCGCACAAGGCATGTCTTCAGCCAAGACCACTTCCCTCCAGACGCTCATGGGCAAGGCCCAGCAGGCGTTGTCGCGCAACCACTGGTTCGAAGCCGAGCGCCTCGCCGCGAAGGCGCTTGACATGGCGCGCGCCGAAGGCGACTTCAACCTGATGGCGCGCATCGCCCTGCCGCTGCAGGAGGCGCGCCGCCAGCGCATGCAGATCGCCTTCGACTCGAAGAAGGTGGTCGTGCTGTCGGAACTCCCGGGCAGCGACTTCGATCTCCAGCCCGCGTGCTACCTCATCCAGCCGCCCCTTGTCGGCGCCGATACGCGGCGCATGCGGCTTCTCGCGCTCGAGCGCGAGGTTCCCGCGATGTTCCTCTGCCGCGAGCCGAAGACGCAGCTTGGCCTTTGCCCGATCGTCGCGATCGGACAGGTCACGATCCGCACGCGCATCGATCCGCCGCGCAACTGGGACAAGCCCACGCTCTCGTGGTTCATCGAGGCATGCGAGCAGCTCGGCGACGCAGCGATCGAGACGCTCGACCGCATGGCCGACACCGCACGCCAGGTCGATGGCCTTCTCGAGCGGCTCGACGCGATGCCCGATCATGAGAAGCTGCACCAGGCGCTCGCAGAGGTCTGCAAGGAGGCCGCGCAGGCCTACGCAGGCCTCACGCCGCCGCCGCGTGCGGCCGTGCGCGGACGCGCAGGCGAGACGATCGCCGGCGGTCCCGAAGAGCCCGAGGCCGAGTGATCGAGCGGCGCGCGAACGCGCGACGCCGCCTCAGCGCCAGTCGAGTCCCTCAGCGCCAGTCGAGTCCCTCGTGGAGCGAGTTGAAGTTCTCGCAGCCTGTGGCCGTCACGGCGAGCATGTCCTCGACGCGGATGCCGCCAATCCCGAGGGCGTAGAGCCCCGGCTCGACCGTGAGCACATCGCCTTCGACGAGCGCGGGACCCTTCAGCGCAAGGAGCGGCGGCTCGTGCACCTCGAGGCCGATGCCGTGGCCCGTGCCATGGCTGATGACGGGCACGCGCTGCTCGGCCGGCTGGCCTGACGCGTAACCGCTGCCGCGCAACGAGGCGAGCGTCGCTCCGTGCACCGCATCGCCGGTGACACCCGGGCGGATCGCCGCGGTCGCCGCGTGCTTCGCGCGAACCACGGCCGCGTGCATCTCCGCGACTTCGCGCGAGATCGCGCCATGCACCACGGTGCGCGTCATGTCTCCGTTGTAGAGCGTCTTTCGGTTGCGCGGGAAGATGTCGACGATCACGGGCTCGCCCGTCCGGAGGATGCCGTGGCCGTGGTCGTGGCAATCGGCGCCTTGCGGGCCGCACGCGACGATCGACTCGGGATTCTCGTAGCCCTGCTCGAGGAGGTGGATGTCGATGATCGAGCGCAGGCGCTCGGCGGTGAGCGGCGCGCCCGCGTGGGCCAGCGTGCCGTCGGCTGCGGCCGATGCGCGCGCAACCGTCTCGCAGGCGAGCTTCATCGCGCCTTCGGTCACGCGCTGCGCCTCGCGCAGCCATGCAAGCTCCTGTGCGTCCTTCGCGCGGCGCTCGAGCACGCCGAGATCCGGCTCGCACTCGACGGCGATGCCGGCCGCACGCATGAAGTGGGCGTAGATCAGCGGAAGCGAGCGGTCGGCGCGCGCGGTGGTCACGCCACGGCGGCGCAGGCACTCCGCAACGGACTGCGCGGTCGCCGTCTCACGGTCGCCAGAGAGGCCGCCGGCGGGCTCGAAGTCCGCGGGACACTGCACCGCGTCGGCGCGGGCGTGACGCCGCGCGCGCTCCATCTCGATGTCGCGAATGATGAGCAGCCGCTCGATCGAGCCGTCCGTGCGCGGCAGGAGCAGGAGCGCGGCAGGATCGCCCACCTTGAAGCGGATGGCGCGGTAGAGAGAGAGATTCGTCGCGGGAACACCCGCCATGACGGTCGCGGTCGCAGTCGGCATCGGCGCACTGTACCGCGCGCGTAGGCCGCGTCAGGCATCCTGCAGCAGGAGCTCGATCTCGGGGTGCTCGCCGACCCAATGCACGCGCTCGGCGGGTTGCTCGAGCAGCGCGGCCACGATGCGCATGCTGTTGGCGGCGACGGCGCGACGCACCGCGGGGCTCTCGCGCAGGATGGCCTCGATGGTCGAGAATGAGCGAAGTTCGGCGTGCACCCAGGCCGAACTCACCTGCGCGAGCTGCGACGGAATCGGCTGGACCGCGACGATGAGCTTGAGCGGGTGAGCCTCGGCAAGCATGACGGCGTCTCGGATGGCATCGACGACGATCACCTCGCGATGATCGAGCGAGAAGACATGCGGGGCCATCGGTGTCACGCCGGGCTCACACAGCGCGAGTGCGAATGGCTTCTGCGGGAATGCATGCGACTCGCGGGCGGAGTCGTCGGACCAACGAGCCCCGCCCGAGGCGAGGCGATCGATGTGGCGATGGTTGCCCGCGATCAGGGCGGCGAGTGCAGAAGTTGGATCGGAGGGACGGGTTTGCATGACGCTCAACACCAAGGCGATGGCCCGAAGGTGCAAGCATGAAGCAAATCTCCGCGCCATGTGGTCGGGCGAACACCCCATTCCCCCGTTTGTAGGCAAGAGTCTCCCGACAAGCCCCCTGAGTGGGGTAGTGCACGGCCTCAATCCCTCGAATAGCGGCTCAGGACCGCGTGAGCTTGCGGAACTTCAGCCGGTGCGGCTGGAGCGCGTCGTCGCCGAAGCGCTTGCGGCGCTCCTCCTCGTAGCTCGCCCAGTTGCCCGCGTGGAAGTGGATCTTCGCGTCGCCTTCGAACGCGATGATGTGCGTCGCGAGGCGGTCGAGGAACCAGCGGTCGTGGCTGATGATGACCGCGGTGCCCGCGAAGTTCTCGAGGGCTTCCTCGAGGCCGCGCATCACATTCACATCGAGGTCGTTCGTCGGCTCGTCGAGGAGGATGACATTCGCGTGGCTCTTGAGGAGCCGCGCGAGGTGCACGCGGTTGCGCTCGCCGCCCGAGAGGTTGTCGACGTTCTTCTGCTGGTCGGCGCCCGTGAAGCCGAAGCGCGCGACATAGGCGCGGCTGTTCACCTTGGCGTTTCCGAGGCGAATCTCTTCACTTCCGTCCGAGATCACTTCCCAGACATTCTTGCCCGCGGGCAGCGAGTCGCGCGTCTGCTCGACATACGCGAGCTTCACGGTGTCGCCGACCTTGAACGAGCCGTTGTCCGGCTTCTCGAGGCCGACGATCATCTTGAAGAGCGTGGTCTTGCCGGCGCCGTTCGGGCCGATGATGCCCACGATGGCGCCCGGCGGAATCGAGAACTCGACGTTGTCGAGGAGGAGCGTGTCGCCGAAGGCCTTCGAGAGCTCCTTCGCCTCGATGACGAGGTTGTCGAGGCGCGGCCCCGGCGGGATGTAGATCTCGATCTCGCGGGCGCGCTTCTCGGAGTCCTCGTTCAGCATCTTCTCGTAGGCGGCGAGGCGCGCCTTCGACTTCGCCTGACGGCCCTTCGGGTTCTGGCGCACCCAGTCGAGCTCGCGCGCGAGGGTCTTCTGGCGGACGGACTCCTGCTTCTCCTCGAGCTCGAGGCGCTTGCGCTTCTGCTCGAGCCAGCCGGTGTAGTTGCCCTTGTACGGAATGCCGACGCCGCGGTCGAGCTCCAGGATCCAGCCCGCGACATTGTCGAGGAAGTAGCGGTCGTGCGTGACGGCGATGACGGTGCCGGGGTAGCGCGCGAGGTACTGCTCGAGCCAGAAGACGGATTCCGGGTCGAGGTGGTTGGTCGGCTCGTCGAGGAGCAGGATGTCGGGCTTCGAGAGGAGGAGGCGGCAGAGCGCGACGCGGCGGCGCTCGCCGCCCGAGAGCTTGTCGCAGGTCGCTTCCTTCGGCGGGCAGCGGAGCGCGTCCATCGCCATATCGACCTGGCTGTCGAGCGTCCACGCGTCGATGAGGTCGAGCTTCTCCTGGAGGTCGCCGACGCGCGCGAGCGTCTTCTCCATGTCGTCCGGGGTGATGTCCGGGTCGCAGAGCTTCTCGTTGAGGCGGTCGAACTCCTCGAGGAGCTTCGTGACCTCGGTGCAGCCCTCGCGGATCACTTCCTCGACCGTGCGCTTCTCGTTCTTGAGCGGCTCCTGCTCGAGGTAGCCGACGCGGAAGCCGGGCGCCATCTCGATCTTGCCCTCGAACTCCTTGTCGACGCCGGCGAGGATCTTGAGCAGCGTCGACTTGCCGGAGCCGTTCAGGCCGAGGACGCCGATCTTCGCGCCATAGAAGTAGGACAGGTAGATGTCCTTGAGGATCTGCTTGCCGGCGATCGTCTTCGAGACGCCGAGCATCGAGTAGATGACGCGCTGCGTGTCGGTTGCGTTGTTGCCAGAGTTGCCTGCCATCGGTCCACCACCTGTCGTCGTTCGAGTTGAGAGGAGCGTCAATCGTACGGAGCCACGCGGCGCTTTTGCAGCGGCGAATCGCGGCGATTTCGCGCGGATTTCGTGTCGAATCGACGCGCGCGCGGTGCATCGCCCGCGTCCTTGCCTTTCGTCGCCGCTTCTGCTACTCTTACAGCCTGCGGGGTAGAGCAGTTGGTAGCTCGTCGGGCTCATAACCCGGAGGTCGCAGGTTCAAGTCCTGTCCCCGCTATTGAAAGCCGCCTCGGTCACACGACCGAGGCGGCTTGCTTTTTGGCACGCGGCGGATCGCGGGGCCTCCGCCTCCCCGACCGGTGCACGGCACGTGCCATGCAGTGCCTGGCACTGACTGGCACGTGCCGTGCACCCTTGAGCGGCACCCTTGAGCGGCACCCTTGAGCGGCACCCTTGAGCGGTCGCCCCCGCCGGTGGTGGCATGGACGCGAGCATCGTGCTGAGCAACATCCAGTTCAACGGCGGCAACGGCTTTGTGAACGTCGCTGGCGTGGACAGCACCTATACGGCCTCCAGCTCGAACAACTTCTGCGACCTCGCTGTCGTTCCCGCGCCTGGCGCAGCCGCGCATCGAGCAGCTCCGCCGCCTCACCGAACTTGCGCGCCCGAAGCAGCGCGTCGAGCCGCTGCCGCGCGTGCTGCCGTTCGGGGGACGCGGACGATGGAGACGATGGCTGCTTCTGAGGGTCTCGCATGATGACGGCCTCATGGTAGCCACCCCCGTGCAGAGACTCGCCCCCGCGAGCGGTTGCGCACCGGTGTGAGGAGCATGGTCGCCGATGCACGGATCGGCGGGGATTCGCGCAGGAAGGTCAGCGATTTCGGTGCGTATCGAAGATGCCTACGGCGCCGAGCAGCGCCATGGCGCCCGTTTCCGGAGCGTGCACGGCACGTGCCATGCAGTGCCAGGCACTGACTGGCACGTGCCGTGCACGCGGGAATCAAGTCATCAGATCCTCAAGCTGCCTGCATTCCCTGCGTAGATAAAGTGCGAAGCCTTGAGGCAGGCGACCCGAGCGGACGGGTAGGCACGCCGATACGCCCCGAACGACCTCAACTCCGGAGACGATCACGCATGACGAGGAACCGATCCAAGGGAATGGTGGTGGCGATGGTCGTATGCGCGGCAATCGCATGCGCGCCACCGACCGTGCGCGCCTCGAGTGACGCCCCTCCTGCCGCGGCGAAACGATCGCAGCGGAGCGCTCCGAAGGACGATCTCTCCGAAGCGATCTCGTGGCTCGAGAAGGAGGCGCATCGAATCATCCGCGCCGCGAAGCGCGACATGAAGGATGGGACGGCCGCGTTTCCACCACAGGCGGGAAGCGGCTACGACGCGTTCTGGCTGCGGGACTACGAGTACGCGCTCGAGGGATCGATCGCGTCGTTCTCGAAGAAAGAACTCGTCGACGCCTGCCGCCTCTTCGTGCGCAGCATGAATGCAGACGGCGCGGGAGTCGATTGCGTCAGGTACGACGGGACGCCGGTCTACAAGCCCGGATACGGCTCGATGGGCGAGAATCCCGTCGCCGATGGAAGCCAGTTCACCGTAGGCGTGGCGTTCCACACCTATCGGAAGACCCGCGATGCGAAGCTCCTCGAGGAAGTCCTGCCCGCGCTCGTCAAGACGATGGGTGCGGTACCGCGCAACCCCGAGACTGGGCTCGTCTTCATCGATCCCAAGCGGCACTGGGATCGCTGCCCGTACGGCTTCACCGACTCGGTGCACAAGCAGGGCGACGAGTTGTTCTGCTCGCTGCTCTTCGTGCAGGCGTGCCGTCAGCTCGCGGAACTGATGGAGGCCGCGCAGCGGAAGGACGACGCCCGTACCTGGCAGGAACAGGCGGATCGCGTCGCCGCAAGCATCCGACGGGTCTTCTGGGATACGGACAGCGGCCTCTTCCGCGCGGCGACGATCAGGTGCCGCGAGCACGACATCTGGGGATCGGCGTTCGCTGTCTACCTGCAGGTCGCCGACAAGGCGCAATCGCAGGCCGTCGCGCGCTACTTCAAGCAGCACTACGACGCGATTGTCCAGCACGGCCAGATCCGGCACCTACCCGGCGGGGTCTATTGGGAACAGGCCTGCGAGCCAGACCGCTACCAGAACGGCGGATACTGGGCGACTCCGACCGGATGGTTCGTCTACGCGCTCGATCTTGAGGATCCGAAGCTCGCTGATCGGACAATCGTCGACATGGTCGACCACTTCAAGCAGCACGGCGCGTGCGAGTGGATCATCGGCGAAGGCCGCCAGCTGCCGCATTACCTGGCGAGTGCAGCGCTCCCGCTCGATGGAATCCGCGCGATGCTGCAGCGTAGGACCGAGGAACAGCGCCGCGGCGGCACGCGATAGCCCCCACTGTGCACGGCACGTGCCATGCAGTGCCTGGCACTGACTGGCACGTGCCGTGCACCGCAGGACGCTGCAGGACGGCGGAATGCGCCGCCCGACATGGGCGCGGCGATGTCCTGTCTTATGAGGCCTGCCCGCTCAATCCACGCCCCTGCACCCAGTCTTTGTCAATCTACTGCTCGGTCTTCGGACTCAACCCGCGGACTTCGTACGGTAAATCCAGTGAGTGGTGCGGCACTTTGCATGCCGCGGCGTGGTGTCCGCGGAGGGTCGCCGAGCGATTCAGCGGCGCGGGTACGAGCGGCTCGCACAAGGGTCTAGACGGGATCTGGTCTGGAGTTTGTTGATGCGTCTCTCTCAGAACATCATGCATCTCGCCTCAACCGTGGTGGCTGTCGCCGCCATGCCGTCGCTGGCAGCGGCGAGCTGGAGCGCCTCAGCCGACTTCTCCGCCACTTCGAACTTCAACGGTCCCTGGAGCTACGGCACACGAGCCTCGGCGTCGGGCACCTCCCTGCTCCTGCTCTCCGACACGCTCGGAGCCGGCTCCCTGCTGGGTTGGCGAGACATCGCCAATTCGTCCGCCGGCACACCCGCGATCTACCGGAACTTCTCCGCCAGCACGATCGTGAGCGGCACGGTCACCGTTCCAAGCCTGATGCTGGTCATGCACCCCGGACCCGTAGGGTTCGGTCCGGGCGGGGTCCGCGAGTTTGTCGTTACCCGCTGGACCGCTCCGGTCTCCGGCGCCTTCGACATCAGCGGCCAATTCGTCGCCCTCGACTCGGGGGCGACCGATGTGCATGTCGTTCGGAACGGCGTGTCGCTCTTCTCGTCGATCCGTGCGAGTTCGTCGAGCACGGCGTTCGCGCTGAACAGCGTGGTCATCGACGCAGGCGACACCATCGACTTCGTCGTTGGGAACAACGGGAGCTACTTCCACGACTCGACTGGACTCATCGCGAACATCGTCCCGACCCCGGCGGCCGCAGCGCCCCTGGCGATGTCGCTGCTCGTGATGCGCCGCCGCCGCTGAGCGAGATCCGGTGAATCTGTGGATGAATCCGTGCACGGCACGTGCCAGTCAGTGCCAGGCACTGCATGGCACGTGCCGTGCACCGACAGCAGCTGTGAGCAGCATGTGGCCGAAGAGAAAGCCCCCCGACGCGAGCGCCGAGGGGTTTTGGGATTCATTTCAACCACAAGTCGATGCGGTCGCGAAAGAGTCTTCTCCGCCGCTCAAGACCTGCGACGACGGCGGACGAGACCCGCTGCGCCGAGCAGGGCCAGTGCCCCTGGAGCTGGGACGGCGAAGTTCAGCATCGTCCCTGAGTAGCTCGTGCCCGCTGGGAGGCTGAAGTATCCACCCACCCTGTAGTTGCCGGCGGCAAGCGTCACCTCGTTCGAGTACTGCGCGTTGACCGGGGAGATGTTGAAGACATAGCTGCTCATCGCGTCGGTGATGTACAGGCTGTTTCCATTCACGTTGCCGGCTGGGGCCAGACCCGACAGCGTGATGGTCGTGGTCTCGCTCAGCGAGAAACCGATGAGGAAATCGCCGAACAGCATGTTCACAGCGCCGGGATTCGTCGCGGAGACGCTGAATCCGGTCGATGCAAGCGGGCTCAGAACGAGCGTGTTCGCACCGCTGGCCACGCTACCGCCGCCGACGGTGTCGACAAAGACGAAGTTGCTGCCGCTGAACATGGTGACGTAGATGTCTCCTGCATCCCAGGTCAGACCCGCCTCGGCAGCGCCAGCCACACCCAGCGTTCCACCGAACAGCATCGCACCCACGGCGCACTTCTTCATTGCACTTCCACGCATTGCAAGCTCCTTTGAAACAACCGACCGACCCCCACGTCAGTGAGAGTCATCCACGCGCATACCCGCCGGTCATATGCATGAGCCGGCGAGGTGCCATCCAACGCGACGAGCGGCGGATGCAAGCGGACCTCCCAGCACGTTCAGTGCGATCGAGGTCCTCAAGCACCACGGAAGCGCAATGCAGCGAGATAACCTGTCAACCACCGACTGCGAAACTACGCATCGACGCGTTCACGTGACAACAGTTTGTCACGGGACTGCCGACAGGCATGTGCCAAGTCAGAGTGACCAACTGAATCAGAGCGCAATCTCGATAGGACCACGCTCACGGCGTGGTGGGCGCCGCGGGCGGTGCAGTCGGCGCCGAGATCGGCGGCAACTCGAACACATCAAACGGCCGCTTGAGCGTGAGGATGTCGATGTCATCTCCTGAGCCCGCAATCCCGTCGGCCCCATCGCTTACGAATGTGAATCCTCGCGGCGTGTCGACCAGCACATATCGATAGGGTCTGCCCCACGGATCGACAAGATTGGTCGGGGGCAACACCGAGAGATCGATCGTCGCCGCTGGCGCGCCCGACGGCTGCCGCAGGGACTCCGCCCTCTCTGTCAGCACGATTGCAGAAATGCTGACCTGCATGAAGGTTCCAGCTGGCAGCCCTTGGCTCGTCCCCGCGGTCCCCGCGTAGACGAAGCCCCAGACGAGCAACCCGACCCAGAACGCGCAGCAGAGGACACCGACCACCAGCCCCGACACGCCGGGCCATCGTGGGCGCTTCCCGAGGCTGACGACGCAGAGGATCATCCCTCCGAATCCCAGGATCGCGATGATCGGAAGCGTGATGACGAACATGCCGGTCGGGCTCAGGATCGTGCCGAGCACGACCATGCCGAGTCCGATGAGGCCGAGTTTGTTCACCTTGCTCGTCGTAGCGGCTGGAGCGGTCGACATGGCGTGCGGCCTCCTGAAGAGTCTGCGATTCCCGACCATCTTCATCGGTCGACTGTCCAGCGACGCTACAGGTTCCCGCCCCGCCGCGGTTCACTTCGCGCGGACAAGCCGGACCGCGCGCACATTGACGACGGCCTCGCCTGTCTTCGACAGCGCGCGCAGCGCCGCGACGCTGGAGCCGGCAGGCAACTCGACCTTTCCGAGCTCGACCGTGCGATACGACTGCCACCCACCGGTCGCGGGCACGATGAACTCGAGCGCGGCTCCACCCGCCTCGAACGCGAGGCGCGACCCTGCCGACGCATCCGCGCACGCGATCTCGGCCTCGACGCGGTAAGCGCCCGCCTGTCCGCCTTGGACGCTGATCGGCCAGGTCACCTTCTCAGAAGGATCGAGCCAGTAGCCGATGTTGTACTTCACATCCCCGATCACGCCGACCTGCTCGACCTTGATCGACGGTCCCTCGAGCGTTGCGTCGTGCGGCAGGAGCGCCAGTGCGCCGTCAGCCGACGGATAGACGGCAAATGGGAGCGGATCGAGCGCGCCGTCGTAGCGGATGCGCACCACCGTGCACGCGGAATGCACGGGTAATGGAAGCGCGAGCACCGAGCCCCCGCCCGCGTCGTTTCCCACAACACGGCATGTCGCGCTGGAACCAAGCGCGTCCACCGTGGTGATCTTGTTGCGGATCGGCACCCGCAGGACCCCGTCGCTCGGCCAGTCGAACACCATCAGGTAGAGCGTGCCCGGCTTCTGCGTCGCGCGACCCCATGCAAGCCGCGTGAAGGGACTTGCGGTGGTTCCGTAGATCGCCTCGCTGTTGATCTTCATCCACTCGCCGACGCCGCGCAGCGTCTTCTGTGCGGCCTCGGGGACGCGGCCATGTGCGTCAGGACCGATGTTGAGGAGCAGGTTTCCACCCTTCGACACGATGTCGCACAGAAGCCGGACGACCGTCGTGGTGTCCTTCCAGCCCACATCGTGCGCGCTGAAGCCGTAGCTCTCGTTGAGCGTGTGGTTGACCTCCCAGTCCATTCCGGGCAGTCCCGTCGGCGGCACATACTTCTCAGGTGTCCCGTAGTCGCCGTTTTTGTTCTCGAGGCCGAAGAACAGGCGGTTGTTGACGAGGATCTCGGGCTGCTTCGTACGCATGTCGGCCATGAGCTGCGCTGCACCCCACGCGGCGCCCTGGTGCGTCGGGTCGGAGTAGTCGAACCAGATCGTCGAGAGCGGACCATAGTTCGTCAGCAGTTCGTCGACATGACCGCGGATGTAGGCGAGGTAGCGCGCGTGCTCGCGCGCGCGCTCGGTCTTTGGGTACGCCGGCAACGCCATTTCGTAGGCGTCGGGATGCTGCCAGTCGAGGAGCGAGTAGTAGAAGCCGGCGCGGAGGCCGCGCGCGCGCATCGCGTCTGCGAATTCGCGCGCGACATCTCGGCCCGCGGGCGAGATGTTCGTACCGCCCGCGATGTCGTTCGCGAGCGAGTACGGCTGCGACGAGTTGAACAGCGTGAAGCCGTCGTGGTGCTTCGAGGTCATCACGGCGTAGCGCATGCCTGCCGCCTGCGCGAGTTCGGCCCACTTGTCCGCGAACCCCGCGTCGGGGGTGAACTTGGGCTTCATCTGCCGCGCGTACTCGGCGCACGGGACCGCGGCCCAGTGCTGGATCCACTCGGCGTAGTGCTGTTCGTAGCGCTTGCCATCCCAGAAGCCGCCAGAGGGCGAGTAGAGGCCCCAGTGGATGAACATGCCGAATCGCGCGTCGCGCCACCAGGCCATGCGGGAGTCGCGGGAGGCGGCCCATGCCGCGACCTCCGCGGCCTCGTCCGGTGGTGCATCGTTCCGGGTGTCGGCGGCGAGGGGCGCGACGAGCAACGCAGCGGTGAGGATCGACGAAAGCATGGCGGTAGCGTAACGCTGCCACCGCCGAGCGCGAAGTCAGACCCGCGAATCGCACGCCAGAGGCCGCCGCCGAAAGCAGCGGCCGCTTGATTGCGTGCACGGCACGTGCCAGTCAGTGCCAGGCACTGCATGGCACGTGCCGTGCACCTCGTTAGGGGTGCGGGTCAAACCCCATCTCCGTATGGCGCTGTGCGGTTCCGCCGCGCGGAATCGAGATTGTGTTCCACCGCTCCGGTCCAACTAGCATCCGCGCGATGAGTGTGATCTGCCCCTGGTGATATGCCATGTGCGCCACGGCCCGCGCGAGTGCGTGCGCGACTGTGTGGGGCTCCCCGCGAATCTTCACCGACCTTCCGAGATCGGCATCTGCCAACGATGCGAGCGTCGATTCGAGAACGGCCCAGCCTGCGTTCCAGACCGCCATGGCCTGCAACCGACCCATCTCGTCCGGAGCAAAATCGTCCACGAACTCACCTTCTCGATCGCGCCACGCCTTTTCGCCGTCTTCGGACAGAAAGTTGCTAAACCGCGACCGAAGGTTCCCGCCGACATGTTTCATGGTGACGGCAACCGAGTTGGTATCGCCATCAAGCGAACGGCGAATCGTCGTCGCGTCGAGCTGGAGAATCGCCTTCTCGCTCTCCCGACGGATCTCCGCAAACTTGGTCTCGAAGCCCTCGACAATGACGCGTGAGGCAGTCATGCAGAGAGCCTAGCAGCAGTTCGACGCTGACCGTCGTGCCAATGGTCGCCGCCGCCAGCCGCGGCCGCTCGATTGCGTGCACGGCACGTGCCAGTCAGTGCCAGGCACTGCATGGCACGTGCCGTGCACCCGCGGCATGTACCATGCGGAGAATGACGCAACCCATCATCGCATCGTGCCTCGCTTGGCTGGTCCTTCTCCTCGGCGCACCTGCCGATGCCCAGCCAGCGCCCGAGCGGGCGGGCGGTCAGACCGTGAAGGTCTTCATCCTCGCCGGTCAATCCAACATGGAGGGTCAGGCTGTCGTCGACCTCGCGGGCAAGGACTACAACGACGGCCGCGGCACGCTCGCGTGGGTCGCCGCGCGGCCCGAAACGGCAGCCCTCGTCGCGCACCTCCGCAACACCGATGGTTCGTGGCGTACGCGCGACGATGTCTTCGTCAGCTACAAGCCTGAGCGCAAGCCGCTCAAGGCGGGTCCCCTCGGCATGGGCTTCACGCCGCACGGCGGCAAGAACCACTTCGGCCCCGAGCTCGAGCTCGGATTCGTGCTCGGCGACGCGATCGAGGAGCCCGTCCTTCTCATCAAGACCGCGTGGGGCGGCAAGAGCCTCTACAAGGACTTCCGCCCGCCCTCCTCGGGCGGTGAGACCGGGCCGTACTACAAGCTCATGATCGAGAATGTCCGCGCGGCCATCGCCAGTATCGACGACTTCCCCGCGCTCCGCGGGAAGAAGCCCGAGTTCGCGGGCTTCGTCTGGTACCACGGATGGAACGACGGCTGCGATCCCGAGGTCGCGGTGCCGCAGTACGAGCAGAACCTCGTCAACCTCATCCTCGATGTGCGCAGGGAGTTTGGCGCAGCGGATCTCCCCGTCGTGATCGGCGAGATCACCGGTCCTTGGGTCGACGCCCCCGGTGAGTGGAAGACGCTCCGCGAAGCGCAGCGCAAGGCCGCCGCGCG
>JBEAUK010000168.1:0-21657 GCA_041161465.1 Planctomycetota bacterium | reverse complement strand
GGATGCCCGGCGCGTCGGTCGGCAGCGTGATGAAGGCCATAGGACGATGGTAACCCGCGCGCCGCGTTGGTCGAGATCCGAAGCGCCCAAGGCAAGCGCGCGCTTGGCGCAGCGGCGGAGGGGTTGCGGGGCGATCTGCGCCACTCCCCGCCCCCATGGCGCGTTTCCGCGAGATGTCCGTGGCGGGGATTCGGCCCGAATTGCCCAAAGATGTACCAACTTGACAAAAAGGCGCCCAAAGGCATTGACAATGTATCAGAGTATGATACATTGACCTCATGCTGTCGATCTCGCTCGCAAGTTCTGTCCCGATTCACGACCAGCTCGTTGCTGGCCTTCGGGGGCTGATTGCCGAGGGAAAGCTCGTTCGCGGCGACGAACTTCCGCCCGTGCGGCAGCTCGCCGCGGATCTCGGAATCAATCTCAACACGGTGGCGCGGGCCTACCGCGACCTGACCGATGCGGGGCTGCTCGCGTCGGTCCGCGGCCGCGGCACCATCGTCATCGCGACCGTCGAGCGCGCCGCTGGACCGAAGGCGGAGGAGCGCAAGCGCGTCGAGGCTGGAATCGCTGCGGCACTCAGCGACGCCAAGATCGCAGGATTCACCCGCGAGGCCATCGAGGCCATCGCGGTCCGCCAGATCGAACGACTTTGGAAGACGCCCTGACACGCAACGCACGCTCTCGGCACGCGTGACGCGTGCCAGACCCCGGAGACCCTCCCATGTCTGATGCACTCCTCACCGGCGACCGACTCTTCCCGCTCCTGTTTGCTCTTGGATTCATCCTCTTCCCGCTTGTGTTCGCCGGCCTGATTCCCAACCGAGCCACGCAGGAGTCGGACCGCCTGAAGGTGCGAGGAAAGCTCACCGCGCTCGTTCTCGCCACGGCGCTCGCGCTCGTGATCTGGGGCGGACTTGCGTTCGCGGGCACCCGCCATCCGTGGGCTGCAACGGCCGCGAATTTCTCGTGGCCGATGTTCTTCCCGCTGTGGTTTGGGTTTGCCATGCCGATGCTGCGAGCGAAGAACCCCGCGTGGGCGATCACCATGCACGGGTCGGCGGAATCGAGCGGTACCGTCCGCACCGCCTCGCTCGTCAATCGCGAGCGCCAGAATCCTGTGGTTCGTTGGATGTGGGTCGCGGCCGCGATCGCCTGCGTCGCCGGGCCGATCGCGATCGCACTGCGTGGCCTCAAGCTCTTCCCGATGGATCCTGCCTCCGGCGCCGCGTCGATCTCGGAGAGCCCCGAGCATCTCGCGTGGCTCGTGCTTCTCCTCGTCTCGATGACCGCGCCCTTGAACCTTCTCTGGCTTCCGCGCGTCCTCCGTGCGATTCTCATGGAAGCCGAGCCGATGGATGTCGCCGGCTCGAGCGAACTGTCGGAGCTCTACGCGCGCCAGCGGCGGCGGCGCGTGCTGGGAATGTTCTGGCTGACTGGCATCGCCGTGCCCGCCTCGCTCGGCGCCATCTTCGCGCTCGTCGTGTGGTTCCCGAACCTCGGTTCGATGTGGGGGCTCATCGGGGGACTCGGAGGCGCGTTGATCGGCTGCTTTGGCGCCGCCTTCGGCTTCATGATGACCGCCGAGCGCGCCAAGATCGCAGAGGTACGCAAGCGGCTGAACGCGGAGCGCGGTGCAGCGGCGGCTGAAGCGACCGAACTCGTGTGAATGGGACTGGTTGTCGCGGATGAGGCGGATCGCGCCTGCCGCCGCGTACATTGCCTGCATGTCGTACACGATCACCCTCGACCCCGCGCGACAGGATCTCGATGCGATCCACACGGTGCTCGCCGGCACCTACTGGTCGACGAACATCCGCCGCGAGGTCGTCGCGGAGGCGTTTCGCAACAGCATCGTGGTGCTCGCCATCGACGATGGATCAGGCGAGACGGTCGGCTTCGCGCGCGTGGTGACCGACCGCGCGACCTTCGCGTGGCTCTGCGATGTGTTCGTGGTCGAAGGCCATCGCGGCCACGGGCTCTCGCGCCGCATGCTCGAGGAACTCGAGCGGCATCCCTCGCTCCAGACGCTGCGGCGCTGGTGCCTCGCCACGCGCGACGCGCACGGGCTCTACGAGAAGTTCGGCTACCGTCCCGTGCCCGCCGACCGCTGGATGGAGAAGCAGGGGGCGAAGGAGCGCTGGCAGGAGTCGTCGGTGCCGGACGCGCGCACAGGCTCCTGACGGCGGCGCGGTTTGCGCGCGCGTCTCGTTGGTAGGATCGCCGTCATGCCCGCAATCCTCAGCCTCGTCGCCGTCCTCGCGGCGCTCGTCTTCGCCGTGCCGTCGGCGCGTGCGGAGCCACCCGCGCCGCGGCAGGTCGGCGTCAACCGGGTGGTCGAAGTCTCGCTCGCGTCGGAGAAGGTCTACGCGAACGCGTTCACGGATGTCGCCCTCGACGCGATCGTGACGCAGCCAGACGGCCGCGAACTGCGCGTTCCCGCGTTCTGGGCCGGCGGCTCGCGCTGGTCATTCCGCTACGCGTCGCCCGTCGTCGGCCGCCACGCGTGGCGCACCGAGTGTTCCGATCCCGCCAACCCGTCGCTGCACGGGCAGACGGGAGTCGTCGAGGTCGTCGCCGCTGTCGGCGGCTCCGCGCTCGAGCGGCACGGCCCGATCCGCGTTTCCGCCGACCGCCGTTACTTCGAGCATGCCGACGGCACGCCGTTCCTCTGGCTCGGCGACACCTGGTGGAAGGCGCTCTGCAAGCGGATCGACACGCCTGGCTACGCCGAACTCTGCGCCGATCGCGCCGCGAAGGGCTTCAATGTCGTGCAGATCGTGTGCGGCCCGTACCCCGACGAGAACATGCTCGAGCCGCGCTGGGCGAACGAGGCCGGTCTTCCGTACACGACGATCGACTTCCGCACCATGAATCCCGCCTACTTCGACGCAGCCGACAAGCGCATCACGACGCTGGTCGAGCACGGCATCGTGCCGGCGATCGTCGGAGGCTGGGGACGCCCGCAGGCGGGCGGACAGTCGACGATCAACCAGGTCGGCCTCGAAGGATTCAAGCGCCACTGGCGCCACCTCATCGCGCGTTACGGCGCCTTGCCGGTCGTGTGGATCCTCGGAGGCGAGGCAAGCGACGGCAACGGCCCGTGGGCGGCGCTCGGCGAATATGTTCGCGCGTCCGATCCGTTCCGTCGGCCGCTCACCTACCACGCGCCGAGCGATCCGCGCGCAGCGATCAAGGAAGGCAACGACCGCTTCGACTTCGACATGGTCGCGATCGGCCACGACGGATTGAAGACGGCGGGCGACACGCTGGCGCTGCTGCGCGCGTCGCTTGCGCAGTCGCCCACGCGCCCCGCGCTGTGCGGCGAGGCGTGCTACGAGCGCCACATGCAGACGAATTTCGAGGACATCCAGCGCCACCTCTTCTGGACGCTCATGCTCTCGGGCGCCGCGGGACACACCTACGGCGCAGCCGGCGTCTGGCAGGCGAGCGTCGACGGAGACCCGGGTATCACGCCGGTCTACGACTTCACGACCTGGCACGAAGGCATGCAGTTTCCGGGTGCGACGCAGCTCGGGCTTGCGAAGCGGCTGCTCGAGGAACTCCCGTGGCATCGCATGACGCCGAAGCAGGAGTGGGTCGACGAGGGCGTGTTCGCGGCGGGCATTCCGGGCGAACTTGTGGTCGCATATCTCCCGAAGCGCGGCATCTACGACTGGAGCGGGTTCCGCGTGCGCGAACTCGATGCGCGGGTTCGGTATCGTGCGTTCTGGTTCGATCCTGCGTCGGGGCGGCGCTTTGAGATCGGTTCCGTGTCGGGCGAGTCGAGCTGGTCGACGCCGTCGGTTCCTTCGCCGCAGGACTGGGTGCTGGTCATGCGCGCCGAGTGACGCGGTTGGCTGCGGGGCTGCGCGACGAGTCGAATCGCCCTGAAGCGGAGAGTGACAGATGGCAGCGAAGCGACGAACACCCGCGAAGAAATCCACGACGCGCACCGCCTCGGCTGCGCCACGCCTCCTGACTGGCGGCAACCCGCAGATCGCGAAGGCCGACGGCGACGCGCCCGTGCAGGCGTACATCGCTGCGATGCCGGGTTGGAAGAGCGCGGCAGGGCGGCATCTCGATGAGATCATCACGCGCGCCGTGCCAGGCGTGCGCAAGGCCGTCAGGTGGAACTCGCCGTTCTACGGCATCGAGGGCGGCGGCTGGTTCACGGGCGTCCACTGCTGCACGAAGTACATCAAGATCGCGTTCTTCGACGGCGCGAAGCTCGAGCCGTTGCCACCGATCGGATCCGAGCGCGCGAGCACGCGCTACCTCCACATCTTCGAAAGCGATCTCGTCGACGGCAGGTTGCGCGACGGCGCCCGGATCGCGCGCTGGATGAAGCAGGCGAGCAAGCTGCCGGGGTGGGGACGCGCCTCGTAGCGTTCGCGCCGCCGCTCAGCGCGGCGTGACGGCGGGCTCGAGCAGCGTGACGCGCGGCGCGGCGCCGGTCGTGTCGAGGCGCGTGCGCACGCCCTCCGCGATCGTCAGCATCGGCACGGTGTGGCAGCAGTCGAAGTCGGTCGCGATCGGGAAGGTCGGCGCGCCGCCGATTTCGCCGTGGATCGCCTCGAGCAGAAGCTCCTCGACCGAGAGCGGGCAGCCTTGGTCGGACCAGAACTCGACGCGTCCCCAGACAAGGCCCGCGATCCGCTTGAACACGCCGAGCGCGGCGAGGTGGCGGAACGCGCGCTCCGCGTCCGTCGGCGAACTCGACATCTCCTCGATGAAGAGGATCGCGCCGTCGACCTCGGGAAACTCGGCCGTGCCCGCGTTCGTCCGCAGCGTGTTGAGGTTGCAGACGAGCGCAGGACCCTCGGCCACGCCGCCGGCCACCGTGCGCCAGCCCGCCGTCGGCTCCCACTTGCGCTCCTCGGTGCGCCACGCGTCGGTGCGCGCGTCGCGCATATGACGGCTCCAGCGCGAGGGCGCTACGAGCTCGCGCGCGCCCGACAGGTGCCGCATCGTCGCGTCGAGGAACGACTCCGCCGTTTCGGGAAGCACCGCGGGCCACTCGCCGAAACTCGGCATGACGGCGGGGCCGTAGAAGGTCGAGAGCCCGGCGTGGCGCCTGAACGCGAGGTGCAGCGAGGTGATGTCGCTGTAGCCGCAGAAGATCTTCGGGTTCGCGCGGACGAGACCGAAGTCGAGGTAGGGGACGAGGCTCGACGAGTTCGACCCGCCGATCGTCGTGATGATCGCGCGCACCTCGGGGTTCGCGAAGAGCGCGTTGATCTCGGCCGCGCGGTCCTGCGGCGTGCCCGAACGCGCGCCCTGCGCGGTCGCCTTCGCGGTGAGGTCGCCCTCGACCACGCGGAAGCCGAGGCGCTTCAACTCCTCGATGCCGTGGAGGTACTTCGCGCGGAACATCGTGTGCGCGGGAAGCGAAGGCGTGCAGATGCCGACGAGATCGCCGGGACGAAGTGCGGAAGGGCGGATGAGGTTCATGGAGACACTCGTCGCCCATCTGAGGGCATCCCCGGCGTGTCGAGCAGTCGGGTCATGACCACCCACGATATCCGTGAAGCCCGTGTGCGCAACGGTTCCGCGCGGAATTCGCGTGCCGCCGCCGACCTCGCGCCCCGATCGGGTGAGAGGATCGCACCGAGCGCGTCGCCTTCGCACGCGCGAGGAACTCGGGTCGCTCGTTCGAGCCCTGCTACCTTGCCTGCGTCCTCTTTCCGAGGGGCCGGGGGCGTCGCCCCGCACTTCCGGCGAAGCCGAAGTCAGCCTTGCGAGTGACCAACGATGTCTTGCATCAACCAGCCCATCGTCGCCGCCGTCCTTCTGTCCGCACTTGCCCTCGGGATGCCTTCGTGCTCGGCGCCCGATCGCGACGATGCGGCCAGCCGCCTCGCGTATCCGTCGACGCGCAAGATCGAGCAGGTCGACGACTACCACGGGACGGCCGTCGCCGATCCGTACCGCTGGCTCGAGAACGATGTCCGCGTCGACGCGGAGGTCGCCGCGTGGGTCGCCGAGCAGAACAAGGTGACCGACGCCTTCCTCGAGTCGATCCCCGAGCGCGCCGCGATCCGCGCGCGGCTCGAGAAGCTGTTCGACTATCCGCGCTACTCCGCGCCTTCGAAGCAGGGCTCGCGCTATGTCTTCTCGAAGAACGACGGCCTCCAGAACCAGGCGGTCGTCTACATCCAGGATTCGCTCGATGGCGAGGCGCGCGTCCTTCTCGACCCGAACACCTGGTCGAAAGACGGCACCATCGCGCTTGCAGGCATGGCGTTCTCCCATTCCGGCAACCTGCTCGCCTTCGCACAGAGCGAGGCGGGGTCCGACTGGGCGCGCTGGCGCGTGATGGATGTCGTGACGGGCACGATCCTGCCTGACGAGATCCGCTGGACGAAGTTCGGCGGCGCCTCGTGGACGAAGGACGAGAAGGGCTTCTTCTACAGCCGCTTCCCCGAGCCGAAGCCGGGCGAGGAGTTCCAGTCGCTCAACCTCAACAACGAGGTGCGCTACCACCGCCTCGGCACGCCGCAGACCGAAGACACGCTCGTCTTCTCGAGGCCCGATCACCCGACCTGGGGCTTCGGCGCCGGCGTGATGGAGGACGGACGCTACCTCGTCATCGCGGTCTACGAAGGCACGGATCCGAAGAACCTGCTGTTCATCCAGGATCTCGCCGAGCCGGGCGCGAAGCCGCGCGAGATCGTCGGCGCGTTCGCGAACGAGTGGTCGGTGATCGGGAACGACGGCACGACCTTCTACGCGGCCACCGACTTCGAGGCCCCGCGCCGCCGCGTCGTCTCGTTCGATGTCCGCGAGGGACTCAAGTCGCTCCGCGAGCTCGTGCCGCAGCGGACGGAGGTGCTTGAGGGCGCAGGGATGGCGGGGGACTTCATCTTCGCCCAGTATCTGAAGGATGTCCGGCCGCTCGTGCGCATGCTGCGCACCGACGGCACGCTCGTGCGCGAGGTCGAGTTCCCCGGGATCGGCGCCGCAGGCGGATTCGCGGGCTGGCGCCGCGACCGCGAGACCTTCTACAGCTTCGCCTCGTTCAACCAGCCGCCGACGATCTACCGGCTCGACCTCGCCACCGGAAAGTCCACGGAATTCCGCCGCACCGAGGTCGACTTCGACTCGTCGCGGTACGAGGTCGAGCAGGTCTTCTACAAGTCGAAGGACGGCACGCGCGTCCCGATGTTCATCACGCACCGCAAGGGCGCGCCGCGCGACGGCTCGCAGCCGACGCTTCTCTACGGCTACGGCGGCTTCAACCAATCGATGACGCCGTGGTTCTCGTCGGTCTTCGCGTCGTGGCTCGAGCTCGGAGGCACGCTTGCCGTCGCGAATCTCCGCGGCGGCGGCGAGTACGGCCGCGAGTGGCACGAGGCCGGCAAGAAGCTGCGCAAGCAGAATGTCTTCGACGACTTCATCGCGGCCGCCGAGTACCTCGTCGCCGAGAAGTGGACGAGCCCGAGCCGACTCGCGATCCAGGGTGGTTCGAACGGAGGCCTCCTGATCGGTGCCGTGATGACGCAGCGTCCCGAGCTCTTCGGCGCCGCGCTGCCTGCCGTCGGCGTGATGGACATGCTGCGCTTCCAGCGCTTCACGGCGGGCCGCTACTGGACCGACGACTACGGTTCGTCCGACAACCCCGCGGAATTCAAGGCGCTCCACGCGTACTCGCCGTACCACCGGCTGACCCCTGGCGCGAAGTATCCGCCGACGATGGTGACGACGGCCGACACCGACGACCGCGTCGTGCCCGGCCACTCGTTCAAGTTCGCGGCGCGCCTGCAGGAGTGCCACGCAGGCGACGCGCCTGTCCTCATCCGCATCGAGACGGCGGCAGGCCATGGCGCCGGCAAGCCTGTGTCGAAGGCGATCGACGAGACCGCCGACATGTGGGCGTTCCTCGTGAAGGTGCTGAAGATGACTCCGAGCGGCCTGTCGACGCCTGCTGCGTCAGTCGGCAAGTGACGCGACCGGCCGCCTCACCCAATCGGGTGTTTGGCCTTGAGCGCGCGCGTGTTACGCTTGTTCAGGTTCGAAGTGCGCGTTGTCTCGTTTTGAAGCGAGCGCAGGTGTTCGGAGCGAAGCGGCCGAGATGTTCGGCGTTCGAGGCCTTCGGCAAGGAGTTTCCATGTGCAAGTCCAGGCACATCGATCTTGTTGGCGCTGCGCTCCTCGCGGTCGTCGCCGCATGCATGCCTTCGTGCGGTGATTCAGACCGCGCCGGCGCGCGGAACGCCAAGGGCTATCCGATCACTCCCAAGGTCGAGCAGGTGGACCAATTCCACGGGACCATGGTCGAGGATCCATATCGCTGGCTCGAGAACCGACGGGATTTCGATCCAGAGGTCGGGAAGTGGGTTTCCAAGCAGAACAAGTTCACCGAGGAGTTCCTCGCATCGGTTCCCGAGCGCGAGGCGATCCGCGCGCGTCTCATGCGGATCGTCGATTTTCCACGCACCTCAATCCCGTGGAAGAAGGGGTCGCGCGAGTTCTTCTACGAGAACGACGGGCTGCAGAACCACTTTGTGCTTTCAGTGAAGGACTCGCCCGGCGCTCCTCCGCGCGCGCTCCTCGATCCGAACGCGTGGTCGAAGGATGGCACCGTCGCGCTCGCCGAGATGGCGTTCTCCGACTCCGGCAAGCTGCTCGCGTTCGCGAAGAGCGAAGGGGGATCGGACTGGCGGACTTGGCAGGTGATGGATGTCGAGACAGGCAGGCCGCTGCCCGACGAGATCCGCTGGGCGTTCGGCGAGGCGAGCTGGTCCGCGAACGAAGACGGCCTCTACTACTTCGGTGTCGCGGATTGGCAGATGTACGACAGGTCCCAGTGGAGCAGTCAAGGCAGCCAGGTTCGCTACCACCGCATCGGAAGTCCGCAGGTCAGTGACGATGTGATCTACTCGTCGCCGGAGCACCCCGACCGGACCTTCTCCAAGTTGACGATGGCGGACGGGAGATACCTCGTCATCACCGTCACGAAGTTCGCGGTCTACGATGTGAATCAGCTCGTCATCGTCGATCTTGCAGATCGCGCCGCGAAGCCGCTCGAGATCGGCGGCGACTTCGCGAACGAATGGTCGGTCGTCGGCACGACGGGCACCACGCTCTATGTGAAGACCGACTTCGACGCGCCGCGCCACCGCGTCGTGGCGTTCGACTTGCGCGAGGGGCTCGCATCGCTGCGCGAGGTGGTTCCGCAGCAGGACGAAGCGATCCATGGCGTGGCGCTCGCGGGCGACTTCATGCTGGCGCAGTACCTGAAGGATGTCCGCCCGCTCCTTCGCGTGCACCGGACCGATGGCTCGTTTGTCCGCGAGGCGCAGCCGCCTGGGATCGGCGCGATCGACGGGCTCGGCACTCGAGGACCCGATGGAGAGTTGCTGTACACCTTCACCTCGTTCAATCAGCCGGGTGCCTACTACACCCTTGATCCGGCCACAGGCGAGTCGAAGCTCTTCAGGAAGTCGGCGTCCGACTGGGATCCATCGCGCTACACCGTCGAGCAGGTGTTCTACGAGTCGACGGACGGCGTTCGGATCCCGATGTTCATCACGACGCGCGCGGGCGCGCCGCGCGATGGCTCGCTGCCGACGCTGCTCTACGGCTACGGCGGCTTCAACCTCTCGATACGGCCGTGGTTCGCGCCCGACTTCGCGCTGTGGCTTGAGCTCGGTGGCGCTGTGGCGGTGGCCAACCTGCGCGGTGGCGGGGAGTATGGCCCCGAGTGGCACGATGCGGGAAAGCGGTTGCGCAAGCAGAAGACCATCGACGACTTCATCGCGGCGGCCGAGTATCTCGTCGCCGAGAAGTGGACGAATCCAAGCCGTCTTGCGATCAAGGGTGAATCGAACGGCGGCCTCCTCGTTGGCGCGGCGATGACGCAGCGACCCGAGCTGTTCGCCGCCGCCATTCCCGGCACGGGCGTGCACGACATGCTTCGGATCGGGCCCCTCTGGGTCGATGAGTACGGATCGCTCGAGAATCCCGAGGAGTTCAGCGCCCGCTACGCCTACTCGCCGTACCACAGGATTCGGCCGGGCGTGAAGTACCCGGCGACGATGGTGATGGCATCGGACCCCGATGAAGTCGTCCCGCCGAGCTGCTCGTACAAGTTCGCTGCACGCCTGCAGGAGTGCCATGTCGGCGACGCGCCGGTGCTGATCCGCGTCGAGTCCTCGGTGGGCCATGGCGCCCGCGTCCCGATGTCGAAGTACATCGATGCGACGACCGATGTCGTGGCCTTCCTGGTGAAGGCGCTCAAGGTCGGCGTGAACGAGCCGCTGCCGCTGGCGGATGCGCCCGTCGGCTCACGGCCTGCGGGTTGACTCGCGAACCTGCCACTCCAGGACATCGAGGTCGGGCAGCGCATCGCTGATCCCCGGAGCCTCGAGCCGCCGCAGCATGTTCAGGCACTGCGCGCGGTGGTGCATGCCGTGGGTCGTCACATGGACGAGCATCGCGCCGAGCGTGAAGCGATAGGGCGTGCCGCCGAGCGTGACATCCAGTGCGGTGTCGAGCCCGCGCTGGCGTGCGCGTGCGGCGCTGGCCGCGAGGCTGGATTCCGCATCGTCGAGCAGCGCGTGCAACTGCGCGGCGCTTCGTCGCGTTCCATCCTCGATCGATGCCCGGACGGGTTGCGGCGGTCCATCGATGCGGTCGGCCCATCGCAGCATCGCGCCGACGATGTGCGTCAGCGTGTCGTGCAGCGACCCCGGGCCGATGTCGAAGTTTCGGTGCCACTGCGCTTGGTCGAGCTTCTCGCAGACGCGAAGCAGCTCGCGCGTGGCCCAGGCGTTGTGCGCGAAGAGGATGTCGGTCGGATCGGATGACCGCGCGAATTGTGCGGCAGGTGCCGAGGCATCGCGCTCCTCCGTCACTCGCGCGATCAGCAGGCCGTCGTAGCCCTTCGCGCCGACGGTCTGGATGCCCGCGGCCTCGAGGCGAGGATGCCGCGCAACCATGTCCATCATCCTGCGCGCGCCGTCCACGCCCGCATCGCCCGTGTTCGCGTCGATCAGCCGCCCTCGCCGCACGACATTGTCGACGAGGATCAGCGTGCCGGTGCGCGCGAGCGCGAACGCGCGTTCGAGATACTGCGGGCAGCTCTCCTTGTCGGCGTCGATGAAGATCAGGTCGAACGGTGCCTCGTTCCGCGCGATCATCGCGTCGAGCGAATCGACCGCGCGCCCCGTCACGACCTCGACCTGCTGCGAAAGCCCCGCGTAGGCGAGGTTTCCGCGCGCGATCTCCGCCCGCGCGGGTTCTAACTCGAGCGTCACCAGACTGCCACCCGCAGGCAGCGCGCGCGCAAGCCAGATGGTGCTGTAGCCCGCAAGCGTGCCGATCTCGAGGATGCGCCGCGCGCCGATCGAGCGCGCGATCACTTGCAGCAGCCGACCCTGCGCCGGCGCGACCGCGATCTCGGGAAGGCCAGCCTTTGTCGCAGAGGCGGTGGCGTGGTTGAGCGCGTCGTCCGCTGGCGCGAGCCATTCCTCGAGGGCGCGGTCGAGGGCGTTCCACAGTTCCGGGGTCGGGTTCGGCAGCTGCATGTCCGCATTATGCCGCGTGAACGCCATCAGGGCGGCGGCAGCGGCGAGGTTTCATTCGAACGCCTTCGAATCACGGATTGCGTGCGACGCGGAAGCCCGTGCTGTTTCCGAAGTCGTAGGCTTGCATCTCGTAGCGGCGCGAGGCGCGGTTGAAGCCGTCCTCGTAGTTGAAGAAGCTGCCGCGCGCGATGCGCGACTGGCCCGTGGCGGGTCCGGTCGGATTCGTCTTCGCGCTGCGTGTGTACTCGCCGTACCAGTCGTTCACCCACTCCCACGCGTTGCCGATCATGTCGTGGAAGCCGAGGGCGTTCGCGGCCTTGGTGCCCACGGTCTGCTTGCGCCCGTCGGAGTTCCCGAGGTGCCACGCGATCGCGTCGAGTTCGCCGTAGCGAGGCGCCTGGGCTCCCGCGCGGCACGCGAACTCCCACTCGGCTTCGGTCGGAAGACGCATGCCGATCTTGCTGCAGAAGTCTGAGGTCTTCGTGAACCCGGCCATGATCGGGAGCCCTGCACGCGAATCAAGCGCGGGATCCGGCTGATCGCCGACCGGGGTGGTGGTGAAGGTCACGGTCCCGTCGGGGCCGGCGACCGCCGTCTGGCGGGTGGTGATCTTGTTTCCCTGCTGATCGACGAGCTCGACGCCGCCGCTCACCACGATCGTCGCACCGCCGCCGACCTCGATCTCGGCGCCTTCGACGCCCGGCTGCAAGCGCTCCGATCCGGTCTGCGCGCCCGCGCCCATCACCTTCGTCCACTGCTCGCGCGTCACCTCGTAGCGTCCGAGGTAGTAGGGCTCTGTCAGCGTCACGCTGTGCGCGGGCACTTCGTTCGCGAGCGCTTCCGCGTCGCCCGTGGTCTTGCCCATCATGAACTGCCCCGGCGGGACGAGAAGCATCTCGATGCCCGAAGCCTTGTCGCGCACGCGCCACGGGAGACCGGTCTTCGCGATGGCGTCGCGCAGCGCGGCATCGGTGACGACCTTGGCGTCGACATCCTTCTCGATGACCTCGCACCAATCGAGCGAGGCGGCGGCGCGGGGCGCGGAAGCTGCAGGCGCCGTGGGAACCGCGGGAGCCGCAGGCGCAGCCGTCGCGGTCACGGCGATGGCGGCCGCAGGCAGCTTCGCAGCGTCCTTCGCCGGCGCGGCGTTCATGCCGATCGTCCGCGCGGCCGGCATCATGTCCGAGAGCGGAGCGTCGAGCGTCGTCGCAGCAGGGGAGTTCTTCATGAACATCGCGTACCACACGCGGTCGAGCTCGTCGGCGCGGTCGCGCAGGCGCTCGCGCAGCACGACACGCTGATCGGCGGAACGGTCGTCCATGGTGAGCATGACGCCCGTGCGGTTCAAAGGAACCACTTCCTCGAGCATGCGCAGTCCGGTCTGGTAGAGCGCGATCGCGCCGGCGTCATCGAGCGACTCGGCCTGCTCGAGCATCCCCTTGAGCAGGAAGCGCGCGTTGAACTGCGCGTCGCCGCCCATCGTGAACTCCTTGATGTCCTTCTCGCGGTAGGCCTGCGAGGCGATCGTCTTGTTCTCGAACTGCGGCGGAACGATCACGCGGTCGACGATGTGAACCACCGTGCCGCCGACAGGAATGTCGCCCGCCACGATGCGCGCCTTGAACGGCTCTTCCGCCGCGCGATCGGAACTCGACCGGAGGCGGTAGACGAACACGCTGCCGTTCGGGAGGATGTCGAGCACGAAGCGATCGTTGTTCTCCGAGATCATCGTCGGGCCACGCTCGCCGTCGTCGAAGTCGAAGCTCCAGGTCTGGAGCCGCGGAAGCGCGTGCCAGTCGAGGACGGCGCGCAGCAGGTCGCGGTTCTTCGGATCGAGCAGGGCGGTGCGCTCGGCCTCGGAAAGCCGCGCGAACGCGTCGTTCGTCGGGATGAAGAGCGTCCAGCTTCTGTCCGGCTCGGGCTTCGCCCAGTCCTGGTCGGCGCCGCTCGCCTCGACGGCGGCGACGAAGGTCGAGAAGCGGCCGTCGGGCACCTCGCGCAGCGCCTTGATGAGATCGACGGGCGCGGACTCCTTCATGGCGATTCCCATCGCGTCCTCGGAACGCAGCGGCTTCGGCAGCACGACGCGGTCGATCGCATGGATCACGCCGTTCGTGCAGCGGATGTCGTACTTCGCCACATTCGCGTCGCCGTAGCGGAAGCCGCGCCGGTCGGCCGCGATCTTCTCGCGTCCGCCGCCGGCGGTGCGCGCCATCTGCGGGTCCTCGATGTTCGCGACCTCCATCGCGAGAAGGCGCCCTGGCACGACATGGTGCGCGAGGATCGCGCGCAGCTTGTCCTTGTTCTCGGGAAGGAGCAGCGACTCGAGCGTTCCCTTCGGAAGCGCCGCGAACGCCTCGTCGGTCGGCGCGAAGACGGTGAACGGGCCGCCAGACTTGAGCGCTTCGGTCAGGCCTGCTGCGTTGATCGCGGCCACGAGCGTCTTGAACTTCCCGTCGATGGCCGTGTCGACGATGTCCTTCGTTGCGTTTGCGGTCGTGGCGGCACGCGCGGCAGGCGCTCCGCCGACTGCACGGACCTGAACCTGAAGTGGGGCGGCCGCGAGGGCGGTCGACGCGAGCATGACAGACGCCGCCAGCGAGAGCGGATTCGAGAAGAATTGCATTGGGTGGTCCTAGTGTGGACGAGCGGTTTGAGCGCCACGCCGACCGTGACTGCCCAAAGCAGTCCACCGCGCGCAGCTGAGACGGTGCCGAATTCGTTTGACGGCGCTGGGTAGATTCTCACAGAGAAAAATTTATTGTCGGGACCGAGCCGACCCGTTTCAGCCCCTCAAGCGGGTGCTTCGCCTGCGATGTACCACCGCGCGAGCAGGTAGAGCGTGAGCCCGAGAATGGAGAGGATCGTGACGGCGATCATGCCGATCGACTGCACCAGCAGTGCGCCACCGATCGCCGTCCAGGCGTTGCTGGCGCAGACTCCGCGGATCAGCCACGCGTAGTACGCGAATCCGGCGAAGAGGCCGATGTTCCAGATGGTCATGAAATGCTGCGGAAAGAGCACCGAGAACAGCGTGGCGACGGCGGACAGGATCGAAACGTGACCGAGATTGAAGAGATTGAGCGTCAGGTGTTCCGGAAAGCTCAGTCGCTGCGCGCGGAAGATGAACCACGAAGTTGCGGCAAATGCCGGCGCCGACAGGAGCATCAACGGCGCCCAGTAGCGCTGCAGGAAGTCGGTGAAGATCGCTTGGAACTTCGCGCCGCCCTCGAGTTTGTCGAGCCCGAAGGCCTCTGGGCCGAGCAGCACCGCGAACACCATGTACAACGAGTTGAGGGTGATCGCGTAGCGCACCGGCCCGATGTAGGCGATGCGCTTGCCGTCGAGGTAGGCGCGGATCATCGCGGCCGGTCGCAGCGTGAGGTCGACGACGGTGTGGAGCCAGCCGCGCTCGAGGCTGAACGCCCGCATCGCGGTGCGCCGCATCTCGGCAAAGGTGACCTTGCCCGAAGTGGCTTCCTGACCGCACTGTCCGCAGTAGGGCGTGTCGAAGTCCGAGCCGCAGTTCATGCACTTCATGCCTGCTGGAAGGATACAGCAGGCCGAGCCGCCGGTTCGCGACGCTCGGCGGCTCAGCGGGCGCCGAAGTCGTCCTTGGTGAGCACGCCGTCCTTGCTGCGGTCGAGTCGATCGAACTGACGGTGGAGATTCTCAGGGACCTCGCGCTTCTCGATCTTCCCGTCGTCGTTCGCGTCGAACTGCTCGCGCAGCCGCTCGAACGCAGCGCCGCGACCTGCCGGTCCTCCGCCTGCGCCGCCCCCGAGGCCTCGGCGCGGCGTGCTCCCGGGCGCAAGGTCGTCGGGCTTCGTCGGATCGTCGTTCACGAGGTAGTACTCGATGTATCCGAGCATCATCTCGTCGGCGGTCTGCGGGCCCCAGCGCACCGTCTGCTTCGGGTCGGGGTTCGCAGGGTTGTTCGCGCTGTTGTCGTACCACGCGGTACCGTGGATCACCGAGCCCTTCGGCACATCGAGCGGCTCGCGCAGTTCGTACCGCAGCTGCCAGTTGAAGTCGTACCTCGGGATGTCGAGCAGCATGCGCCGCCCGCCGCCGTTCGGAAGCTCGATCTCGTATCGGTAGGCCTTGCCGCGCACATGCATGTGCGGCATGAAGGCGAGGATCTTCGCATCCGCGGGCACGCGTAACTCGCCTGACTCCCTGTGGTTCTCCGCACCCGGCGGAATCGAGATGCGCCGGTCGACGACCGATGTCGTGCGCACGAGATGCTTGGGCGTCTCGTCGGTGAAGACCACGCCGAGCTTGAGCTGGTCCTCGGTCGCCTTGCCGTTCGGCGTGTAGTGGATCTGGAAGAGGAGCGACGACTTCGCGGGAAGCCGCCGAGCAAAGCCATCGTCGAGGACATACGAGTCGTTGCCGGGCACATACGCCGCCCAGTACCCGCCCGCCTCGTCCGCGCCAAGCCGCCTGCGGGCCACGGGATCGTTCGCAGTCTCCTCGTCGAGCACGAACACGAGCACATGGTGCACGACCGAGGGATCGGTCGGCACGATCTGCACGGCCTTGACCCAGCGGTCCTGCGTGAGATTCGTCGGCACGAGCACATTCTGGTAGGGCATCGTGCCCTCCGCCTTGATGGCGATGGGCTCCGGCAACTGGAAGACCGCATCGGGCTGCCCGATCGTCCACTTGCCTTCGGGATGGATTCGCGGCAGCGGAAGGTCCGCGCGGTCTCCCTCGGGCTTTCCGGCCTCGATCCACGCCACGATCGCGCGCTTCTCCTCGTCGCTCAGCGAGCGGTCGTTCGACCACGGGCTGTGGCCCTTCGCATCGGGGAGCGGCGCCGCGAACCACGGCGGCATGGTGCCTTCCTGCGTGACGGCTCGGATCATGTTCGCGCGGCGCGAGACCGATTCAAACGAGTCGAGCGCGAACGGCCCGACGCCGCCCGCGCGGTGACATTCGACGCAGTTGTTCTGGATGATGCGCGCGATGTCGCGCGAGTAGGTGATCGTCTCGGCCGTCGCGGGCCGTGCGAGCGTCCTCTGCGCAGCGGGTGCGTCGCGCGGATCCGCCTTGCCGGCGGGAGCGCGCTGCGGGTCCTGCGGAGCGGTCGCGAGAAGGCAGAGGATGAGCGTGAGTGGTGACATGGGGAGAGACGGAGGAAGACAGGCGGAGCCCGTCACGGGCGACACGAGCCGAACGCGTCAGCGGTGGGGAGATTGCGGACCTGGCGTCGCCCGTCGTCGGTTCTCGGCCAGCCGTGCGTCCACCCAAAGCTTCACATCGGCGTCAAACCGCCTCGGCATGTCGTGGCCCGTGTCCTTCATCTCGATCCCCGTCACATCGAGCCCCTCGGCTGCGGCCTGCTCGGTGAATCGGGCCACGAATCTCGGCAACTGCTCGCGCATCCTGCGGCCGAGCCAGTCGTCCTGTCCCGCGTAGTCGCCGTAGAGAAAGAGCACGCTCTTGCCGCGGTAGCGGGAGAGGTCCTTCGCCGCGTGGAAGCCTCCCTCGACCAGGATCAGGTTCTGGAACAGGCCCGTGAGAAATGGGTCGCCCTGTTCGAACATGGCCACGATCGAATGCGCGCCGTTCGACATCCCGCCGATGATGTTGCGGTCGGTGTCGATGTTCGGGATGGTGTCGTAGACCCTCCGCAGCATCGCGGCGTACGCGCGCGAGATCAGTTGGCCGTCCGCCGCCGTGGTGATCATCATGCCCTTTGCGGGGCCTTCGGAGTCGAGCCGCGTCTTGAAGAGCGGCAGGTTCACGAAGATGCAGTCGCGGCGCTCCATGATCTCCTGCCCGCGTCCGGCGCCGGAACCCGGGCCGCCGTGCCCTCCGTAGAGAAAGACGAACAGCGGGAACTTCCGCTCCGGGGTGTAGTTGTCGGGAAGCTCGATGCACAGCTGCGTCGGCGAGTCCGTGCCCGACTGCATGGCGTAGAGCGTCGGAGGAAGCTCGGGAAACTTCAGAACGAGCCGTGTGCCAGGCTTCAGTTCGGGCGAGTGCGCGCCCGATGCGGGTGCAGGGTCGCGAGCCGGAGTTCGGTCCGAGCGGGGTGTGCACGCTGCGACGCCGGCGAGCGCGAAGACGAGCAGCACGACAGGGACGCGGTGGTGTGCGGCGCGGAGCAACATCGTCACCACTTCAGCGTCGCGCAGGTTCCGACCCGCCTGTATCCAAGCCGCTCGTAGATCCGGTTCGAGACCGGATTCGAGAGGTCGGTGAACAGCGTGCAGCCGGGGGCGCCGCTCGTGAGGGCGAGCCCGCTCGCATGGGCAACGAGCCCCGAGGCGTAGCCGTGGCCGCGGTGTTCGGGCGGGGTGTATACGGGGCCGATCGCCCACCAGCCTCCGACACGGCGTGGGTTGTTCGCCATGGAGACAGGAATGCCATCGGCGCGCAGCCAGATCCAGGTGCGCCCCGAGTTCGCCATGCGCGCGCCCGCCTTCGGGTCCTTCGGGGTGCCGGCGGACTGCGCCTCGTCGGTGAACGCATCGCACCACGCCTGCAGGATGTCGGCGTCCCGCGGCTCCGCCACGCGCGCCCTGCCGGCGACGGGTGGCGGGGGAGTGAGCGCGCGCAGCTCGAACACTGCCTCGTCGGTGGCGACGGCCGGATCGATCGCGCCGGCGCCGTGCGCGAAGGCCCGTGCTGCGTCGTCGGGTCCGTGTACCACCCTTGCTTCCGGAAACCGCGCCGCGAACTCCCGCCCGAGCGCATGTGCGAGTTCGACCGTCGCGACCGACACGACGACCTTGTAGGGCGGCGTCTGCGAGGCAAGGCCGATCGCGCCTGTCGACTCGTCCTGCATGGCGACGAGACGGATGCCATTCGCGTAGCGGGTCGGGTCTGACCGAATCGCCTCGATGATCCCCAACTGGACCTGGTTCAGCACAGGTTCGCGACGGAGCGCGACGCCGGCGACGGGTTCGAAGGTCTCGAGGGAGATGGGCAGGAGACGGACCACCGAGATCGGCAGTCTATCGGGCCGGCGTTTTCCAACGAAATCCACAGGATGGCGAAATCGTGCTCGTGTGGTATCCCAAGTAGTGTAGACAATACACTACTACCATGCCCATGCCACCCGACCTACCCAACAAGATCGAACGCGACCTGAGCGTCGGAACCGCCTGGCTCGTCGTCCTTGCGACGATCGCGGGCGCCGACGAGCCGATCCACGGCTACGAGATCGGGCGGCGCCTCGCCGACGAGGCCCCCGAAGGCCTCTCCTTCAAGCAGGGAACCCTCTATCCGATGCTCCGCACGATGGAGGCCGACGGCCTGATTCGCAGCACGCTCGTGCCCTCCAACGAGGGGCCCGCGCGCAAGTGCTTCACGCTCACCGCCGACGGCAAGCGCGTGCTTGGCTCGTGGGTCGCGACCTGGCGCAACACCAACAGATGGGTCAACAAGGTTCTAGGAGAGATCGATGTCCGCCGATGAGCGCATCCCCCAGCAGGCCGCGGGAGCCGATCCCGTGCGCGTCTATGTCTCACAACTCGCCGCAGCGCTCGATGGGTGCGACCCCGCGCTCAGGCATGACGCACTCGTCGATGCGGAGGTCCATCTCCGCGCCGCGATCGAGGCCGGCACTCCCGCAGAACGCGCGATCGGCGCGTACGGCACTCCCGCGGAAGTCGCGCACGCGTATCGCGAGAGCAGCGGTTCGGGCGTGGTCGTGTCGGAGGGCGCGTCGCTGCGGCCGCTGCCGCAGCCGCCGGGCGCACCGCCCGATGCAGACGCTCGCCACGGACTCGCAGCCATTCCCGTCATCGGCGTCTGGGCACAGTCCGCCGCGTGGGGCGCGCTGCTCTACTTCGGTGGGATCGGACTCGCGCTCGCGCTGTTCTACTTCTCCTTCGCCGTCTCGTTCGGCACGCTCGCGATCGGGCTGATGCCGACGGTGCTCGGACTGCCGCTCCTCGTGCTGCTTCTCGCGAGCGTCCGTGGCCTGAGCCTGTTCGAGGGCAAGGTCGTCGAGTTCTTCCTCCGGGTGCGCATGCCGCGCCGCGCGCAGCCCGTCGCAGGCCTTGCGCAGGTCGGGTTCTGGAAGCGCATCGGCTGCTGGCTGCGCGATGTGCGCAGCTGGATGTCGCTTGGCTACCTCGTGGGCAATCTGCCGGTGAGCATCGTCTTCTTCACGGTCACCTTCACGCTCTTCTGCGTCAGCGTGTCGCTCCTTGCGACGCCGGTCTTCTACGCCCTCGGTCTGTCGATGTTCCGCAACCCGGGCGACAGCGACTTCGAGTTGCAGCTGTTCGGGACGCTTCTCTCCGGCCCCGACGGAGACGGCACGCTCTCCGGGCTGGCGGTGGTGCCGCTCTTCATCCTCGGCCTCGCGCTCATGACCGGAACGCTCTGGGTCGCCCGCGGATTCGGCTGGGTCTACGGCCGCGTCGTGCAGGCGATCCAGGTGGCGCGGCCGCAGTAGTCGCACGATCCTCCGACTTCCTTCGTTCCGTCGAAGCGCTGTCCGAACTCGACTACCGCGACTCTCCGCTTGAAGCCGCCGTGATGGCGACCGGAGTGTCGCTGGACGGCACGCAGGGCGCCGAGTTCGTGCTCAAGCAGCCGCCGAGCGGTCCCCCGATCGACCTGGATGCGGTCTTCCGTGGCGCAAGGAAGCTGGAGGACGCAGAGGATGCCACGCCCGATCTGAACGACCCCGATCCGAAGGAACCGATTCGGTTCCAGGGATGCAGCGCGGTCGCATCGGAATGGTCGCAGCGACGAAGCCGATGCCGATCGAGAAGACAGGGCGGGGACGGAGTGAGCACCTTCTCAGACCATTTTGGGGCCGATCAGGCACAGTCTCCGCGGTGGCCTCATGCAGATTCCCAGCGCCGAAGGCCTCGTCTCGAGTCTCTACGAAAGGTCCTATCCGTCCATCGAGTACTCGGCGAGAAGCTCAGGATCCAACCCTGAGCGCAGGAGTGCCGGCCGCAATCGATCAGTCGGAAGATCATCTCCGAGAGGCTCTTATGGCACGGACGCTGCCCGCGGAACCTCGTCTCGAGCGTCGGTTCCGCCGGCCCCCCATCTGAAGCAGGTCTGGACCGTCGTTGGGGAGGTCGCGCAGCCGAATCCGAGGGGCCTCCAGTCGGCGGGCCGTGCCAGGACGGGTATTGTCGATTGAATCGACGCCCGTGACTTGGAACAATGATCGTTTCGTCCCCCGCGGCACCGTTGGCCGCCGTTCAAGGAGCCCAATCATGATGGCATGCTGCGCTGCTTCCCGCGCCCGTTCTCTCGTTCACACCGGCGATCGCCCGTCGTACTGCGCACTGCGGTCGCTCCGCATGTCCCTCACCTACGGCGTCGTGGGCGGGCTCGCGTCGATCATCGCGTCGACCGCGCTTGGGCAGAACGACTATGAGTTCTCCACCGATTCCGGCGAGGTCCGCCGCAATGGAGTCCTCGTCACGAACTTCGAGGGCTCACCTGTGTCGGCCACGCCCGTCGCCGATGGCCTGCGCACCTGGATCATTCGCGGCGACATGCGCGTGCCCGCGAACTTCGTCGTGCGCTTCAAGGGCGACAATCTTGCGCGCGTGCTCGTCGGCGGCAACCTCGTGGTGCCCTCGAACGCGCGCATCAGTGCCGATGCCGAGCAGGACAAGGGTGGCCCCGGTGGTGGCGATGGTGGCGACGGGGGCACTGGTGGCAACGGCGGAGCGGGTGGCTTCGGCTTCGGTGCCGCGAGCAATGGCACGCCCACGGCGGGCGATCCCGGCCAGAACGCGATGGGCGCCATGCCTGGACTTGGCGGGCAAGTTCCGCGTGCAGCCCCGTCAGGAAGTGAAGGCAACAACCTGTTTGGCACGAGCGGCGGCACGGGCCAGTCGTCGGGAATCGGCGAGAACGGCGCCGCAGGCCTGGCGGGCACGCATGGTCAGGTGGGTGGCGTTGGACTCAACAACGGCACGGCTGCAGCAACGGGTGGACTTCCCACGGGCAGTGCGTCTGGCGGGACTGGCGGATCCGCTGTGGCGGGCGGCGGCGCTGGTGGCGCACCGAACGGCGGCTCTGCGAGCGCGGGTGAGAACGGGAACCCCGGAAGCGATGGCTTCGATGGGACCCAAGCGAGTGGCGGCGCGAACGGCGGGCCCTTCTTCCCCAATGACCCACTGATCCTGAAC
>JBEAUK010000153.1:0-16935 GCA_041161465.1 Planctomycetota bacterium | reverse complement strand
GAGGCACCAGATCGATCCGAGGATTCCAAGCGGAATGGTGAGGATCGCCTCGCTCGCGCTCTCGAGCAGCGCAAGCTGCGAGGTCAGCATGTCGAGTTCCTTGGGGCTCGAGGTGCCCGTGATGATGTAGGGCGCGACGAAGGTGACGAACGCCTCGCGCCACCCGATCCGGCCGAGCGGGTTGCCGGCGCCGAGGATCGCGACGCCAGCGAGGAGCGCGGCCTGTGCGGGGTTGAGCGAGACACCGACGATCTTCGCGGCCGCCCACATGCGAAGCGTCCACATCGCGACATCGACGGTGCGGAACGCGAGGCCGCCCGCGAGCGCACTTGGATCGTTGAGCGTGCGCTCCCCGCCCTTCAGGAAGCGGCTGAGGACGGGCCTGCGGCAAACGAAGATGGTGAGCGCGCTGCCCGCGACGATGCACGCGGCGTAGGTCGCGAACCACATCCAGTCGAGCGCGAGTTCGCTGCGGCCAGCGGGAATCTGGACGAGCCCCGCGGCGATCGCAGAGCCAAGCGTGCCGAGCGTCACGATCGCGACGCCGACGATCCATGCCGCGATGTCGGTGCCCGGCATGCGCTCGACGCGCCAGTGGAAGACGCAGCGCAGGAAGAGCCCGAGACGGACAGGCGCGTAGTTGAAGAGCGAGGCCATCAGGTTGACGGCCTGCATCTCGATGACGCTGAAGCGGCGGATCGGTCGCGCGATCGCCCAGAAGGTGTAGCCCGAGCACACGATCGAGCCGAGCGTCGACAGCATGAGCAGCGCGACGAGCGATCGGTCCGCGTTCCAGAGCTTGTCGAGCCCTTCGCCGCCCTCCGCGAACGCACGCTGGGCACACCAGGCCACGAGCGCGCAGCCGACGGCGAAACCCGCCACCTGCATCGCGAGCTTGAGCCGCGAGGGGCGCTTCGGCTGGTCGCTTGGGGCGGCTTCGCTCACGCGCGCGAGTGTACCGCGCGTGCAAGGCGCTTCGTGCGGCCACGCTCGCGCCACAGGACGACGAACACGCGGAAGCCGTCCTTCATGCGGATCTTCTTGCCTTCCTCGAAGCTGCGCGGCGCGTAGGAGACGGGCACCTCGCGCACGCGGAGCCCGTGGCGCGCGGCCGAAGCCACGATCTGCGGCTCGATCCCGAATCGTTCTTCGTCGAGGTCGCCGATCACGCGGCGCATCGCGGGCACGGTGAAGAGCTTGAAGCAGCACTCCATGTCGTGCACCTTCAGGCCGGTGGTGATGTTGCTTGCAAGCGTGAGGAATCCGTTCGCAAGGCGGTGCGCGAGGCGCTTGAGGCCCTTCGGTGGAATCGCCCAGCGGTTGCCGAGCACCAGGTCCGCGTCGCCCGCGATCAGCGGTGCAAGCAGCGCGCAGAAGTCGGCAGGGTCGTACTCGAGGTCCGCGTCCTGGATGAGGATCGCGTCATCGTCGGCCGCCGAGGCGAGGACATGCGCGAAACCCGTGCGGATCGCAGCACCCTTGCCGCGGTTCCTCGGATGCGCGAGCGTGGTGACGCCGAGCCGCGCTCCAAGTTCCACGATCGCCGCCTTGGTCGCCGCATCGGAGCCGTCGTCGACGAGCGTCGCGCGGATCTGCCATCCCTCCGGCATCGGAGCAACGACCACACGCTCGACCGCCGCCGCAAGCGTCGCAGGCTCGTTGTAGACGGGCATGACGACATGCAGCGTGCGCATCAAATCGTTCGCCAGCGAATCAGCTCTGCTGCGGGCCGCCACCGATGGAGGTCCGCATCTGCGTGTCGGCCATCAGGTTCTGCATGCGGTAGTAGTCCATGAGGCCGAGCTTGCCTGTGCGGAGGCTCTCGGCGACCGCCTTCGGCACATCGGCTTCCGAGAGCACGACCAGCGCGCGGTTCTTCTGCGCCTCTGCCTGGTATTCGGCCTCCTGCGCGACCGCGAGCGCGCGACGCTGCTCGGCCTGCGCCTGGAAGCGCTTGGTATCGGCCTCTGCCTGCGCGGCCTGCAGCTGTGCACCGATGTTCTCGCCGACATCGACGTCGGCGATGTCGATCGAGAGGATCTCGAACGCAGTGCCGGAGTCGAGGCCCTTGGCGAGCACGGTCTTCGAGATCTTGTCGGGGTTCTCGAGCACGCTCTTGTGGTCGAGCGCCGAACCGATCGTCGAGATGATGCCCTCGCCGACGCGGGCGATGATCGTTTCCTCGGTGGCGCCGCCGACGAGTCGTCCGATCGCCGTGCGCACCGTCACGCGCGCCTTGGCGCGGAGCTGGATGCCGTCCTTCGCGACGGCGTCGATCGTGGTCTTGCCCGACTGGATGCTCGGGCAGTCGATCACCTTCGGGTTCACCGAGGTCTGGACGGCGTCGAGGATGTCACGGCCCGCGAGGTCGATGCCGGTCGCGGCATTCCATGGAAGCTCGATGCCTGCCTTGTCCGCAGCGATCATGGCGGCGACCACGCGGCTCACATTGCCGCGGGCGAGGTAGTGGGCCTCCATGAGGTCGGTCGGGATATCGATGCCGGCCTTCTTCGCGGTGATGCGGTTCAGCACGATGACCTCTGGCGGCACCTTTCGGAGGCGCATCATGATGAGGTCGAGCATGCCGACCTTCGCGTCGCTGAACAGCGCCTGCACATACAGCTTGAGCACGCCGAGCATCACGAAGAAGATGAACAGGCCGACGAGGCCGGCGATACCGAGAAGCACCCAGACAACGATCTGGGTTGGGTTGATGGGCTGGGCCTGGGCAAGGATCTGAATCATGGATTTCCCTTGGGGTGCTTCGCATCAGCCGCGCGGCAAGACGCTTTGGCGCGGGTTCAGACTGTAGCAGGGGGCTCGGCGCGCTGCGGGCGCACACGCACGTGGCCATCGCGCACCGACACGACCTCGACGGGCGTTCCCGCCTCGATCAGATCGCCTTCCGCGGTCGCGTCGAGTCGGCGCCCCTTGATGCGCACGAAGCCAGCCGGGCGAAGCGGCGTGATCGCCTCGCCCGAATCACCTACGGTCGGAAGCGCAAGCGCTTGAGCGGGCTCGCCGCCGGTTCGCGCTGGAATCTCAGCCGAGAGCACGAGCTTCTTTCCGAGCGGCGACTTCGCCGCGACACGCAGCCCGATCATCAGCATGAACGGCGCCGCCACCGAGTAGAGCGCGAGCAGCACCATGCCCGTCGTCGGGTTGTGAATGAACCCAAGCACGATCGATGCGATCGCGCTGGCAACGCACAGGATCGCGAGGAGCCCTCCGGTCGGGATCAGGAGCTCGATCACGAAGATTCCGAAGGTCGCCACCCCGAGGAGGATCGAGGCGATGAGCGCTCCTGAGGACTGTTCATCACTCATGGCCTTGCATCCTGCGAGCCGTCCGCGCGTTCAACGATGAGGGAAGTGCCCATTCGGCCGACGACGATCACGACCGAGCCGCGCGGAATGTACTCGCCGGTGGATTGCGCGTCGAAGAGCTCGCCCTGATGCTCGCAGCGTCCCGACGGTCGGAGGTCGGTGTCGGCGGTGCATCGGGTTCCATTCTGCGGGAGCGTCTGCGCGCCCCGTCGCGGAGGCTCAATCGCCGCGGTGACCGAGGTTGCGAGCACCGCACGCCGGAAGATGGCGGTCTCGCGGAACCAGCGCGATGCGAACCACGCGAGGATCGCGCCGACGAAGATGCCCGCGATCGTGGTGGTGGACGCGGTGAGGAGCGTGCCGCGCTCGGTCGCGCTCGTCGGGTCGGTGCCCGTGAAGCTCGCGACCAGTCCGACAAGCACGCAGATCGCGCCGGTGATGCCCGCGAATCCTGTGCCGGGCAGCAATAGCACCTCGACGCCGATCAGGGCGATTCCCGCGAGGACCAGAAGGATCTCCCACCACTCCGCGAGGCCGATGAGCGCGGGGGCTCCGACGAGGAGCAGTATGGCGCCTGCTGCAACCCCGCCAGCGATACCGACGCCCGGATGCATGCCCTCGATCACAAGCGCGACGACGAAGACGCCGATGAGGATGATGCGGATCGGCCACGAGATGAGGAAGCGAACCAAGGTCTCCGCCCAGCTCTCGGGGAACCGCACGACCGAGTTCGCTGCGAAGAACGACTGGAGCGCCCCGTCATCCTTCACGACATCGGTCGCAAGTCCCCAGCGGATCGCCTCATCCGACTGCGCGACGAGGAGCCGCGAGCTGCCGTCGATGGACTCGATCACCTTCCATCCGCCGCGGTCTGCCTCCGAGAGCGGCAGCTCGCTTGGCGTCGCGGGCCGGCGCGTCGGGAGTCCCTTCGGTGGCACGATGTTCTGCAGCGCCTCGAGCCCGAGCAGCTCGAGATCCGCTCGATCCGCGAAGCGGCGTGCGCCGTCGGACGCTCGCTCGATGAGCCAGAGTTCGTGCTCGGTCACCACGAAGGCGTGGAGCAGCCTCGTGTCATCGCCGCGCTTCACGGCGGCTGCATCGAGTTCGTCGAGGATGGGCGATTCGAACTTCGCGCGTTCAGCGGCGGGGAGGGGCTGCAAGCCAAGCCCGGGGATCACCGAGATCGGCGCCGCGTCGCCGAAGACAGAGCCGGGCGCGACGACGATCTCGCGGCACGCGAGCGCGATGATCGTGCCCGCGCTGTAGGCCTTTGGATGGATCCAGGCGACGGTGTTCGCCGGGGCCTCGCTCTTGAGCCGCAGGCATATGTCGAGGGTGGCCTCGACCTCGCCGCCCGGCGTATCGAGCTCGATGACAAGCGCGTCATAGGAGCCTTCCTGCATGGCCTTCATGCGGCGCTCAAGCGACCAGAGCGTGACTTGGTCGATCGGTCCCGTGATCGGAAGCACGGCCACACGACCTGCCTGCCGCCCGGCCGGAACAGCGCGCAGGGGTTCAGCCTGCGGCGACTGCGCCTGCGTGGCGACCCCGCCCGCGAGCGCGGCTGCACAGGCAGCGACAGCGCAAAGCCAACGAAAGACTGACGACATGCACGGATGGTACGCCATCGGGGGGAGGCCGAAGGCGATGCAAAAAGACGGACGGCCGACGCGAGGTCGGCCGTCCGGTTCGGTCTGTGCTGTCGATCGTGGCAGGCGAGTCCTGTCGGACCCGGTCCATCACGATTCAAGCGGAGACATCAGTCCCACGTGATCGTGGCGGTGTAGGTCGCGCCGCTGCCAGTGATCTGGTAGCAGACGGTCAGCCACGAGTCGTTGGTCGCAGCCTCAGGGTCATCCTTGAAGATGTTGTCTTCGATGGTGGTGGTTCCCTGGGTGAAGGTCTGCACGCCGTCCGGCTGGAACTTCTTGTCGAAGATCACGTGACCGTCGTTGAAGGCGATGTTGCCTTCCCACTCCTTGGCGCCGCCGTGGATGGCGAGCGTCTTCGAAGCGAGGTAGTCGGTCGGCTGGAGGCTGCCGTCACGAACGCCGCGGTTGGCGAGGACGACGAACTTCGAGTCGAGCACATCGCGCCACTGCTTGTTCTTACGAGCACCGACCGGGTGGAGCGTGCCGTAGCTGGTGTGGCAGAGCTGGCCCGGATCGAGACGAGTCTGGAACTGAGGATCCCAGTACTGGTCGTTGGTGCCGAGCGGGTTGTACTGGTCGAAGTTGTAGTTCGCGAGGGTGAGCACGTTGGTGCTGACCTCTGCGGGGCTGACCAGGATGTCCGTGCTGAAGCCGTTCTGCATGATGCAGAGCGAGTACATGTTGGCGTGGGTGTTCTGAGTGACATCCTCAGCGCCCTTGCCCGGGACATTCACGCCGTTGACAGGCAGACGGTCAGCGAGGCCCGGGGTCGGGAACGCGCCGTTGTTGTCGCGGGCGAGGGTGAGCCAGCCCTTGTGGACCTGCTGGAGCTGCGTCGAGTCCTTCACGCGCTTGGTGGTTGCGCGCGCCTTGCTCAGCGCGGGGAGGAGGATCGCCAAGAGCAGCGCAATGATGCCCATGACGACCAGGAGCTCGATAAGGGTGAAGCCCTTCGAGCGCACGGTCTTGCTGTTTCGCATACGAGTGTTCTCCAAAGATGATGGGGATGGAAATGAAACGAACGCTTTGGCACGGCGTCCAACCACCGATTAGGTGGGGTTGGCGCCGGTGGTGAGCTTCTCAGGAGCAGCGGTGTAGACCGTGTTGGTCGGGTTGCCGATGCCGATGCACATCCAGGTATCGCCTTCCTGGATGCCCTTGCAGCCGCCGGTCGAGAAGTCGCTGAAGGTGTAGATGTTGTCCTTCTTCAGGTTGATCGAGCCGCACTCGAACTGCACGGTGTCAGGAATGATGCTCTTCTCGAGGTTGACGTGGTTGTCGCCGTAGCAAATGTTGCCTTCCCAGGTGTCCTTCGGATCGTGGAAGAGCAGCGAGTAGCTGAGGCGGTAGTTGTCGCCGCTGAACGCGCCGTTGTGCGTGCCGCGGTTGCCGAGGACCGGACGGGTGCTGCTGGCCTTGTTGGTCCAGTAGAGCTTCTTGCGGTCACCGATCAGTGCGAGGTGCGCGTAGCTGGTGTTGCAGACGCCGTTGGCGGTGCCGTCGTTGGTGAGGTGGACGTTGGCCTTGAAGTTCGGATCCCAGTGGAGGGGGCCGAAGGCGTCGCCGGTGCCGGCCGGGTTGTAGGCCTGGAAGTTGTAGTTCGTCATCTGGCGGACAACGGGGTTCTCCTCGACGGGCGAGAAGAGGATGTCCGGGGTGATGAAGTTCTTCGCGATCATCGCGCTGTAGAGGTTCGCGCTGTTGTTCTGGTTCTGCTGCTCTTCACCCTGGCCCGGGACGAAGGCGTTGGCACCGCCGGGGCCGGCACCTGGAACCGCAGCGCGGCGGATGAGGCCGGGGAGCGGGAGGTAGCCCTTGGGGTCGGCGTTCGAGTAGGTGAGGAAGCCCTTGTGGATCTGCCCGATGTTGGCAGCGTCGTTGAGGGTCTTCGCGGCGCGCTGGGCGCGGCCGAGGGCCGGCAGAAGCAGGCCGATGAGCAGGGCGATGATTGCGACCACGACGAGCAGCTCGACGAGGGTGAATCCGCTCTTGTTGCGATTCATGTGTGAGGTCTCCTAAAGGACGGACTGAGGATTGATGAACCAGAGTTGGTCATCACTTGCGGGAATGAAACGGGGCCCAAAGATGAGGCACCGATAACGGCACAGGGGGGTGGGGGCGCATCCAACGCGGGCTGGGGTGGTGAGGCGCTCGACCTGATCCCGGGGACGAGGCAAGAGTTCAAGCGCCCGTTGGGCACTTGCCACAGCGAGTCAAGATGCCATTGCGAGCATCGACCGCTGGGCGGATGCGTCGAGGAGGTCATGGATTGTCCATGGAGATTCCCCGACGCCGAACCCTCGTTCGCGGCGTGGCTCAGGATCAGCGAAAATCGCTGGAAAAGCCACGCCTCGGGAGAGACTGAACGCCATCCGCTGCACAACTCGCGGGAGCGCGTGATTCAGGTTGTCGGCGGTTGCGGGGGGTACGCGTCGGGGGGCCGACAAAGAAAGGAATCAGGACAGGTGAAGGGAGAGCAATCGCTCAACTTCGGAATGTCCGCAACCGTCATCTGGCATGTGCAGCGTAATACGCGGGTGTGGTGTGTCAAGTTCCCGTTGGTTGCGAATTCGAGGATTGTGATCGGACATTCAGACGGCCGTATCGGGCGTCGGGGCGGCGCGGTTTGGCGCGGCTAGGCGGAGCCGGATTGGGTCAAGCCTGCGGTCGTTCGCAACCTCCTTTCCTCAATCGATTTAGCCCCGAGATTGAGTCGCAGAAACTCTTTCAGCTCGCTCAAGTCCCGCCGCGTCGGCCTCCCGCGGGATGCGAGAGACCGACGGGCGGGTCGAGGAGTGATTCCCAGTTTCCTTGGGGACGCTTTCCGCGTCAGGGAACGGGGAGCGCGCCGTTGGTCAGACGCTCGGGGGCGCAGGTGTAGAAGTTCGGGACCGGCTGGCCGATTCCGATGCACAGCCAGGTGTCACCCTCGAGCATGCCTTTGCAGCCGCCCGAGTTGAAGTCGTCGTAGGTGTAGATGTTGTCCTTCTTGAGGTTGATCGAGCCGCACTCGAACTGCACGGTGTCGGGGATCACGCTCTTCTCAAGGTTCACATGGTTGTCGCCGTAGCAGATGTTGCCTTCCCAGGTGTCCTTGGGGTCGTGGAAGAGCAGCGTGTAACTGAGGCGGTAGTTGTCGCCGCTGAACGCGCCGCGGTGCGTGCCGCGGTTGCCGAGGATGGGCCGCGTGCTGCCGGCCTTGTTGGTCCAGTAGAGCTTCTTCCGGTCGCCGATCAGCGCGAGGTGCGCGTAGCTGGTGTGGCAGACCGCGCTGGCGCCCGCGCCTGGGGCGAGATGGATGTTGGCGTAGAAGCCGGGATCCCAGAAGGTCGGCGCGGCCGCGGCCGGGCTGTACGCCTGGAAGTTGTAGTTCGTCATCTGGCGGACGATCGGGTTCTCCTCCACTGGCGAGAAGAGGACATCGGGCGTGACGAAGTTCGCCGCGATCATCGAGCTGTAGAGGTTCGCGGTGTTGTTCTTCGCGATGTCTTCCTCGCCTTGTCCTGGAACGATCGCGGTCGACCCGCCCGGTCCCGCGCCAGGCACGGCGAGACGGCTGATGAGACCGGGCGTCGGAAGCCGGCCTTTGGAATCCGAAGTGGCGTAGCTGAGGAAGCCCTTGTGGATCTGCGTGATGTTGGCGGCGTCGTTCACGGTCTTCGATGCGCGCTGGGCGCGGCCAAGCGCCGGCAGAAGCAGGCTGATGAGGAGTGCGATGATCGCAACCACCACCAGGAGCTCGACGAGCGTGAATGCTCGATGCCACGCAGGTCGCGGAGGAACGAGCGGGCACGGGTTCGGGTGCGGGCGGGAAGTTCGGTTCGCGTACATGCAGTCCATATGGACCTCCTGAAAGGGTTGGCCCCCGCGGGCTTGCCGCGGGAACGGGGATGAACCGGCGCCGAAAGACGAGCGCCGAATGAACGCTGGAGGAGGGCGTGATGCGGCTCGCGCGCGGCGTGACGCAGCTCGCGCGCGGCGTGACGCAGCTCGCGCGCGGCTTCGACTCCGTGCGACACCGACGCTCCACGGACGGGGCGCGATGCGGATGAGCCGCATGACGCGACACACCTCGCTGCGGAGCGGCACCGAAGGTGCGGCGTTCCCGCGCGAAATCCCCGACGCAGCGTGCGTCGAATCACGGTTCAGGTTGTCGGCGGTCGCGGTCCGACGCCGCGTGGGCGGCGTCAATGACGCGAATGAAGGACGGGTTTCGGTGAACTCGGCGCACGCGCCGCGATCGACCAATGCACATCCGCGACCGTCAGGATCAGCGGCCTATACGCCGTGTGGCACGAGCGGATGCAGGAATTCGACGATCCGCACTGCCTCGGGGCGGTCCATGGTTTCGCGGATCGGTACATTGCGTCCCCTTCGCAACCCTCGAGGCACACAATGTCGAATCCGCACGAAGCGCTCACCCGTCTTGGCCTGACCCTGCCCGCCGCCCCGAAGCCCGTCGCGGCGTATGTGCCCGCGGTGCGCTCGGGCAACCTCATCTTCGTGTCGGGCCAGCTGCCGATGTCGAACGGCACGCTGATGGCGACCGGACCCGTGCCGTCGAAGGTGTCGATCGAGGACGCGCAGAAGGCGGCGAAGCAGTGCGCGCTCAACGCGCTCGCGGTGATCGCCGACCAGCTCGGCGGCGACCTGTCCAAGGTGAAGCGCATCGTGCGCCTCGGCGTGTTCGTCCAGTCGGACGACCGCTTCGACGGTCAGCCGAAGGTCGCGAACGGCGCGAGCGAGTTCATGCAGGAAGTGTTCGGCGAGGCCGGGCGCCACGCGCGCGCCGCGGTCGGCACGAATGCACTGCCGCTCGACGCCACGGTCGAGGTCGAGGTACTCGTCGAAGTGTGATGTCGGCGTGGGTGGCTCGCCGGCGCGCGGTCAGCTCGAGACGAGCAGGATTCCCAGCACGATGTTCGCGACCACGCTGAGGGTCGCGATTGCGATCAGCGCCACCATGAGCGGATTGGCGAGCGTGCCGGTCGCATCCTTGCGGACCACGGCCGTGGGCTGCGCGGTCGCGCCGTTCACGGCGGTCGCGATCGTCGAGAGGTCGACGTTGGGCTTTGCAAACTCCGGATCCTGTCCGCTGAGGACGAGATCGATGTCGCGCAGCAGCTGCTTCGCGTTCTGGTAGCGGTCGCGCGCATCCTTCTTGAGCATCGTCTCGATGATGAGCGCCGAGCCCGCGGAGATCTGCGGATTGAGGTGGTCGGGCGGCACGAGCGGCGCCTTGAGGTGCTTGTGCATCACCTGCGACGGCGTGGTGCCCTCGAAGGGAACCTTGCCGGTGACCATGTGATAGAAGGTCGCGCCGAGGCCGTAGATGTCGGCCGGCGGGCCGATGTCGACCGAGCCTCGGATCTGCTCGGGAGCGATGTAGTAGGGCGTTCCGAACGCGCGGCCTGACTCCGCCTCCGCGGCTTCCTTGTCGGAAATGCCGCGGGCGAGGCCGAGGTCGGCCAGCTTCGCGGTGCCCGAGGTCGTCATCATGATGTTCTTCGGCTTGATGTCGCGGTGGACGAAGCCCATTTCATGCGCGTGCTGGAGCGCCGCGGCGACCTGGCGGATGATCTCGAGCGCCTCGCGCTCGGGCACGCGCTTGCGCGCGACGATGCGGTCGTAGACGGTGTCGCCGTCCACATACTCCATGACGAAGTAGTGGTGCTCGCCCGCCTGGCCGACGTCGTAGGCCGCGACGATGTTGTTGTGGTTGAGCTTGGCGGCCGCGCGGCCTTCCTTGTAGAAGCGCTCGATGAAGTTGGGGTTCGACGAGAACTTCTTGGGAAGGACCTTGATCGCGACGAGGCGGTCGAGGGAGATCTGCTTGGCGAGGAACACCGTCGCCATCGCGCCGGCGCCGAGCTTGCGGATGATGCGGTAACCCGGGATCTGCTGGCTGGTCTTGACCGCCTCGATGTCGGACCGGAAGCGGTCGAGCTGCTTGCGGGTGATGAACTCGCGCTCGACGAGGACATCGGCGAGCGTGAGCGAGACGCCATCGCGCTTGGCGCGCAGTTGCGAGCTGCACTGCTCGAGTTCCTCCGGCGACATGAGGCCTCGCTCGACGATGATCTTGCCGAGCATGGTGTCGAGGCTCGATCCGCTGCGCGAAGTCTCGTTGGGCGCCTCGTTGGGAGTCTCGTTGGGCGCCGCGCTGGCGCGCGACGCTTCGTTCGGGTTCGGTGACGGCGCCGCGGACGCGCCCGAAGCGTCGCCATCCTCCGCGAGCCGAAGCTGCGGCGGTTGATCCGACGGATTCTGGGGTTGCTTGCCTGGCACGGGCATCACTCGTGATCCTCTGTCGCTCGAACTGCGGCGAGGCACTCGCCTCGGTCTTCGCACCGGCTCCGCATCATGCGTGAGCGTGTGCTCCTCGCGGATGTCCCAGTCCCTCCCGATATTCCTACGCGGCGCGACGCGCTTCGCGGGCTATCCGCGCGGTCGAGCCTATGGAATATCGGATCGAGAGTCCCGCAGATTCACCCAACCGCATGGACTTGTCAAACCCAATTCGAGCCAAACTGAGATACGGCGCGCAGTTCGTGCGGTTCCGACCAATATCTCGGGTCACCACGCTCTCCTGACGCGAGACCGTATCCTGCGGCGCATGGCGGAGGGTTCGCCACATCATCGGTCAGGGCATGCCGCCGGCGCTTCGAGAGGCTCGGCCGGGGGGATCGTCCGTGCGCTCGTCCTCGCGAGCGGCTCTCCACGGCGCCTCGAGCTCCTGCATGCCGCGGGCTTCGCGCCGGAGGTCGAGGCGGCGGACATCGACGACAACACGCTCGTGCTCGGAGATGTCGGCGCTGCCGCGACCGCGACATCCCTCGCCTACTTCAAGGCGCGACGCGTTGCGTCCCAGCGCCGGCGTCGCGGTGCGGATCCAGCATGGATCCTCGCGGCCGATACGGTTTGCGAGCGCGATGGCGACATTCTCGGGAAGCCGGTCGACGAGCATCACGCGCGCGAGATGATCGCGTCGCTTGCGGCGCGGCGACACGGCGTGCTGACCGGATGGTGCCTGCTTTCGCCCGAGGGCGGCGTGCGGCTGGGGCTCGCCCGCGCGGAGGTGGATCTGGGCGCGTTGCCGAAGGATGAGTTCGAGCGGTTCCTCGCCGAGGGGAGATGGAAGGGCAAGGCTGGCGGCTACAACCTGACCGAGGTGGTGGCGCGCGGCTGGCCCGTGCGATGCGAGGGCGATCCGGACGCGGTGGTGGGGCTGCCCGTGACGCAGATCGCGCCGATCCTGCGTGAGTCGCTCGGAGGCGGTCCGGCATGACCGACGAACCTGCGACCGACGAACCTACGACCATCGAACCTGCGGCCATCGATCCAGCGCTCGCCGGCCGCGAGCTTGGCCCGTGGTTCATGGTGCCATGGTGGATTTCCGTGCCTGTGGCTGTCCTGTTGGCGGGGCTCCTCGTGTGGTACTTCATCCGCCTCGGTCGCGGCGATGTGCCGCGCGGCCGTCGATGGCTGCGCCGTGCCTCGGTGGTGCTCGCGCTCGTCGGGCTTGCGCCGCTCGTGCGCGCGCTGACATTCGCCCATCCGCACGAAGACCGCGTTGCCTTCGCGGTTGCGTGGTCGAGCGTGCTCTTCGTCCTGATCGCGTGCCTCGTGCTCGCGCTGGTCGATGTGATCCTCGTCACGCGAAGCGGCGTGCGCGAGTTCCGCACGCTGCGGCGCCAGACGCTCGGAGGCAAGGCCGCCGCACAGGAGGAGACGGGGAATGGCTGACGCCCGCGGGCCGCTTCCGCGATGGCTCGCGCCCGCGACCTTTCTCATGGCGCGCTGCTACGGCGCCGGCGTCGCCTGGCGCAACGCGCGCTTCGACCGCGGCGTCGGTGTCGCGCGCCTCGACGCCGCGCCGGTCGTGTCGATCGGAAACCTCACTGCGGGCGGCACGGGCAAGAGCCCGTTCGTCGCGTGGTGCGCTGGCGTGGCCGCTTCCTCGGGCATCACGCCCGTCATCGCCATGCGCGGCTATCGCGCGACGGGAGACGGCGCATCGGACGAGGCGCGCGAGTACGCGGAGACGGCTTCGGCCGCGCGTTTGGTCGTGGGTGCGCGGCGACGCGAGGCGCTCGAGGCCGCGTTCGCGCAGGCGTCGGAAGAGCCGTGGGCGGCGCGAACCGTGGTGCTGCTCGACGACGGCTTCCAGCACCGCCAGCTCGCGCGCGATCTCGACATCGTGCTTGTCGACGCGACGCGGCCCGCGCTCGACGGCGACCTGCTTCCGAACGGATGGCTGCGCGAGCCTGCGCGCAACATCGCGCGCGCATCGCTCGTGGTGCTGACGAAGGCCGACGCCGACGCCGATCGCGCGCGTGCGGCCGCACTCGTCGCGCAGCTGCGCGGCCGCGCGCACGACGCGGCGTGCGTGCACCGGTGGCGTGCGCTTGCCGTCGCGGCCGCTGGTTCGACGCGGACGGAGGCGGTTGGCTTTCTCGCGGGCAAGAGTGTGGTGAGCGCATGTGCGCTCGGAAACCCCGCGCACTTTCACGCGATGGTCGAGCGCGCGGGTGCGCAGGTCGCGGAGCGAATCGAGAAGCCGGATCATCGCGCGTTCACGGCATCGGAGCTTGACGCCGCCGTGAAGCGCGCGGGCGTGGAGTGCGTGGTGACCTCGCGGAAGGACTTCGTGAAGCTCGACCGCGCGCCAGCGGCTGCGGTCGTCGTTCCCGAGCTTGAGGTTGCGTTCATCGAAGGCGAGGAGCGTGTGCGTGCAGCGCTTGCCGCAGGCTTCAGCGCTCGAGGCGCTCGTTCGTCCGCGTGACCGACCAGTAGAGGTTGTTCGGGCGGCCGTTGATCGTCTGCTGGCGGTCGTACACGAACACCGATGCATCCTCGGAAACGCGACGGTAGCTCTCCGTCACCGCGCCGAGCCGGGCATCCGAGCGACTTGCGAACAAGGTGGAGTCTGCGTTGCCCGAACCGACGACGAGCGATGGCCGCAACGGGGCTCGTTCAACGAACTCCATCCGCGTCGAGTTGGCGCATCCCGCGAGCGATGCGCAGGTCACGAGCCCGAGAACTCGTGCCGCAATCATCAGTTTCTCCACATGAGGTCTCCAGAAAAACCCTCGTTGCAAGGGTGCCACGCGGCTTGCGTCACGCAAGGAGGATCTGTGCGGATTGCACCGAGTAGGCGATCTGGAGCGGTTGCGCGGGCTTCGGAGAGTCCGAGAGCGTGGATTCCCACTCTCCTGACGCAAACTCATGCAGACTCTTGACTTCGGCAGCCCTGAGGTCGCATACTCGGTGGATCGGTCTCACCAAGCAAACTATTCCGGTCTCGGACCGCGTGAGGACAGAGATGGCGACCACGACGAAGAAGGATCTGATCGAACGCGTTGCACAGGAAACCAACCTGCCGCGAGCGGATGTGCGACGCGCGGTGCAGAGTTTCCTCGAGCATGTGATCGACGAGCTCTCGAAGGGCAACCGTCTCGAGTTCCGCGACTTCGGCGTGTTCGAGATCCGCGAGCGCGCTGGTCGCGTCGCGCAGAATCCGAAGACGCTCGAGCGCGTGACGGTTCCGCCGCGCAAGAGCGTGCGCTTCAAGGTGGGTCGTCTCATGCAGCAGTCGCTCGAGGGCAACGGCGTCGTCGCGCGGGAAGGCGCGATGGCCGAGGACTGATCCGAGGACTGATCCGAGGACTTTCCGAGGACTGATCCGGCCCGCGTCCGCGGACATCCGGTGCTGTCTGGTGGTGGAAAAACTGACGCCTCCCGGCGGAGGCTGTCGTGTTTCTCCACGGCGGCTGCGGAGTGGATACGCTCCCCGCCGTGAACGACGATTCCATGCAGCAATCGATGCCGCAGTCCGCGTCGGCAGGCATGTCAGGTGGCCAGGCTTTCGGTGGATCCGGCGACGGATCCGGCGATGGCGGTGGACGCCGGCGTGGCTTCCGCCGCGAGCGTCCGTCCGGTCCGAACGAGTCGCAGCGCCGTGACATCGCGGCGCTCTTCGGCGCGGAGCCTCCGGTGGCGATCGAGGCCGAGATGGGCCTCCTCGGCGCGATCATCTGGGATCCGAAGGTAATCGGCGACGTGGTGACGGTCGTTCGCAGCGGCGACGACTTCTCGTCGCCCCGCAACGGCCGCATCTACGACGCCATCGTCGAGCTCTACGACCGCCATGCGACGGTCGACATCGTGCTGCTCAACCAGTTGCTCGTCGACCGCGGTCTCGTCGATGCGGTGGGCGGGCTCGACTACATCGTGCAGCTGGCGGAAGGCGTGCCGAGCGCCGCGAACGCCGTGCATTGGGCGCGCGTGGTGCGCGAGAAGGCCACGATCCGCGAGCTGATCGGTGCCGCGGGCGAGATCCTCGAGGAGGCGCACGCATCGCGTGTGCCCGCGCAGAGCGTGCTCGAGAGCGCCGAGCAGAAGATCTTCCGCATCGCGCAGAAGCGCGAGGGCGGCACGGTTTCGACCGCGAACGAGCTCGTCAACGAGACGATGCGGATGATCGAGGAGAGCGAAGGTCGCGGATTCATGGGAGTCCGCACCGGCTTCCATGAACTCGACGAGATGGCCAACGGCTTCCAGCGCGGCGAGATGCTCATCCTTGCGGCGCGTCCGTCGATGGGCAAGACCGCGCTTGCGCTCAACCTGCTCGAGCAGGTGGCGCAGCATGGCGTGCCGAGCGTGATGTTCAGCCTCGAAATGGGCAAGCAGCAGCTGATCCAGCGCATGCTGTGCGCGCTTGGCCGCATCGACAGCCAGAAGATGCGCAAGCACATGCTCGGCAGCGACGACTACTCGCGGCTGCTCACGGCCTGCGGCGAGATCGCGAAGCTGCCGATCTTCATCGACGATACGCCCGGCCTGTCGCTCCTCTCGATGCGGTCGAAGGCGCGCCGCCTCAAGGAGCGGCATGGCATCGGCTTCATCGCGATCGACTACCTGCAGCTCATGAGCTCGGGCACGCGCGTCGAGAGCCGCCAGCTCGAGGTGAGCGAGATCTCGCGTGGCATCAAGGCGATGGCGCGCGAGCTCGATGTGCCGGTGCTCTGCCTGTCGCAGCTGAACCGTGCGGCCGAGCAGCGCGAAGGCCACCGTCCCCGCATGAGCGACCTGCGCGAGTCCGGCTCGATCGAGCAGGACGCCGACGTGGTGATGATGCTCCACCGCGAGGAGTACTACCACCAGAACGACGAGAACTGGGTGGAGGCGAACCCGCAGAAGCGCAACGTCGCCGAGGTGCTCGTCCTCAAGCAGCGCAACGGGCCCACCGGCACGGTGGAGCTCATGTGGGACAGCCGCTCGACGGCGTTCCGCAACCTGGTCCCGGCCGGGCGGGGCGCGGGCGTCGTGTACGGCGCCGCGGACGGGGACCTGCCCGCGTGAGCCGCGGGGAGGGAATGCGGGGCCGTGCCGCGCGTTCTGCCCGGGGCATGCACGACGAGCAGACCCTCGCCGACGTCCTGTCGCGTGCCGCGCGCGGCGACGAGTCCGCGTGGCGCGCGGTCGTCGGCGAGTACTCGCGACGCGTCTACGGGCTGCTGCGCTCCCAGGGCGCGAACCCGGACCTCGCCGAGGAGATCACCCAGTCGGTCTTCTGCACCCTGGCGGCGAAGCTCCCCGAGTACGTCGAGGGCGGCCGCTTCGAGAGCTGGCTCTTCCGGATCGCCATGAACCGCCTGCGCGACGACGCGCGCCGGCGCCGCCGCCATGCACGCCCGGCCGGCGAGACCGAGGTGCTCGAGGGCCTCGCGGGGCCCGCGCCCGAGCCCGAGCCGGCGCGGGCCGATTCGGACGACCTGGCCGCGCTCCGCGCCGCGGTCGCGCGGCTCTCGCCCTCGGACCGCGAGATCATCGACCTGCGCCACGTCGGCGGGATGAGCTTCAAGCAGATGGCCGAGCACCTGGGCGAGCCCTTGGGGACGCTCCTGGCCCGCCACCACCGGGCCATCGGCAAGCTCCGCGCCGCCCTCGAGGAG
>JBEAUK010000108.1:0-20339 GCA_041161465.1 Planctomycetota bacterium | reverse complement strand
CACCGCGCCCGGCGCGTTGTCGTCGGGCCACGCGATCACGCCGGGCGCGATGCAGTGGACGCGCACCGCCGGCGCGAGCTCGACCGTCAGCTGCTCGGCAAGCGCATGCACCGCGGCCTTGGCGACGATGTAGGGCGTAAAGCCGGCCCGCGGCTTCCCGAGCGCATAGATGTCGCTGTAGAAGACGACCGCGGCACCCGCCGGCAGCCGCGAGCGACCGAGTGCGCCGCGCAACGCCTGCGTGAGCAGCGCGGGCGCCGCCACCTCGGCGCGGTACATCGACTCGAAGTCCTGCGCGGTCATCGCGCCCATCGCGGTCGGCGAATAGGTCGACGCGTTGTGCACGATGCAATCGACGCCACGCGCATCGACCGCGGCGGCCACGCGCTCGACCGACGCGATGTCGCAGAGATCGAGGTGAACAACCTCGGGTGCGATCGAGAATCCCGCGGCGCGTGCTGCGTCGATCGCTCGCGCGGCCGTCGCGCGGCAGCCCGCCTCGTCGGTTCGGTATGTGATCGCGAGGTCGAGTCCTGCGCGCGCGAGCTCGATCGCGGTGGCCTGCCCGACGCGGCGCGAGGCGCCTGTGACGAGCGCCCGACCGATCGGGGCACGCAAGGATGCTGTGGGCTGGTCGTCGCGCATCGGAAACTTCCGCGTCGCCTGGGCTCAGGACGCCGCGAACCGCGATGATACGGCGATCGGAGCACGCTGATTTTGCCGTAGAATCTCGCTCCCGATGGCGCGCCCCCGCGACCAGTCCTCCGAACCCAGGCCACGGCGCCGCCGTCTGCGGAACGCCCTGCTCGTGCTGCTCGGAGCGCTTTGCCTCGGCGCCTTCATCTTCACGCGCCCCTCCGTCCTGTCGCGTCTCATCTTGCCTGCAGCCAACCGTGCCATCGGCGGCGAGGTGACCGCCGCACGCATCTCGCTCGACGGGCTCGACACGCTCGTGATCGACGATCTTCGGATCCGCGCCCGAGGCTGGTCGGGCGAGGCGGGCGAGGTCGCCTACGCCGACACCATGCGCGTCGAGTTCTCGCTGTGGTCGCTGCTCTTCGGCGACATCGAGGTCTTCGCGGTCTCGGTTGGTCGCCTCAACCTGCGGCTCGCGGAGCGCGAGGACACGCCGGGGTCGTTCTCGCTGCTCGCGCTCGAGCCGGAGCCGAGCAAGCGTGCAACCGACAAGCGACAGCGACCGGCGCGGATCTCGATCGAGGAGCTTCTCGTCGAGAACGGTGTCGCGGCGAACGGCATCTATGAGAAGATCGGCGAACTCCGCTTCCGCGGCTCGCTCGCGCCGATCGCGGAATCTCCCGCCGCGTTCAGCTTCAAGCTCGAGGGCAAGCCGGACGAACAGGGGCGCCTCGCGATCGGCGAGATCAGCGGCTCGTTCGACGGCGACTCCCGTGCGGTCGATGTGGCCGTGAAGAATCTCGACCTCGACGGGAAGCAGATCGCCGTCGCGCCGCTCGCGGTGCGCGCATGGACGACGCGCCTCGGCCTGACCGGAAGCATTCCGAGCGCCCGCTTCTCCTACTCGCCCGACAGCGCGCCTTCCGCCGAGCTCGACATCAAGGGCGTCGCGATGGATCTCCCGATCGACGCCCTCGGCGGCCCGTCCCTCAGCGAGTCGTGGAGCGGGCTTGTGAACGGCGCCCTCGTTCCCGTGCGGGCGGTGCCCCGTCTCACGCTCCGTGAGGGCGCGCTGCGGCTTGGCAATGACACCGTCGAACTCGTCGGCCTGAAGGGCGATCTCGGCGCGGAGGCCGCGGGCGTCATCGACCTCCCCTTCGAGTGCGAACTCACCCTCGACATCCCGCGCGCCGAGCTCCCGCCGTTCGACTGGGACGAGCGCGAAGCGTGGATCGAAAAGGCCGCGCGAACCGCCGGCTTCTCGATGACTGCGGCGATCCGGGACTTCCGTTCCCCCGAGCCGAAGCAGGGCGAGCCGGACATGCTGCAGTTGCCGCGTGCGGTCGCGAAGGTCATCGCCGACTTCCGCATCACGGCCTGGACGCTCAACCTCGAGACGAAGCTCGAGCGCGGCCTTCCCGCGAAGGACGGCACGCCGGCGCCGCTGCGCACGAGCGGCACGCTTCGCCTTGCGCAAGGCTCGGGCGCGTACGAGAAGTTCCCCTACCGGCTCGATGATGTCAACGGCGTCGTCAAGTTCGAGAACGACGATGTCATCGTCGAGCGCTTCACAGGGCGTGGCGCGGAAGGCACGCTCGTCACGATCGAGGGCAAGCTCCTCGGCGTCGCGACCGGCGCTGAGATCGATCTCTCGATCCGATGCGAGGACGCGCCGATCGACCAGCGGCTCTTCGATGCCTTCGATGAAGGTCCGCGCGATGCCCTCGGGCTTCTCTTCGATGAGCGCTCTGCCACAACCCTCGCGAACGCCGGGCTGCTGCCTGACGCAGCGGCGCTCGTCGAGCAGCGCAAGGCGCTCGCGCGCCTCGGCCCCGATGCAGCGACCGGCCCCGACGCCTCGCGTCTCCAGCGCAGCCTCGACGCAGGCCCTTTCAAGCTCGGCGGTCGCGCCAGCTTCGACATCCACATCCACTCGCCTGCCGGCTTCGGCACGCCCGTCATCGTGACCGGCGATGTCAAGGTTCGGAACGCGGGGCTCGTCTTCGGACGCTTCCCGTACCCCCTGCGCATCCAGTCCGGCGCGATCACGATCGCCTCGTCGAGGATCGTGATCGGCGGCGGCGGACTCCACGCGGTCACCCCCGCGGGTGGTTCGTTCGTGGTCGCCGGAAGCGTGCAGATTCCTCGCGACGGCAAGGGCGGGCGGGGACTTCATCCGCTCATCGAGATCACCGCCGCGGACGACGCTGTCAATCCTGCGCTGCTTGCGGCGATTCCGTTCGCAGGCGACGAGCAGGCGCTCGGCTGGCCCGGCAAGGACCTCGCGCCGGCGGGTGAGCTGCTGCGCGCGCTCGGACTCAGCGGCTCGCTCGACCTCAATGGCTTCGTCACCACGAAGCCGAACGGCGCCGAGTCGTTCTCGGTCAAGATCGACTTCAACCGCGGTCGCGCCGCGCCCGATTCCGCTGGCCGCACCTGGCTGTCGAAGCAAGGACTCCCCTGGCCCGAGGGCTTTGCGCTTGAGAACTGCTCGGCCAAGCTCGACATCAGCCCGGAACGCGTGAGTTTCGAGAACTGCAAGGGAACACGCGGCGACGGTGCGATCGAGGCCAGTGGCTACGCCGACCTGACCGGTCCCGGCCGCCGCGTCGAGCTCAAGCTCGACGACCTGCCGCTCGACACGGCATTCGAGGGCTATCTCGGCGACACGCCGGAAGAGTCGAAGTCTCGCTTCGCGCGCCTCCGGCCAAGCGGCGTGCTCGATGGCTCCGTCACCCGCACGGTCGATGGATCGCAGGCGGTGACGCGCGGAAGCCTCGTGCCGGTCTGGCTCGAGGTGACGATGGACGGCGTTCGCGTGCGCGCCGATCACCTCGCCGGCCAGATCGAGGTGGACGGCGACACCGTGCGCGCCGACAGTCTCGAGCTCCGGCTCTCGAGCGGCGGTGCGAGCGATGGCCTGCTGCGCCTCTCGGGCCAGCTTTCGACCGAGACGCTCGACGCCCAATGGTCGGGCGCTCGGATCGAGTCGCCTGTCCTGCGCGAACTGCTTTCCGCGCGTGGCGCAGGGATCGTGTCGCTCCTGAAGTCGCGCGACGCACGGGGCGTGTTCGATGCCCGATACACGGCCGCCGACGGCGAGAAGCTCGCGGTGATTCCAAAGTCGCTCAGCATCGGCGAGGAGAAGGAGCGCGTGTCGTTTGCCTTCGACGCGACGAGCCGCCTTGACGCCGATTCGAAGAGCGTGAATTTCGATCTCCGCGGCGCGATCGGCGATGGAGCGCAGGGTTCGATGACCCTCGGAGGCGAGGTCGACCTCGGCGTCGACTCGCGGCTCTCCGCGCAGCTCTCGATCGACGCCGCCGCCCTGACCCCCGCGCTGCGAGAGGTGCTCCCGCCACCACTTGACCTCTCCGCGCGATCGATCGACCTCACCACGACCGGCCGATTCCTCCTCGACCTCACGGACATCGACCTGCGCTGGCCGTCCTCCGGCAGCGCGGCGGAGCCCGACCTCTACAGCCTGCGCGGCGAGGCACGGCTCGACGGCGCGTCGTTCGACGCTGGCGTCAAGTTCACCGACATGCAGGCGGTTCTTCCGATCTCGCTGCGATACGAGCCACACGCGGCGAAGTCGATCGACTTCGAGACGACGCTGAGCTCGACGGGCTCGAAGGCGATGGGACGCGTCCTCGGGAAGAGCAGCGCCCGCATCGTCTCGACTCCCGATGGGCGCGGCCTTGCGATCGATGCGGCGGGCGACATCGCGGGCGGCCGCTTCGATGTCCGCTCGAACATCGACTTCGAGCGCGATCGCTACAGCGTGCTTGCACGCATCGCGGAGGCCGCATTCGATCCGCTGCGCGATCCGACCGCACCGACGACGACGCGCGGTGGCGGCAAGGTCACCGCACGCCTCGAGATCGAGGGTCCGACAGGCGGAACCGCAGTGGCGTCCGCGGCGCGCACCGGCACGCTCGATGTTGCGCTCCGCGACGCGCGTCTCGCGTCGACGCCGATCGCGATGCGCGTCCTCCAGCTCACGCAGCTGATGCTGCCGTTGAACAGCTCGCTGCACGAGACGGAGGCTCATATGACGATCAACGGCTCGACGGCCGAGATCACCTCGGTACGGCTTTCGAGCGGAACGCTCAATCTCTCCGGCGCTGGAACGATGGACATCCCGACCCTCGCCGTCGCCATGCGCCTCTCCGCGAAGGGCACGGTGCCGGTCCTCAGCGAGCTGATCGGCGGCGTGACGGGCGCGATCTTCGCGATCGATGTCAAGGGCACGCTTGGCGAGCCGCAGGTCTCGATCGCGCCGCTCCCGGGCATCACCGACGAGCCGACCGTGACGGTTCCGCTCCCCGAATCCTCGCAGACACCCTCTCTTCCACCCTCGAACCCTCCGGCTTCCCCTACGGAGAGCGGTTCCGCAGCCGCGAAAGTCGCGCCCGAGGACCGCTCGAGACGATGATGAACCGCCCCGCGCGCGCGATGCGAACCCTGACAGCCGTCTGTTCCGTACCACGACCCTCATGAACGCCCAGAACCCATCCGATCCGCAGCGACCCAAGCTTGACCTCTCGCACATCGAGGCCGCCGTCGACCGCTTCTTCGAGTCTTCCGGCGTGCAGCCCTCGCCGGAAGCGCGCGAACTCGTCGCCGAGATCATGCTGTCGGGTCTCAAGCTTGTCTCAGACGGCGCGGACATGGGCCAACTCAAGCTCGTGCGCAGCGCGCTCAAGGAGATGCGCCACGCCTACCGCATCTTCAACCCGTACCGCGGCACGCGCAAGATCTCGATCTTCGGCAGCGCCCGCACGCCCGAGACCGATCCCGACTACGCACTCGCGCGCGACTTCAGCCGCTTGATCTCCGAAGCAGGGATGATGGTGATCACGGGCGCGGGCGACGGCATCATGAAGGCCGGCCACGAGGGCCCCGAGGTCGACAAGTGCTTCGGCCTGCGCATTCGGCTGCCGTTCGAGGTGAGCGCGAACTCGGTGATCGACGGTGATCCGAAGCTCGTCAACTTCCGCTACTTCTTCACGCGCAAGCTGATGTTCATGGCGCACTCCGACGCGGTGGCCGTCTTCCCGGGCGGCTTCGGCACCCAGGACGAGCTCTTCGAGGCGCTGACGCTGATCCAGACCGGCAAGTCGCACCTGATTCCGATCGTGCTCCTCGAGCACGAGGGCGGCGACTACTGGAAGAGCTGGGAGGAAGGCTGCGTGCTTCCACTCGCGCGCCGCAAGCTCATCTCGCCCGAGGACCGCGCGCTCTACACGATCCACACAGACCCGGCCGCCGCGGTCGCGGAGGTCGCGAACTTCTACCGGCGCTTCCACTCCATGCGCTTCGTGGGCAAGGAACTCGTCATCCGCCTGCTGACCTCGGTCGACGACGCCGAACTCGCGCGGCTCGAGCGCGAGTTCAAGGCCGATCTCTGCGTGGACGGCACCTTCCGCGCGGTGGGCGCGTATGAAGAGGAAGAGGAGCATCGGTCGCTGCCACGCATCGCCTTCCGGTTCAATCGACGCGCCTGGAGCCGTCTGCGCGCGATGATCGACACGATCAACGGCGTGCCGTCGAGAGCTCACGCGTGACGATGCGTCCGCGCGGGCTTCCGTTTGCCCTCGCAACCATCGCGGCCAGTGCGTCGGCGATGCTGGCGGCGTCATGTCAGCCGGCGAAGAGCGCAGCGACCCGCGCGGCCACGCGCGACGAGCGCGGCGCGGTCCGTGCGAGCGCGCAGACCGGCATCGAGCTCCTGCGCTGGTTCGTGCCGAACGATCCGAAGCGACGCAAGGAAGGAATCGATCGCATCGTCGCCGAAGGCCTCGCGACTCGCATCGCATCCGACCTCGACGCCAACGGCTTCACGCTGCTGCGCGCGGACGCGGCGCGCCTCGGTGCGGCGCTCGCGGCGCTCGGCGACTCCGCCTCTGCGCGCAGCACGCTGCTCGGACAGCCGAACACATGGGTGGACCTCGCGTCGGCCCAGCTCGCGCGCGGCACGCCCTACTTCGTGGCGGGTCGGCCCGCGGCGAGCGATGAAGTGATCCTTCGCCTCGGCCTCCGCGGTTGGTGCTTCCCCACCGTCGATGCGGCACGGGCGCGTGTCGAACTACGGCTGTCGGAGGACGCGGCGCGCGTCGCGGTGGTGACCATCGATCCGTCGACCGTCCGCGTACGGAGCACCGACATCCGCAGCGGTCGCGCCGCGCTCGAACTCGGCCCAGAGGACGCGCTCATCGTCCTCGAGACCCCCGTCATCCCCCCGGAGTCGGGAGATGGCGACGGCCCGGCCACCGGCCTTCCGCCGACGCTCGCCGCCCTCCTGCTCGATGGACGCCCGTTTCCAGATCGGGCGAGCGTCCTCGTGATCCTTCCCTCCCTCGCGGATATCCTGCCCCCACAGGAGCCTGCGACGGCTCCAGCGCCAGCCCCGACCCCGCAGACGCCGCGACTTCCGCCCATCGAGGCGCCCGCGGAGCAGATTCCAGAGACGGCGCTTCCAGCGGCGGAAACCCCTGAGACGGCACCTGAAGCGCCCGAGACAGGACCCAGCGACCATGGCACCTGAAACTCCGTCTCCGCGAACCACCGACGACCCCCGCCAGGCGAGCCGTGACATCGGACCGATGATCGGCCGCATCCGCCGTCGTCGCCGCGCCGCGAGCGTGCTGCCGACCCTGCTCACCCTCGGAAACGCAATCTGCGGCTTTGCAGCGATCCACTACGCCGCGAAGCCGATCGCAGACACCGCCTTCGGCTGGTCGACGCTCACCGTCGCCGGAGCCCTCGTGTTCCTCGGGATGTTCTTCGACGCGATCGATGGCTCGGTCGCGCGGCTCACCCGATCGACCTCCGACATCGGCGCCCAGCTCGACAGCCTCGCCGATGTCATCACCTTCGGCGTCGCGCCGGCGTTCATGACGCTTCGCCTCGTGAGCCACTACTACGGGCCCGCAGGCGAACTCGCGATCCTCGGGCCCGCCGACAGCGCCTACGCGAAGGTGCTCTGGGCGATCGCCGCGTTCTACATGTGCTGCACCGCGCTGCGCCTCGCACGCTTCAACGCCGAGGTTCGGAGCGCGAAGGAAGAAGACCACCTCTACTTCAAGGGCCTTCCCTCGCCCGGCGCGGGCGGCACGGTCGCCAGCCTCATCGTGCTGCACCAGCATCTTCTCCACGAGACCCCCGGCATCGAGGAAGGCCTCGCCTTCGCACGCGTCGCGGCTCTGGGAATCCCGCTCGTGACGATCATCGTCGCGCTCGCGATGATCTCGAACATCCGCTACAACCACTTCGCGAACCGCGTGCTGCGCGCGCGCCGCGGCTTCCAGAGCCTGCTCAAGATCGTGCTCCCGGTGATCATCGCCATCTGGTGGCCCGTGCAAGCGCTGGCCGCAGGCTTCGTGATCTATGCGCTCTCGGGCCCCGTGATGTCGATCTTCCGCCGTGACGCCGACGCGGCTGCGCGGCGAATCTGAGTTCCACGATGACGACCGCTCCTTCTGCCCCGAATCCCTCGCAGCACTCGCGCGTTCCCGACGAGCGCGGCCGCTTTGGCGTGTTCGGCGGCCGCTATGTCCCCGAGACGCTCATGGCCGCGCTCGAGGAGCTCAGCAACGCGTACCGCGACGCGCGTGCCGATCCGTCGTTCCTCCTCGAGCTCGATCAGCTTCTCCGCGAGTTCGTCGGACGCCCGACGCAGCTCACGCCCGCCCCGCGGCTCTCGCAGCACGCGGGCGGCGCCGCGATCTGGCTCAAGCGCGAGGACCTCGCCCACACCGGCGCCCACAAGATCAACAACGCGCTCGGTCAGGCGCTCCTCGCGAAGCGCATGGGCAAGACGCGCATCATCGCCGAGACCGGCGCGGGCCAGCACGGCGTCGCGACGGCGACCGCGTGCGCGCGCTTCGGCATCGAGTGCTGCGTCTACATGGGTAGCGAGGATGTGCGCCGCCAGAAGCTCAATGTCTTCCGCATGCGGCTGATGGGCGCGAAGGTGATCGAGGTCGATTCCGGCTCGAAGACGCTGAAGGACGCGACCAACGAGGCGATGCGCGACTGGATGGGCTCGGTCGGCAAGACCCACTACATCATCGGCTCGGTCGTCGGCCCGCACCCCTTCCCGATGATGGTGCGCGACTTCCAGAGCGTGATCGGCCGCGAGTGCCGCGCGCAGTGCCTCGAGAAGCTCGGTCGCCTGCCCGACGCGGTCGTCGCATGCGTGGGCGGCGGGTCGAATGCGGCCGGCATCTTCTATCCGTTCGTCGAGGATTCGTCGGTGCGCCTGATCGGCGTCGAGGCCGGCGGCCGCGGCGCGAGGCCCGGCGACCACGCCGCGCCGCTCACCTACGGAACACCCGGCGTCCTGCACGGCTCGATGAGCTATGTGCTGCAGGACCAGTTCGGCCAGACCGCCGATGTCCACTCGTGCAGCGCGGGCCTCGACTACCCAGGCGTCGGCCCCGAGCACTCGTGGTGGAAGGACACGAAGCGCGTCGAGTACATCGCCGCGACCGACGATGAGGCGCTCGAGGCTTTCCAGTTGTTCGCGCGGATGGAAGGCATCATTCCCGCGCTCGAGACCTCGCACGCGATCCACGGCTCCATCGTCGCCGCGCGCGCGATGCGCCCCGACCAGGCGCTCGTCATCAATGTCTCAGGCCGCGGCGACAAGGATGTCACCGAGGTCATGCGGCTGCTCGGTCAGACCTGAATTCAGCCAGGCTCCTGCATCAGCGTGAAGGCAGCCGCCGCCATCAGGACAATGCCGAGAAACGCGTAGAGGACGCGCGTTCCCGTGCGTCCGAGCAGCGCCACCAGCGAGCGCACGCGTCGCCCCTCCATCACGAAGTCAGGGGCGAACACCGCGATCGCAATCATCGCGATTCCAGCCGCCGAGAACATGATCGCTGTCTGCACAGTCGCCTCCGATCAGCTCACTTCGCGTCGCCCGCGCCCTCGCTCGAGCTCAGCCACTCGACCCAGCCCACCGGGCCGGGCGAGCCGCCGTCGCGCCACTTCGGCTTGTCCTGACCATCGCCCACGAATCCACGACCCTTCGATGGATCGCCCTTCGGCTGCGAGGCGCTCATCGCGCCTGTCTTCTCATTTCGCCAGAAGCCGGGCCACCAGGTGGTGCGCGGATCGGTGTTGCCCCACTTGGCGGCCTTGCTCTTCGGCTCGGGCAGGATGAAGGTCCAGCCCGCCGCGCGGAGCTCGGCGGCAAGCTTCTGGTCGGCCGCGGGCGGTTCGCCCACGGGTCGCGGGCCACTCGCGTCAGCGGCGGTCGCAGCGGGCTTCGTCGCCGGCTTGTCGGAATCCTTCTTCGACTCCTCCTTGCCCGCGGCAGCTGGACGCTTCGGTTCGTCGTCGTCCTCGTTCGCCGCCGCGACGCCAGCACGCTTGAACGCGCTCGCGGGCTTGTCGCTCGCGGTCATGATTTCGATGGCCACCGGGTAGTGGTCGCTCGCGTAGCCGTTCGGCGGAGGATTCTCGTCCGCCTTGCGCCAATCCCAGTCGGAACCCGCGTGCGGCGTGCCGAGCACGAAGTACGAGCCATCGACGCAGTCCGCAGCGAGGCCGGGGCTCATCACGATGAAGTCGATCGAGCGACCGCTCGAGTGGGTGGTGTAGCGCTCACGCGGCGCCTTCTTGTCGAAACGCCAGTCATAGGCGCTCACGAGCCCGTCGTCCGAGATGCGGAGCGACTTGGCGCTCATCGAGTTCGGCATCGAGTTGTAGTCGCCGAGCACCGCGACGTTCGCGTCGGGATTTTTCTTGAGCATCTCCTCGACGAACAACTCGACCTGCAGCGCCTCGAGCTCACGCTGCCAGTCAAACGCGCCCGCCTTGAAGTGCACGACGAACACGCTGAGTTCGAAGCCATCCTTCGTCCTGAGGTCCACCTTGAGCGGCGAGCGCTGGAACTTCTCCGGCATCTTGCCTTCGGGCTTCGCCCAGGTGCCGCCGAGGCGCTTCGCCTCCGAATCGGTGCGGCGCGACTCCATGTCGCTGATGACGAGGTCCTCGCCCTGGAAGACCTGCGCCTTCACGATCGGCACGCGCGAGAGCACCGACTGCTCGACGCCGCGGTAGTACGACACATCCTCGCTCGCGACATAGTCGTAGCCCATGTCCTTGAGGTAGGTGTCGCGGAACCACTCGAGGCATTCCTTCGACTCGATCTCCTGCAGGCAGAGGACATCGGCGTCGAGTTCGCGGATCGCCTTGGCGACGGCCTTGAGCCGCGCCTCGCTCGTGGCCTCCTTGAGGTCGTCGTACTCGCCCGACTGGTTCGGGTCGTCCTTCTGGTCGAAGAGGTTCTCTGCGTTGTAGCTCGCGAGGCGCAGCGCGCCCTTCGTCTTGGGACGCGCCTTCGGAATGCCGTAGGCGATCTCGAGCGGCTTGATCTTCGGCTGCGAGGAAGACTTCGATTGGGACTGGGGCTGGGACTGGGACTTCGTCGTCTGCGCGGTGGCACCGGTGACGAGAAGGCCGAGGGCGAGAAGCGCGGAAACAGCGGGCGAACGAAGCATCCGCGCAGTCTATCCGACCGTCGCCGCTACCGACGCCCGAGTTCCTCGACCATGCGCTCGAGCAGGATCGCGTAACTCTTGGCGAACTCGCCGTCGGCACTCGGGAAGAGCGGAACAACGGCGACTCGCACGCCTTCCTTCTCGAGTTGCGCACGGATCTCGGGGCCGGGCTCGCCCTCCCAGAGCATCCACGCGGTCGGCTTGGGAAACGCGGCGCGCGTGAGGCGGAACTTGGTCCACTCCTTCTCGTCGGGCATCTCGCCCGGCTCCCAGTGCTTGCTCTCGATCTCGATGCCGGCCGCCTGACCGAGGTACTGGTAGACGGGATGCGACGCGAGCCACTTCGGCTCGAGCGCCTTGAGTTCGGCGAGCGCTTTTTCGATACGGCTGAAACTCGCGAGCAAGTTCGTCTTGCGCGCGGCGAACGCGGCCGTCGCCTCCGAGGTCGTGAAGAACGGCATCAGCCCGGATGCGATGGCCTCCGCCTGCGCACGCGCGATCGAGGGCGAAAGCCAGGTGGTCGACGCCGTCGTCGAGTGCGTGTGCTCGCCTTCCGGTCCGTGCGAGTGCGTTTCACCCTCGACCTTGATGAGCTGCGCCTTCACGGCCTTCGTCGTGTCGACCGTACGCGCTCGCGGCAACGCGGCCTGCGCGGCCCACGGCTCGTACGCCGCGCCGTTCAGCACGATGAGGTCGCAGGTCTGGATCTGGCGGATCGCCTCGGCCGAAGGCTTCCAGTAGGCTGGATCGGGCGCGTCTGTCCACGGCGTCACGAGCTCGACCTCGTCGCCCGCAAGGTCACGCACCATCGAGGCGAGCGCCGGATTGGCCGCAAAGACGCGGGGCTTCGTCCAAGGCGCGCGCACGGCCGCCGGCTCGCTGCCGCCATTGCAGCCGACGACCGAGAGCATGGCACACATGCACGCAACCACTGCCAAGACCGGGGAGAGGCTTCGGAGCATGGGCTCAGGATAGCTCCGCTGCGCTACCCTGCGCGCGTGCAGACGACGGGCGCAACCGCTCCTCACGCGATGCTGATCGAGACGACCGATCTCGTGTTCCGCCGCATGGCCGGCGAGAAGGCCGCGTTCGAACTGCGCGTGCCCGCGTTTGCACTTGCACGGGGCGCCGCGCTTGCGGTGCGCGGTCCATCGGGCTCGGGCAAGAGCACCCTGCTCGCGCTTCTTTCAGGCGAACTGCTCCCGATTGAGGGCGAGGTCCGCGCGCGGGGCCGCTCGCTCTCGTCGATGAGCGACGCCGAGCGCCGCGCCTACCGCGCCACCTGCGTCGGGCAGGTGTTCCAGACCTTCGAGCTCGTGGCGTCGCTCGATGTCCTTGAGAATGTCTTGCTCCCGTTCCGGCTGCACGGCTCGCTTGCGCTCGACGACGACGCGCGCGCGCGCGCGCTCGAGCAGCTCGAGCGCGTCGGTCTCGCAGACAAGTCGCGCCGCTCGATCGACCGGCTCTCGCACGGCGAACGCCAGCGCGTGGCGATCGCACGGGCGCTCGTCACGCAGCCGATGATCGTGCTCGCAGACGAACCGACGGGCAACCTCGACCCGGCGCTCAAGCGGGCGATCGCGGAACTGCTCGTCCTCGAGGCGCGCGCCGCAAACGCTGCGCTCGTCGTCGCGACGCACGACGAGTCGATTCTCGGCGAGTTCACCGGCGTCCTCGATATCGGCAGCCTGCGCGGAGGCCCGCGATGATCGGGCTCCCGCGCCACGCCTTCTTCCTCGCGATTCGCTCGCTGCGCCATTCGTGGCGCCGCAGCCTGCTGCTCGCGCTTGTCCTCGGGCTTTCGCTCGGCGTGCCGCTCGCGCTCGCATCGCTCCTCGAGCGCGCATCGACCGACATGCGCGCGCGCGCGGCGGTCGCGCCGCTGGTCCTCGGCGCGAAGGGCAGCGAATCCGACCTCGTGTTCGGCGCGCTCTTCTTCGCGGCGACGCCGCCGCGCGGGCTCCTCATGCAGGATCTCGCGCGCATCGAAGGCGATGGCCTCGGCCAAGCCGTGCCGTTCGCACTCGGCGCCACCGCGCAGAAGACACCGGTCGTCGGCACCACGATCGACAACTTCGACCGCCGCGGCCTGCGCCCGGCGTCGGGCGCGGTGTTCGCGACGATCGGCGAGTGCGTCGCTGGCGCGGAGGCGGCGCGCGCGCTCGGGCTCGCGCCTGGCTCGCGGCTCTTCACCGATCCAGCCTCGCTCTCCGACCTCGCGGGCGTGTTCCCGCTCGAACTCACGGTGACGGGCATCCTGCCGCCGACGGGCACCCCCGACGACGGCGTCCTCTTCGTCGACCTCCGCACCATGTGGTCGATCCGCGGCCTCGGACATCGCCACGACGACCCGGCGGCGAGCACGGCGCCCGGCGCGCTCATCGGCCAAGACGGCGAACGCAAGATCGCCGGCGAAGCGCTGCCGATCGAGCGGAAGGCCGCCGACGGCATCGCCGCCGACTTCCACTTCCACGGCGACCCGTCGACCTTCCCGATCGACGCGGCGCTCGTCTACCCAGCCGACGCGAAGGCGCAGGCGATCCTGCTCGGCCGCTTCACCGGCAAGGACGAAACGCTGCAGCTCGCGCGCCCCGACCAGTTCATCGAGCGCGTGCTCGAGCGGATCTTCGGCGTCGGCCGCGTGCTCGGCGCCGTGGCCGTGGCGACGGCGGCGCTCGTCCTCCTCGTCGCAGCGCTGGCCTTCGCGCTCTCGATCCGCCTACGCGCCGACGAACTCGCGCTCATGCGCCGCCTCGGCGCAAGCCGCGGCCGCGTCGCTGCGTTCCTCGCGACCGAAGCCGCGATGCTTCTTGCGATCGCCCTCGCCATCACCGCGGTCTGCGCGCTCGCCGCGCCGCTTCTCGCGCCGGTCGTGATGCGCGTGGCTGCGGGCTGACGCTACATTGCACCGATGCGCGTCGCGCTCTTCACCACCTGTCTTGCCGAAGCGCTCGCGCCGCGCGCGCTCAAGGCGACGGTGCTGGTGCTCGAGCATTGCGGCGTTGCGCCCGAGGTGCCGCTCGCGCAGACCTGCTGCGGGCAGCCGATGCTGTCGAACGGGCTTCCCGCCGACGCGGCCACGCTCGCGCGTCGGATGTGCGCGGTCTTCGCGCCGTATGACGCGGTGGTGACGCCGTCTGGCTCGTGCGCGTCGGTCGTGCGCGAGAAGTACGCGGGGCTCTTCGACGCGGGTTCCGCAGACCGCGCGGCCGCGGAGGCGCTCGCGGCGAAGACCTACGAACTCATCGAGTTCCTCGAGACGCGACTCGGCGTCGACCCGACTTCGCTCAAGGGCCGCCCCTGCGCCCCGCTCACCTGCCACGACGCCTGCCACCTGCGCGGGCTCCACCGCCACGGCTGCACGGCGCCGTTCTTGTCGCGCGTGGGCTGCGGCGAGGTGCGCGACCTGCCCGACATGGCGCAATGCTGCGGCTTCGGCGGCATGTTCAGCACGCAGTTTCCCGAGGTGTCGACCGCGCTCGGCGACGAAAAGCTCGCGCATGTGGCGTCGACCGGCGCCGGCACGCTCGTCGCAAGCGACACGGGGTGCGCCGCGCATCTTGCTGGCCTCGCCCATCGCAAGGGCGTGGCGCTGCGCGTGATCTCGCCGGCGGAAGCACTCGCCGAATCGCTGGGTCTGCTCGAAACCGGGGCCCCGAACGGGGGAAAGCCATGAATGGGGGGAAACCATGAACCCGCTCATCGCGCCCCAACTTCCCTTCGACATGAAGCCCCGCGCGCGCGAGGCCGTGCGCGACCTCAAGCTGCAGCAGTTCGTCGGCAACGCCACCCATCTCAAGGACTCGCAGCGCGGCGGCATCTTCGACCGCGATTTCGGCCTCGAATACGACGACCTCCGCACGGTCGCGCGCGACACGAAGCAGTACGCGCTCGACCATCTCGACGAACTCCTCGAGCGCTTCATCGCGAACGCCGAGGCCTCGGGCGCGCACATCCACGCAGCCGCCACCGGCCGCGACGCGTGCGCGATCGCCCTCGACATCGCCCGCGCGCACCACGCGACATCCTGCGTCAAGAGCAAGTCGATGGTCACCGAGGAGATCGGCCTTCTCCCCGCGTTCGAGGCCGCGGGCATCAAGACGCTCGAGACCGATCTCGGCGAGTTCATCCTCCAGATCGACGGCGACGCGCCAAGCCACATCGTGACGCCGATGATCCACAAGGACCGCGTCGCGACCGCGAAGAGCTTCGTGCGCGAGCTCGGCTCGCGCTACACCGAGGATCCCGAGGAACTCACGAAGATCGCGCGCGAGCACATGCGCGGCCTCTACCGCGCCGCCGACATCGGCGTCTCGGGTGCGAACTTCCTGCTCGCCGACGAAGGCTCCGCCGTCATCTGCACGAACGAAGGCAACTTCGACCTCTCGGTCGGCGGACCGCCCGTCCACATCGTGTTCGTCGGCATCGAGAAGCTCATCCGCGGCGCGCGCGACCTGGCGCCCTTCCTCAAGCTGCTCGCGCGCAGCGGCACCGCGCAGCCGCTCACGATCTACACGAGCTTCGTGCGCGGCCCGCGCCGCGCGGGCGAGCACGGCGGGCCGAAGGAAGTGCACTTCGTGCTCGTCGACGCGGGGCGCGTCGGCGTCCTCGCAAGCGAGAAGCGCGATCTCCTCCGCTGCATCCGCTGCGGCGCGTGCCTGAACGCCTGCCCCGTCTACCGCAAGGTCGGCGGCCACTCGTACGGTTCGGTGTACGCAGGCCCGATCGGCGCCGTGCTGACGCCCGAACTCGAACGCGCGCAGTCGGGCTCGAACGGCTTAACGAACTACCCCGATCTCCCGCGCGCGAGCTCGCTCTGCGGCGCGTGCTACGAGGCGTGCCCCGTCAAGATCGACATTCCGAAGTTCCTGCTGCACGACCGCGCGCGGCTGCGCGAGCGCGGCCTTTCGCCAGCGAGCGAGGAATCCGTGCTGCGCGTCTGGCGCTGGCTCGCCGAGCGCCCTGCGCTCTTCCGCCTCGCGATCGGCGCCGCGCGGTTGCACGCGCGCATGCTGGGCCAGCGAGAAGCGACGCAAGACGGCGACCGCGCGTGGCTGACGCGCGCGCCGGGCCCGGGCGCCGGCTGGACCGCGACGCGCGACCTCGGCTTCGCGGCAGGCGAGACTTTCCGCGAGTGGTTCGCGAAGCACGACAACGCGCGAGGTGCACGATGACCGCCCGCAGCCCCGCCGTCGACCTCCTGCTCGCGCGCGTGCGTGCCGCCGTGCGCGCGCAGCCCGTGTCGGTGGCCGAAGTGCCCGCGCACACGGTCGTCCGCCGTATTGCGCGCGACGCGGCGAACCTCGCCGATCTCTTCGCGGCGAAGGCGCAGGCCGTCGGCATGCGCGTGACGCGCATCGACGACGCGGGGCTCGACGCGACCCTCGCGAAACTCCTTGAAATCCGCGGCACCACCGTGGTCGCCGTGCGCGACGCGGCGCTCGCCGCGCGCGCGAGCGCGGCCGCCGGCGCGCGCCTCGCACCGAACGACAACGCCGATCTCCTCTTCGACTGCGAGGTCGGCGTCACCGATGTCGACTGCGCGATCGCCGAGAGCGGCTCGCTCGTCGTCTCGACGCACGGCCGCATCCGAAACGCGTGGGTCACGCCGCCGATCCACATCGCGATCGTGCGCGAGAGTCAGGTCCTGCCAGATCTGGTCGACCTCTTCGAGTCGCGCCCCGACACGCTCGACGCAGCCTCGACGACGATCATCACCGGCCCCTCGAAGACCGCCGACATCGAAGGCGTGCTCGTGACCGGCGTCCACGGCCCAGCCGCCGTCGAGATCGTGCTCGTGCGATAGGCTTCACCGAGGGCAAAGCCCGAGCGCCCCGCACACCGAGTCGACAGCCCAAATGGGTGCCACGACTTCCAGTCGTGCGGAGTCGAAACGCGCCCGATCAAGCCACTTTCAATCAGACTCAGACGACCAGCGTCTCCGGCTCCTCGATGAACTCCTTGAGGCTCGCGAGGTACTGCGCGGCCATCGCGCCGTCGATCACGCGGTGGTCAAGCGACAGCGTCGCCTGCATCTGCGTGCCGACGACGAGGCGTCCATCGCGCACCACGGGCTGCTGGACGGCAGCGCCGCACGCGAGGATCGCCGAGTTCGGCGGGTTGATGATCGCCGTGAAGTGCTCCACGCCGAACATGCCGAGGTTCGAGATCGTGAAGGTCGCGTCGGACATGTCCTGGACGGACAGGCCCTTCGTGCGCGCCTTCTCCGCGAGCGTCTTCGTGTCGGCCGAGATCTGGCGCAGGCTCTTGTGGTCCGCGTCGCGAATGACGCCGACGACGAGGCCGCCGCCCTTCTCCTCGGGCAGCGAGATCGCCACGCCGATGTTCACGACCTCGTGGATGCGCACATGGTCGCCGGCGAAGCTCGCGTTGAAGTACGGGTGCTCCGCCATCGCCAGTGCGCATGCGCGCACGAGGAAGTCGTTCACGCTCAGCTTCACGCCCGACGCCTTGAGCTTCTCGTTGTAGCTCTGGCGGAGGTCGATGAGCCGATCCATGTCGAACTTCATCGTGACCTGGTAGTGCGGGATCGTGGTCTTCGACTCGACGAGGCGGCGCGCGATCGTCTGGCGCATGCCCGTGAGCGCGACATCGCGCCCCGGAAGCGACAGCGCGAGCGGCGCGCTCGGCGTCTGGACGCCGCCGGTCGACACGGCAAGCGACTGCGCGGGCGCGATCGTGGCGGCGCCACGCGCGGACTTGTTCTCGATCGCCTGCTCGACATCGCGCTTGATGATGCGGCCACCGGGACCGGTGCCCGCCACATTGCGGATGTCGATCCCATGCTCTTCGGCCATGCGGCGCGCGACGGGGCTCACGCGCATGCGCGGGCCGTCCTCACCTGCACCGAAACCCTCCATGCCGTGACGCGTCTCGGTCTGCACGACCGGCGTCGGCGCAGGCGCAGGCTTCGCAGCCGGCGCAGGCGCAGCGGCGGCGGCGGGCTTCGCGGCAGGCGCAGGCGCCGAAGCGCCCTTCGCGCCCCCTGCCTTCACGGTCGCGACATCCTCGCCGTCGAGCGCGAGCAGCGCGATGGTCGTGCCGACCTTGACCTGCTTGCCCGGCTCGACGAGCAGCGCCGCGATGCGGCCGTCGTCGAAGCATGGCATCTCCATCGTCGCCTTGTCGGTCTCGATGTCGGCGACGACGGCGCCCGACTTCACGGAGTCGCCTTCCTTGACATTCCACTTGATGACGGTGCCTGCCTCCATCGTGTCGGAGAGACGGGGCATGGTGAGTTCGATTGGCATTCGCTGGTTACCTCAAGGCGATCGCTCGCGCGTTTGATTCCATCACGCCCTGTATGTCGCGCTTCGCACCGCTTCGCAGATCTTGCGGACATTCGGCAGGTACTCCTGCTCGAGCTTCGCCGAGTACGGCGTCGGCACATCGTCCGAGTGGACGCGGTGCACGAAGTTGTCGAGGTCGTCGAAGCAGTGCTTGTGGATGAGCGCCGCGAGCTCGCCGCCGGGCGACGAGAAGCTCCACGACTGGTCGACCACGACCGCGCAGTTCGTCTTCTTGACGCTCTTGACGACGGTCGGCAGGTCGAGCGGACGGATCGTGCGGAGGTCGATGACCTCGCAGTCGATGCCTTCCTTCGCCAGGATCTCGGCCGCCTCGAGGCAGAAGTTGACCGGACGGCCCCACGACGCGAGCGTGCAGTGGGCACCCGCGCGCCGCACGGCCGCGTGGCCGAACGGGATCAGGTACTCGCCCTCGGGCACATGGCCCTTGTTGCCGAGCATGCGCTCGCTCTCGAGGAAGAACACGGGGTCGTCGTCGCGGATCGCGGTCTTCATCAGGCCCTTCGCATCGGCGGGGCACGACGGGATCACGATCTTGACGCCGGGGACATTCGAGTAGAGACCTTCGACGCACCAGCTGTGGGTCGAGCCGAGCTGGCCGCCCGCGCCGTCGTTGCCGCGGAACACGATCGGGCAGCCAAGCTGGCCGCCGGACATGTAGAGCATCTTCGGAGCGTTGTTCAGGATCGGGTCGGCCGCGACGAGCGAGAACGACCACGACATGAACTCGACGATCGGGCGGAGGCCCATCGACGCGGCGCCGATCGCCATGCCGGCGAAGCCGGACTCGGAGATCGGCGTGTCGATGATGCGGCGCGCGCCGAACTCGGCGAGCATGCCCTTCGACACCTTGTAGGCGCCGTCGTACTGCGCGACTTCCTCACCGAGGAGGAACACGCGCTTGTCGCGGCGCATCTCCTCGCTCATCGCCTCGCGGATCGCGTCGCGGAACTCGATCTCGCGCACCGGACCCGAGAGGGTCGACGGCTCGCGGAAGACAGGATTCGAGAGAACGGCGCTCATACGAGCCCTTCCTTTCCATCGGTCGAACGGAAGCCGCAGACATTGTCGGCGCCTCCCATGAATTCAGGCAGCGACGAGCCCGTGTAGCGGCCCCACGGCTCGACGAACACATCGGTGTAGAGGTCGGAGAGCGGCGGCTCGGGCGACTCGTTCGAGAACTGGATCGAGTCGCGCACTTCCTCGCGCACGCCCTTCAGCATCTCCTTCACGGACTCCTCGGTCACGACGCCGTGGTCGATGAGCGCCTTCTCGAACTTCGCGATCGCGTCGTTCGACTCGTAGCGCTCCTCTTCCTCGCGCGTGCGGTACTTGCGTGGGTCGGACATCGAGTGGCCCTTGTAGCGGTAGCACTTCATGTCGACGAACGCGGGGCGCGAGTTCTCGCGGCACCACTCCGCGAGCTCGTGCATGTCGTGGTAGACGGCGAGCAGGTCCATGCCGTCGATCGTGGCTTCCTTGAGGCCGTGGGCGCGGCCCTTGATCGTGAGGTCGTGGCTCATCGTGGTGCCGCGATCGATCGCGGTGCCCATCGAGTAGCCGTTGTTCTCGACGATGAAGATGACGGGGATGTCGAACAGTCCCGCGAGGTTCATCGCCTCGTAGAACGCGCCCTGGTTCACCGCGCCGTCGCCGAGGAAGCAGAGCGTCACGCGGCGGTTCTTGCCGCCGTTGATGACCTCGTCCTCGTACTTGGTCGCGAACGCCAGGCCCGTTCCGAGCGGCGTCTGCGCGCCGACGATGCCGTGGCCGCCGTAGAGGTTGTTCGGACGGTCGAACATGTGCATCGAGCCGCCCTTGCCCTTCGCGCAGCCGCCGACCTTGCCGTACATCTCGG